>JBDHUV010000022.1:0-10295 GCA_039809365.1 Candidatus Levyibacteriota bacterium
CACCATATTTTCCCTTTTCAAAATGTAGATGGAAAAAATTTTCTGAGAATTATGCCAACAATCTCTTTTTGTTCAACAGATACCTGCAAAATTAGAGACGCTGAAGAAATGGCAGAAATATTTAGAGAGTATATAAAAGAGACTGGACTTACTTGTGAAATAGTTATTGATTATCATAATGATCATATTATCCGAGTACATCGTAATAAATTAATTATTGGAGCAAAAGTAAAAAGATACTGTGGAAATGTTAAAAGACTTATTGTACATGAAATTGAAAGCCATGTTTTCCAACGAAATAATCTTGCGAAAACAGAAAACCCACTACTCCGTATATTTCCTCATGCAGACTCCATGCTATGGGGAGAAGGACTTGCTGTATATAATGAAATTAATTCGGGAACTATTACGCAAACTGCATACGAAACTTACTATTATAGATTAAAAGCTGTTGAGATGATTCAGAAAAGCTTCCGGGAGATTTTTGAGTATTTATCTCGATATGTAAAACCTGAAAAAGCATATATGATTACATACCGTGTAAAAAGAGGTATGGGAGACACGAGCCTTGGAGGAGGATATGCAAAAGATGCATCATATGCATTAGGATACACAGCAGTTGACTCATATCTTAAAAATAACGGAAGTATTGAACTGTTATATCTATGTCGAGTTCCAGACATAGGAAAACTTTTACTAGAGAATGAACTACTCGAACCAACTACAGTAAAACTTCCTAAACGCATCTCAACTCAGTCAAAATATATGTCTCCATCTCAACATATTTCTCCAAGAATATTACTCAGATAATAGAATTTCTTCTCATGATATAATTTGGGAAATTATGGAAGAGAGCATCCTTCTCACTTCAAAAATTGCGTGGGTAGTAAATAATAATCTTTCATGGGAAGAGTCCTTCTATCCTACTTTAGTTGAAAAAATTAAAAAATCACATTCTCATTTTAGTACAAATTTTGAGATGAAAATCACACCACTCACTCAAGAGTTGTATTTGAATACATTTCTTCCGTTATATACAGCACAGATTGGGAGTAAAACTACGTACCGTCTAGATCTAGAAAATCAAAAAGATTTTATTTTACAACGCATAAAAGACACTACAATTCAAACATTTCTTGCAGGTGTGTATGAAAAAACTTCTCATAACTTTGCAGGCGGAATTTTGTTTTCTGTCTGGGAAGATAAAATAACGATTATCCATAGAGTATTTAATCGGGTAATGAGCAAACAATATAAAAAGCAGACAACGTTGGATTTTTGGGCAGAATCACAGTTTAGAGAGTATACAAATACTCTGAAAATTAAACGCTTAACTCATGGATCAGGAGAGAATCCGTGTATAGATTCAATTGGCTTAACTGAGTTCAAATTAAAAGTAGGCGCATTGCCAGAGATCTCTGAAAAAAGTGGAGATCCTATCCAACCTTCTTTTGAAAAAATACGTCAGAATAAAAGTATTGGGATGTATTTTGATAAAGTAGTTGGAACAAAATATACTCGTTCTACATTAGTGTATACACCTGAATCAGATATGACCCAGGTAGATTTTCTTAGTTCAATCCTTATCTGGGCAGGACTTGAAACGAAATTTCAAATACTCTCATAATCTATTTTATTATCCTTCTCTTACAAAAAAACTGTATGCTCAAGATATGAAGTTATTTTATACGTTTCTAATAAGTATTTTTGTTTTTTTAGCAAGTACTTCTCCTACTTTTGCACAAACTCTCTCAAAAGGAGATAATCCAACGTTACAAAAAAACCAAACAATAAATGGGGACTATTTTGCAACTGGTGACAAAGTAGTTATATCTGGGACAGTGAATGGCGATGCCTATGTGGCAGGAGGATCCATACTCATTGACGGAAAAATTAATGGTGATTTATTAGTAGCTGGAGGTAATGTAACAATTCGTGGGGATATTGCACAAGATGTTCGTGCAGCCGGTGGAAATATTACCATATCTTCAAATATAGGAGGGAATACAACCATAACAGGGGGAAGTGTAACCATCACAGATAGCGCATCTCTTTCTGGATCACTTGTTGCAGGAGTAGGAAACTTAGAAATATATGCTCCTGTAAAAAAAGGTATGACAATCGGAGGAGGAACTGTACAAATAGGTAATCAGGTAGGTGGAGACATTACTGCAGGAGTTGGAGAACTTAATTTTTCTTCAGATGCAAACATACAAGGCAATATTTCATATTGGAGTAATAATAAAGTAAATATATCTCAAGGAGCATCGATTAGTGGACAAGTATCTCACTTCCCACCGTCTCAACAGCATGACTCATCAAAGGATGGAGCAAAAGGATTATTTACAGGTATATCATTTATATTTACCCTAGCAAGCTTTCTCACTGCTCTCCTTCTTGGGATTTTATGTATGCGATTCTTCCCTCGATTTTTTGATAAAACAGCACAGATAATAAGAACGAGTCCAGGAACTGCGTTTCTTACTGGCCTTATCACGTTCATTGTTGTTCCGTTTGTCGGATTATTCCTTTTTATAACGATATTTTTAATCCCTCTTTCTATATTACTCATGGGTATCTATTTCATAGTGCTGTATATCAGTAAGATATTTGTCGCATATACCATTGGGAAAAAAGGGGCAGAGATTGTAAATGTTACATGGAGCCGGGGATTTGTATTTGCAGCAGGTCTTATTATCTACTATGCAATTACCTCAATACCTGTTATTGGATGGATAATCTCTTTTGTAGGAGTAATTTTTGGATTAGGAGCATTAATCTCTGCAAAAAGAGCTTACTACTCGATCTTTGCAAAAAAGTTATAGTCTTTATTTTTTAGATTCAAAACGTAACGCAACAGAGTTAATACAGAATCTTTTCCCTGTTGTCTCTTGTGGTCCATCATCAAATACATGTCCTAAATGACTTCCACAATTATTACATCGAACTTCAATTCTGTGCATCCCATGAGAATAATCATCTAATAATTCAACTTTCCCTTCAATTGATTTATCAAATGAAGGCCATCCACAATCTGAGTGAAATTTTGTACCACTTGAGAATAACTCTTGACCACAAGCAGCACATTCATACATTCCTGTCTCAAAATTATTCACAAACTTTCCAGTAAAAGGAGCCTCTGTTCCTTGCTCCCTTAATACACGGTATTGCTCAGGAGTTAAATGTTGCCTCCAATAAGAATTATCTTTCTTTTTTAAATCACTCATACTATTATTATACTCCTTACACACAATATTTAAATTTATGAGGGCAAAGAAATGATAAACATCTGATATAATCTTTTTATGGCAGAGATTGTAGAATTTATTACTCCACAAAAAATTCTTCTCAAAGGACTTACCATAGGAAATTCAACTGCACAAACGTGGTATATTATTGTGCATGGACTAGGAGGAAGTATGCTCTCCCTAAGTTCTATAGCCGCCCAACTTGCAAACCAGAACTCTTCAGTTCTTGTTTTTAATAATAGAGGACATGATCTCATCTCTCGGATTAAGAAAATAGACAAAAGAAAGAAATCAGGATACTCGTCATTTTATGGTGGTGCAGCACATGAGGTGTTTACAGATTGTGCAGACGATATTCAAGGAGCAGTCGAGTTTGTAAAAACAAAAGGAGCAAAAAAAATAATATTAGTAGGACACTCAACAGGAAGCCAAAAATCTATTTATTATTTGAGTAAATCGAACAGTCAAGATTTAATTGATCATGTCATACTTCTTTCCCCACTCAGTGATTTTGCAGGAATACTGAATAGAGTTGGACTTGAAGAGTATGAAAGTATTCTAAAAATTGCAAAAGCACTTGTTGATCAAGGGTCACCCCATGTACTCCTTCCTTCTACCATTTGGCCTGAACCAATCGATGCACAACGTTTCTTGAGCTTATATACGCCAGTGAGTGAAGAAGATATTTTCTCCTATCCTACTCCAGATAAACCTACAATTCTTTCAAATATCCATACTCCACTTTCTGTCATACTGGGTGATAGTGATGAGTATGCAGACCGCTCCATAAAAGAAATTAAAAAATGGTTTGATACTCACCATTCCTCAAAAAAATATACTTCATATATTGTAAAAGATGGTACGCACGGATTTGATGGGAAAGAAGATACAGTTGTGCAGTATATAAAAAAGTGGATTCAATAGCCTCTACTCTTCTTACTTGCAATATATATACCTACACTCCATAATAATACTATGAAACGTATTCTTTTGGCAGGCGTTTTGTTTCTAGCGCTCGGCATTATCGCAATAGTACTTTGGTCCACAGATTATTTTCATAGAACTGAAAACATCCCTTCTTTACAAGATATTGCTAAAGCTCCCCAAACTGAACAAGACATTCCACGATTGACTACTATTGCTACAGGACTTTCAGTTCCTTGGGAAATTGTGTTTCTTTATGATGACTCGTTGTTAGTTACAGAAAGGGCTGGCAATATTGTGCACATTGATCCGAAGACTGGAGATACCCAAACAATTTATACAATTCCAAACGTAAAAGAAATTGGAGAAGGAGGATTACAAGGTATGGTACTCCACCCAGATTTTCAAAAGAACAAATATATTTATGTGTACTATACATACTCAGGAGGGGGAAATAATACCCTCAATAGAGTATCAAGGTTTACCTATGAAAATAATACATTTTCAAACGAAGAAGTCATCGTAGATACAATACCAGGAGCAGCAAATCATGATGGAGGAAGAATTGCATTTGGACCTGATAACTATCTGTACATCACCACTGGGGATGCACAAGAACCAAGTCTTGCCCAAACAAAAAACTCACTTGCAGGGAAAATCCTTAGGATCACAGACACAGGCAAACCTGCTTCAAACAACCCATTCCAAACGCAAGTTTTTTCTTATGGACATAGAAATCCTCAAGGTCTTTGTTGGGATGACCAAGACAATTTATTTGCTACAGAACATGGCCCATCAGGTACTGGTAGTGGATTTGATGAATTAAACGTAATCAGACCAGGAATAAACTATGGATGGCCTACAATTCAAGGAGATCAAACTCGACAGGGTATGCAAACACCATTAATTCAGTCAGGATCTCAAGACACCTGGGCACCTGCAGGAGCTGCTTGTATCAATGGCTCTGTATTCTTTGGGGGTTTGAGAGGAAGCGCATTATATGAAGCAAAAATTCATGGAGATCTAGTAAATCTGAAAACTCATTTAAAAGGTGAGCTTGGAAGAATTAGAGCTGTTGTAAAAGGACCTGATGGGATGTTGTATATCTCTACCAGTAATAAAGACGGAAGAGGTGTACCAAAAGCAGAAGATGATAGAATTATACGAGTAAATCCTACTAAACTCTAATGCGACATAAATACCCTTATATTATTCTTCTTTTTATTGTGCTCATCTCAGTCTATCTAGTACTATTCTCAAATAAAGCAAATGTTCTACAAAATAATCCTCCACAGGTCTCTCCTACTCCTTCTAACGTAAGTAGCTATACAGCGTCTTTCCTTATTTTTATAAATGGAATTCAACAACCATTCAACTCTCCTACGTACTTCTCTTTGTCTCCAGATATTTATATTGAAGGAAAAAATCCAGCAATTATACATGTTGAAAAAGGGAATGTTGTCTGGAGTGATTTTTTCAGTACTCTGCCTATGGGAATCTCTGAAACATGTCTTACTCTTTCTTCAAGAACGTTTTGTAACGAAGATGATGATCTTGTCACAAGTACCTCTGGAAAACTGGTATTCATACTCAATGGAAAAGAAAATCCAAAAGCACTCAACACACCAATTAATCCTGGTGACAAACTACTCATTACGTATGGGAATCTTACCTCTCAACAGCTACAATCTCAGTATAATCTCATTCCAGAAATGGTTACTTCTGAGTCTGCCCAGTTGGAATTGGAAGAGTAAAGATAAAAGTGGTGCCACGACTTCGAGAAGTCCTCTTTTTTGTTTTTTTCTTTGATCCATTACTTTCTATCCATATTTTTCCTTTATGTTGTTTAATAATAGTGGAGGTGATGTATAACCCAATCCCTAAACTTGGCTGATCAGTTGTTGCACTAGAAGCTCTATAAAATCTATTAAATACTTTCGTTTGCTGAGAAGGAGGAATTCCTTGTCCATAATCTTTTACACTTACCGTAAGATTTGATTTGTCCGTTTTAACAGTTATCACTACTTTTGTTTTTTGTGGAGAGTATTTCACTGCGTTTGTAATTAAATTAGTTAATACTTGGCCGATTCTATTTTTATCTGCGAAAATGCGTACTGATGTTTTTCCTTTTATAACAATCTCTCTTTCAGGATTTGTCCTTTGAATAGTGGTTACTGTGTCAGAAATCAACTCTCCAATATCAAACCATTCAAGATTTAATTGTATACTCCCTGTTCTGATTCGAGATAAATCTAAAAGATCATTTGTTAACTCCACCATTCTATTGACTTGTCCCTGTAGCTTCTCTACCAAAGAGTATTCAGGCCTTTTTGGAGATATTTTTCTTCCGAGAATGTCTGAATAGAGTTTAATACTCGTGATGGGCGTTTTAAGTTCATGACTTGCGATACTAATAAACTCATCTTTATTTTCCTCTTTCTTTTTCTCTTCCCGTATATCTTTAATAAGGATTGTAGCTCCCTCAAGTTTTCCTTCAATAATAACTGGAGTTGCGGTTATAGATATAGGGATTGATCGATACCGGGTTTTTAAAACATACTCTGAAGATACGAGCTTTTTACCAGAATGGACTGCAGACTCTAACTTCTGTATATTTTTTGGATCATAACTTTTTATTAACCCAGAAATCTTTCTATTTAATACAAGTCTTATTTCCTTATTAATAAGTTGCTGGGCTGTTTCATTCATATTCATTACTCTACCCGATGCATTTACAGTAATTAAGCCCTCTCCAATACTTGCTAAAATTGCTTGTGCTTCAAAATCAAACAGTTCATACCTCATAATCGCAAAGGCAATGATTATTGCCATCACTGTTGTTAAAGGAACTGCAGATGGGAAAATATGAATCCCAAAAAGAGGTAATATTCCATCTGTTACTGTACCGATAAGTAAAGGAATAAGAACTGCAATAATGAGTAATACTACTTGTCTTCTTTTTATGTAATTTGTCGTTCTACGATAAAACTGAACTAACACTACAATAGATGCGATCATCAATGACTCAAGCCACAACAAAAATACCCAGAAATATTGACCTGGTTGAGAATTATACCCCCAGTCATTAATAACAATTGCTTCCTGACTATGGTTATCTATAAGAAAAGTTGTCCAAGATAAGTAGAGAAAAATAATTGCTGGAAGAGAAAGGTATACCGTAACCCAAAAGTTTTTTAATAGAGCGTATCGTTTTACAAAACCAAGTGAGAATAAGAAAAATATTGCAGGTAACGTAACATATCCAAGTGCTGATATTCGGTCAAGTTGGACATACATATTTGCAGATAAGCCCAACCAATTAATGATTATCTGAGGCACGCCCCAGACAGTTATTGCAATCAAAAAGAGCGCAAATGTAACAATAACAGGAGATCTATCTGGACGCCTGAGTAAAAGGTACAAAAGCCCTAAATTGTTAGCAGCTGCAATAATGAGAAGAATTGTATAGAGATCAGCTGTGTTAACTGTACCCATAGTATCTGGCTTATTGTACCATACAAAATCAATTAACTATATTTTAATATCCTGTAAAATCTTCCCGCCAAATTTGTTCATCAGCTATATTTAAATCATATAGTTCATCTTCTACAGCCTGACACATTCTTTCTGGCCCCACAATGTAAAAGTGTGTTTTTAAAAAATTAGGTATGTATTCTACAATGAAATCTTCCGATACCTTTCTATTTTCTCCTTTCCAATTAGCTTCTTGAGTCATTGAAAATATGAGATGAAAATTAGAAAGTTTTGTTTTATACGATTCTAATAAATCTTTATACACTGTAGATTTTTGAGATTTATTAAAATATATCAAGGTAATTGGGTGTTTACTTCCTTTTGTTATACTTTCTTCAAAAACACTCAATACTGCAGTAATCCCTATACCTCCAATAATAAATGCCAGAGGCACATTTTTTTGTCTTGGAAGTATTAACTCTCCGTATGGAGCAGTATATTCAATGGTATCGCCTTTTTGCAATCCGTGAAGTTCTTGTTTAAATGCAGAATCTCTTAACCGGACAGCAATACGAAACTTTTTTTTAGAAAGATCCATAAATGCAATAGATATATGCCTACGAAGCCCTCTACTATCTGGAGTACTCACTCTCTTTTGGAGTGTAATATACGTATAATCACCAGGTTTCCAAGATATCTCATCGGTAAATGAGAAAGTATACTCCCAGGTTTGGAAACCTATTTCTTTTTTTGAGAGAAATGTTGCAGTATTACTTTTGTATATTAGTTTTTGTGTCATTCGTTTTTATGTCATGGCCACCAAACTGGTTTCTCAGTGCTGACAAAACTTTTCCAGTATAACTTGGATTTTTCTCAGAGAGTATTCTAAATTTGAGTGATTCTTCAATAATTTTTACTGGTACATTCATCTCATGTGCAGCATCAACAGTCCACTTCCCTTCTCCTGTATGCTGTACTGATCCTGATACTTGGTCAAGTGGTTGTCCGTATAACTTAAATGCTCTGTATAACCACTCAATTAATCGAGACTCTATAACACTCCCGTTGTTATAAATTTTACTTACTTCTTCTAAATCAAGCGAGTATTGAGATTTTTTCAGTACAGTAAATCCTTCTGCAATTGCTTGCATCATCCCATACTCTATGCCGTTATGAACCATTTTGACAAAATGCCCAGCTCCTTCACCTTCAAAATGAGCTAATGACTCTACTCCTGCAACATCAGTAAAAAGAAGAGAGTGTTTTTTATATAATGCAGAACTACCACCTATCATTAAACATGCACCACTCCGTGCTCCACCAGGTCCACCTGAAACACCTACATCAATAAAGTTAATACCTTTTTTTTGTAATTTTTGAGATCTTATTTTTGCATTTTTATACAATGAATTTCCTGCATCAATAACTGTATCTCCCCGTTGTAAAAAATGAATTAATCCTGATTTACCAAAAAGTGTTTCTTCAACTGCATCTCCTTCTGGAAGCATCATCCAGACAGTTCTTGGTGCTTGTAATGAATCAACAAACTCTTTGAGGGAATATGCTCCTTTTATTCCCTCTTCTTCATATTTTCGGGTTATTTCAGGTGTTCTGTTATACCCAACAACTGTCCACCCTTTTTCAGACAATCTCCGTGCAATATTTCCACCCATTTTACCTAATCCAACAATTCCCACTTCTTTTCTCATCACTTTCTTTTTAGATAAAGAAACAGAAGCTGTTAATTCTGCGTCAGGATTCTCTCCTTTTTTATATGTATGGAGAGGAACTAAGTTATTTTGCCATGCAGTCCAAATAGGATCAATAAACTTCCACATTGCTTTTATTTCGTCTGTACTAACAAATAGTATCTGATTCCCGTAAATACAATCGAGTAATAATTTTTCATACTCTTCTACATACTGAACTCTATCTGCAACATCACGATAATAAAAATTCAATACACCAGGAATTATTCCTTCATCAAGCCCAGGCTTCTTATTCCAAAAATGAATATTTATCGTTTCTGTTGGTTCAATGCCGATTACAATTTTATTTTTTTGATGTTCACCGTTTGGGCAAAAGCAATGTTTTGGATGTTTCAAAGTAATAACAATCTCTTTTCTCTGTTCTTTCATTGATTTCCCACTCTCAATCGTGATAGGTATTCCTGCAAATCGAGGATGATTTATCGTTGTAATAATTTTAAAATATGTCTCTGTTTGTGATTTTTTTTGTACCCCATCTATTGATAGATACCCTTTATACTGTGCTCTAAATGTTTGCTTCTTTATTTGCTCTGTAGTAAGTTTAGGAAGATAGGCTAAAATATCTGCTCGTTTTTTTCGAACCTCCTCAGGAGTATTAGACAGTGAAGTTTCCATAAAAATTAATGCAAGCATCTGCAATAAATGATTCTGGCCAACATCTCGTAATGCCCCTACTCCATCATAAAATTTACCTCTTTGTTCTACCCCCATTGTTTCATGTAGTGTGAGATGAATACTCTCTATCAAGCTGTTATCCCATGAAGACTCAAAAAGATTATTTGAAAAACGAAAGTTTAAAATGTTTTGTAACATCTCTTTTGCAAGATAATGGTCAATCCTATAAATCTGTTCTTCTTTAAAAAGTTTTGCCAACATTATA
>JBDHUV010000023.1:0-10154 GCA_039809365.1 Candidatus Levyibacteriota bacterium
TGATCTGTAACTCCTTCTTGTGTTTGACTGTCTTTCCATATTGCAGTGATTAATGATTCTTTATCACAAGTAATTCCTTTGTTTTGTAGGAGATATCTAAAAAGGCGGAATTCAGAAGGGGTAAGAGTATCACTAATATTTGTAATTCCTTTGAATATTTCATTCCTTTGTTCATCATATATGAACTTTTCTGTTTCTTCTTTGAGGGTAGAGATATATTCTGCAAAAAGTGGAATTGTTATACTGTTGTCCTTTAATAACCCAACATGGGTAAGAAATTTTAACTCATCACAAGAATCATCTATATCAGCTTTCTTTTTAAGATGTTCTTTTTCATGGGGAAGTAAGTATTGCCATATCTCGTATAATGCTCCTCTAATTTGTCTATTGTTTAGTAAATACTCAGAAAGATGTTCAGGTATTTTATCCTCTGAGAGGATAGCTTCATAAGCAATTTTAGAAAGTTTACCATGACCGCCTGTTAGATGAAAAATTTCATCTTTTACCTTCTCATCTTTCTTCTGGACGATTTCTTCGATATAAGTGAGTCTAAAGTCAGGCTCTGTGGGATGAGATACTTTCATAAATACAGAATTTCCAATTAAGAATTCATAAAACTCTGTTAGCGTAGAAATATCTATGAGCATATCTATAGGGCGGGATAAAGCAAATATACAGGAAAATTTGTATTTTGCTCTATTTCTCAAAATCTTAAGATTTACAAAAAATTGCTCTGAGGCATCTTGTGCATATTGTTCAAATCTGTCTATAAGAAATACTAGAGATATCTCTTTTTCCAATGCCAAAAAATCTATTGATTTTTTAAGTGATTGAAATAATATGAGTTCATCATTGTATTCAAGGGCTTCTTTTAGAAATGTATTAATTTTTTCACTTTCTTTGTCCATTCTTCTTTCAGAAAGAGAATAGGAAAGAGAGACAAGCATAAATTTTGTTACATCGGCCAAAGGTCTATTTCTAATCTCTGAAAAATCCATATAGACAAAGTGATATTTCTCTTGCTCTTGCCCAAGATTAAATTCTCTTACTTTCTTGTTATATGCCAGGAGCCTGAGTAACCTGCTTTTTCCTACTCCAGGAAGACCAAGTACTTGAGCTGAAGCTCCTTTTCTTATGTACCCAATTGTTTTTGAAATTTCATCCTGCAAAGATTGTGGAGGATATAAAGATTCGAAATATTTGGCTTCGTTTACATACGATAGATTTTTTGTCATAGTAGTATTTTACCAAATTAATTGTGAATCATTTGTAATGTTTGTGTGAAGTAGTACGAGATTTATATTTATATAATGCATAACACTATGAATGAGCAATTGACAGCACCTATAACTACGCGCCATACTAGTAGTATGGCTGAAAATGCAGAAATGAATACACCTATTATTCCAGGTCCTTCTATTGAATATGCTCCGTCTGTTTCCAAACCTGAAAACGCTCATATTGATCAAGTAGAGGCTTCTAATATAAGATCTGAGATAGAAGGAATACAAGACTCAACAGTTTTTACAAATAATTTTAATGAGGTTATTTCCTCCTTAAACTTTTCAGAGCAAAAAAGGTTAAAGCAAATATGGAAAGAAACTGACTCATCAAAAAGACCAGCTCTTCTTCGATCTTTGCAACGACTAGATAATGAATTACAGAATCACAGTGTAATTCAGGACTCTAAAGAGGTTATAAAGAAAGAGGATCAACTTGTTAAAAAAAAGTCAGAATCAGGAAAATTTAATGTATCTAACGAAATAGTATACGAAAATTCTAGTATTCCTAATACTGAGGAAGGATTTAAAAAACGAATAGAAAATGCTAAAAGAGCATATGAACAGATTTATACTGAACTACAAAGTAGCCCTCACCATATTTTAATTGGAAAACTAACAAATTTGCAAAGAGAAGATTTATTAAATCGTTTAAAAGAAGTTATTTCTGATGGGTTTACGAAAGAACAAGAAGAGGCAATTATAGCTGCACATCTTGAAGGAGATAACCCAGTATATGAACTTAACCTACCTAATATCCTAGCGAAAAATAGAATTCTTAAATATGGAGTGGGATATAAGGAAGATGAAAAGGTAGATCATTCTAAAAGAGATTTATTTAGTAAAGAGGAAATTAGAATTCTTATGGAATTTGGTATTACTGGAAGTGGTGAAGATTCTTCCAGAAGAAGTAGGTCTACTTCTGGTCTAAAAAGAGCAACAATGCAAGAATTGTTGGAAGATAATAGGGAAAGAGAGGAGACATCTAAGGAAAGTATATCTCAGGCAGAGACTCCAGAAGAAATAAAGGATATTATAGACGGAGACGAATTCCGAAGTGGAATACACATTGTAAAAAGTTCATTTCTATCCAAAATAAATAACCCAATAGAAAGGCATGCTGCCATACTAGAATTTAACGAAAAATATGAACAAAGAATAGAGGAGATATCTTTATTATGTGATAGCGGAAGAGCTGATATAGATGACTTGAGAAATAGAGCAGTTGAATTAAATGAGATACTTCATGAAGATTTAAGGAAGATTATCAAAGAAAGTGATGGTGGGAAAGAAGGATTCTCAAAAATAAGAAATATTGAAGAATTAGCTCAAGTTATGGAACAGACAGATCAAAAATGGAAATTACCAGAGAATAGAATTTATAATGAAGCAACTGGAAGAATTAATACTGCTAATTTCATGAACTGGGTTAGAGACAGAATTGTTACATTACATAATGATGATCCTGATTCAGTCTTAAATTTTATGCAAGGAATTGTGATTGAATCCACTGAGTTATTTAGACCTATTGCAATTAATACTGTTTTTCGTGATCCAGGGACGTATCTTACAAGTGGACATTTGATGGATGAGAATGGGGTGCGTTTCACTTATGAGAAGCTAAAGGAAGAGATTATTTATGAAGTCTGGTTACATGGTGGGTTGCGAAATAATGATGTTGCTTTTAAGAAAATCATGATGGTTGAGAAAAAAAACCCTGAAGCAGTTATGAGTATCGCAGATGGAAATTTGGTCTCAAAGCCGGGAACTATGGAAGCAGTTTTTACTACTCCTGAAAATTTTATAGAAGATTTTCAGGAAGAGGGTGGTAGAAGAACAGAGAAAGACACAAGAATAGGTAGTGCTATAAGAGAAGCATTCCTTATTTACTATAATATAGCAGATTACGAAAAGCTAGTCTCTTTATTAGGAGAAGATGCTCTCTATTTTACAAAGGAAGGACTTTATGAAGCGACTAGAGAAGTAATGGAGAGTAAAAAAGTTGAGGTAAATAGCGATGTAGATATTGAAAATTATCTTGCTACTCAAGAAGGAGGTATTAAAATATCTAGTTGGTATGATCAAACAGGAAAGCTGAGAAAAGAAAAAATAGGCGAATTTATTTCAGCTTTGAATCCGTATAATATTCCAACTAAAGATGAAAGATTAATTAATGTAGTTCGAAAACTGGTTGAAAATCAAGCACAGAGCAATACTGGAGTAAGAAAAGGTCCTTTCGGTTCAGGGTATGCTGAATTATTAGCATTTTATCAAACATATCTTGGGGGCGCGGCAGGTAGAAATGATACTGCTTTAACAGGGTATAACTCAGACACTAAAGTAGAGTATTCTACCTTGTATCAGAATAAACAGTTAGATATATGGAGAGGTGGAGGAGCAGGAAGTATTTATACTTTGGGCGTCTTAAATAGAACAAAAGTTGATTATTTTACTGGAATGCCTACTCGTGATGGTAAATCTTTAATGCAATTATTAGAAGAGATGCATGAGAATGAGAGCGAGCTTAGACAGCAGAGAAAATTTTTATGGAAAATAATAGAGGCGCGAATTTTAAAGGATTATAAGGACGCTGGGATAGATAGTGATACATTAATTACAGGTTCACTACAAAAGGAAATAGATAAAGAAATGAATAGAATTCTACGACTGAATGAGAGGAAACATGAAAGATATTTACAACCTGACTTTTTAGAGGAAAAGGAAAGGCTTAAAGCTCTAGGAATGAATGAGGCAGAGATAGAGTTGAAATTAGCGGAGAAGTTTAAAGAAGAATGGTTGGAAATTGAAGAAAACGAAATAGAAGCAAACCTTCGAAGTGAAACGGCTGGAAAAAGTATAGAAGAAAGAGCTGCTATTGTAAAGAGAGAATTAGAAAGGAGAGAGAGATTATATGAATTTGACATTAATTTAGGGAAACAATATAAACAAAAGGAGCTTAATGCTCAATCTGTTGTAAAACAGACTGCTAAAAAAATTGTTTTCGCTCCAAATGAATTTCAGCAATGGTCTTCAAATCAAGCTGAAAAAGCATTTAATATTTACGGTGATATAACAAGTGGGTCAGATATTGATCCTACAAAATTCATTTCTGTTGATCAGTATGGGATAGTAAGAATTAATCAAGAGGCTTTTATTAACCAAATATCGGATGGTCTTATAAAGCCAGCTCGTTATGCGTTCTCGTCCTCAGGGATTCCTTTAGCTCAGATGGTTCGTAGAATGGTTTTATTGGATAAAGAAGCTGACGAGAAAGAACATAAAAAACCCTATTTTGAGGATATGACATTGGCAGAAACAATATTTGGAAAGGATATTTGGTCTATGACTCAAATCATGGTAAATAGAGAGATAAATGAAGCTCGTAAAAATCCTAATAATGCAGAGAGTGATGTTTATAATCATGAGCTTAACTTTGTAAACAGTGATGGAACTATAAGCAATAGAGCGATATTGCAAGCTTTATTAGGAGCTCCTAAAGAGGAAATAGAAGATTATGAAAATAATAAAGAAGTAGTGGATAAAATATTGAGTAAAGATTTCAAAATTGTTGATGTTGATAAAATACTTGTAAAGGCATATGTTAAAGTACGTATAGCACGATTATTACAGTCTCATTCAGAACGATATAGCCCTTATACTCAATGGGACTTTCAGACTAAAGAATCTCTATTAAGTGGTCTATTCATGAACCCCTATTTTGATTTAGAAGATGTAAATGATATTAGAAAATTTTCACATAATGAAGTGATGACAAATATAAAAAAAGATATAAAAAAGGGTGGGGTTTTTGGAAATGTATTTATAAAAGGTTTTGGAGAAGGAATACTTTATTTTTTTAGTAAAGTATTTGGATAGAGGTTATTTTATGCGGTTCTAGCACGAGTTGCAGCAATATATCTACGTTGTTGACGAACGTGATTTAGGACCGCCATAGCGTACTGAAGCCTTTTCGCAGAAGCAGCAGTTTGTTGGATATTGTTTTCTTGAGAAGCAGTAGTAACTCTTCTTTCAGCTTCTTCCACAATATCATTTGCTTGAGATAAATCCATATCTTGTGGCTGAACATTAAAAGTAGCGTGTAGTTGTCTATAAAGATTCTGTATCTCAGTCATATCAGTTAATCTCTCATTTGCTTCATTATATTCAGGAGTATTTGGGGTGGCTGTATTAAGGATATTTTGTGCATTGGTAACATCGTTATCTATTGTAACCCATGCAGGTGTCTGTCTACGCCATGTACTGTTTTGTCTTTCATTTATAAGTTCTTCATAAGTTCTCTTACTGGTGAATCTGTCAATAATATTTGCCAATCTACTAGTATCTTTACTCTCATTAATTTTTTGTTTTAAAGCAAAATTAAGAGTTCCTGTAGGTCTGCCGTGTTCATCTGTGCTCCAAAGTTTCTTTTTAACTGGACTACCAGCCTTTCTCATCACTCCTGTTGCTATACCAAAACCTTGTGGAATTGCTTGTTGGAATTTATTCTCGGGTGCTTTAATGATTGCTTGTACCATATTTATTACTTCAGGTAACATGAGTATAAGTCCAAGCCCTAAAAGCGATCCAAGGTGTTTTGGGTTAAGAGAGTTCCCTATAAATGGAGGAGCAAAAATAGAAGCATTATCGGGTATCTGATTAAATAATTGAATTATTGTACTTCCTAATAGAAACATTGCGAAGGTAAGCGGAAAAACCAAAATATATTTTAATATGTGTCTAAACCAAGATCCCATTGTCCAAGGAGACCCAGGAATAAGACTCCCTGCAATCCAAATAGGAGCAATTGCAACATCTATTAAAATAAATAAATAAGATTTTATTAGGGCAATCCAAAGACGAAAAAGAGCAGATAAGACTGCAATTACAATTATAAGAAATGCAATTATTCCACCAACAAGACCAAGTACTTCATTTCCTATACCTCCGAATCCTATTCCGCCTCCAATTCCTAGAGCTCCTAATCCTATACCAACTCCATATGCTAGATTCACACCAGGAATTAAAAGTAAGGGAAGTGCCATCACGCCTGTTATAATTCCTCCCACTGCATTTCCTACTCCGTTATCGAAGATAGCAGAGATTTGGCTTCCGAGTCCTCTAGACGCATCATATGCAATCCCAGGTATGCCTCCTCCAAATGATCCTGTTGCTCCAAATGCCGTACTTCCTGCTAAACTACTTGGGCTAAGTGTTGGGATAGAAACTCCATCAATACTTGTGATTATTCCATACAGTAAATACATTACAAGATACATCATATCAATCAAAAAGCCAGATATGGCAAATGAAAAAGTAACCAAAATTAAAATAATGATTACCCTGGGGATAGAACTCTGAATAGTCATAACTGTTTTTGGATCAAAATTCCTCCTAAACATAATTCCCATTCCTACAACCATAAATGCGATTACAAATAACACGTAGATAACATTTCTAAAGGCAACCCATACAGGAAGGAGTGGGCTTAGACCATTAAATCCAGCACTCACATTTTGAGCAAAAGATGACTTTACAATTCCAAAGTTTGAGGCGGTATATGAAGTGTAGTCATGTGTACTAATGGGGATATCAAATGTAAAGATCATCATTTTTGTAACTACAGCGATTGCTCCTCCCCCTCCATTTTCCATAAATCCAATTTTTCCAGTTTCAGGATTTACTCCTAAACATTTTCCACTTGGATTAACTGGGTCAACTCCAGATAGTTGGCAAGAAATAGCAGCAAGTAGCTCTATAATCAGCATCTGTGTATGAGTACTGTAATCGTTTGGGACATCACTCTCTACGCGTGAAGGGAGAGCACTTTCTGTTGCTTGGGTTTGGGCAAAACTAAAAGGGGCAAGACTGTGTAAAAAAACCGATACAAAAATAAGCGCGGCAAGCAGGCGTTTCATACTATTTACAGTATGGCTGAAAATTTGAGTGAATGTCAATTACTTTAGTTATATATATTCCTGTTGACAGATCATGAGAGTCTGGTATTATTCAAGGTATATGAAATATGTAATTATCGTGTTACTTTCTCTCTTTATATTTTCCTCAGTTACTTCTGTGTCTTATGCTCAAACAATTACTTTATCAGCAACAGATAGTGCAGTAGCAACCGCACCTGCAATCGTGCAGTATGATTTTCCTTATCCAGGAATCTTACCAGATCACCCGTTATACTTTATAAAAATAGTAAGAGACAGAGTCGTTGGATTCTTAATTAATGACCTTGTAAAAAAGGCAGAGTTTAATTTATTACAATCAGATAAACGGATATCTGCTGCTCAAATGTTATTTGATAAAGAGTCTGATCAACTTGGAGTAGACACTCTTTCTAAAAGTAATAATTATATGCATAATGCTATCTCAGTGGCAAAAAAAGCAGAGAAAGCAAATCTTCCTACAGAAGCTGTAGTCGGCAAAATTGGAGTATCTATCTCAAAACATGAGGAAGTTATGAAATCTCTTATTGCTTCAAATAATCCTGAAAAAGATTCATTAAAAGCAGAGTATAAAAGATTGGAATCAATAAAAGCGTATTATAAAAAATCATTCTCTAAAAAATAATTTTTTCACAAAAAAGGGTGAATTTTCCTTCTGTGAAAACTCTTACAAATCTCTTTAGCTTCATTCAATATACCCATAGTAAATTGATACAGTTTGATCAATTGACAGCGTCCATTCTAGTGGACTATATTGATCATGGACACTATATGTAGATAAAAAATATCTATATATTCCGTCAGGGTTTTGCACTTTACATAACATATATATGCACTGTCCATATTGTAATAATACAAATTCTGAAGTGGTAGAGACACGGATAGGAGAAGAAGGTTCTCATATCCGTAGGAGAAGACTGTGCAACGAATGTAATAAGAGATTTACAACGTATGAGCGTATAGAGAGTATTACCCTGATTGTAAAAAAGAGAGGCGGGACAAGAGAACAGTTTAGCAGAGAAAAACTTAAGATTGGGTTAATTAAATCTTGTGAAAAGACAGCTATTTCATTACAAGAAATAGAGGAAATAGTAGCAGACATTGAAAGAGAGTTGAGATGCGGCGAATCTCTAGAAATAGAAAGTCAAAGAATAGGGAAAATGGTCGCAGGGAAACTTAAGAAAAAAGACAAACTCGCATATATTAGATTTGCAAGTGTGTTTAAACATTTTGTAGATCTAGACGATTTTGTACAAGAATTAAAAGTATTAAATAAAAGTAACTAAAAACGCATAAAAGACACTATGGCAAAACTTGAAGGAATAAGACAAAAAGTATTTTTAGATAGATACGCTTTAAAAGATAAAGATGGTTCTCTCCTTGAGAATACTCCTGAAGAAATGTGGAGGAGAGTTGCTCGAGGAATAGCTCAGACAGAGAAAAAAGATGTGAGAGGACATTGGCGTAAAGAGTTTTATCGAGTCATGGAAGATTTTAAATTTGTTCCAGCAGGTCGTATCCTCTCTGGTGCGGGAACTGGATATCAAGTAACATACTTTAATTGTTTTGTTATTCCTTCTCCAAAAGACTCAAGACATGGAATTTTGGAAGCACTTGGACAACTCGTTGAAATTCAAGCTCGTTCTGGTGGAGTTGGTCTTAATCTCTCATCTCTTCGTCCAAAAGGTGCACGAGTAAAGAAAGTAAACGGCACTTCTTCAGGTCCTGTTAACTGGGCTACACTTTTTTCAGTTGCTACTCATGATATTGTTCAGCAAGGGGGAAGTAGACGCGGAGCAACCATGCTTATGTTATGGGACTGGCATCCAGATATAGAAGAGTTTATTACCGTAAAGCAGGATTTAACAAAAATTAATGGTGCAAATCTTTCTGTTTGTGTCTCAGATGCTTTTATGGAAGCAGTAAAAGCAGATGGAGATTGGCAACTCGTATATCCTGATCTTGATGATCCAATGTATGATGAAAAATGGAATGGAGATATTGAGGAATGGAAAAAACTCGGAGGAAAAGTAAATATCCATAAAACAGTAAAAGCAAAAGAATTGTGGAATCTTATTGGTGAAGCAGCTTGGAGAAGTGCAGAGCCTGGTCTTCACTTTATGGATAGATCAAACAAAAGGTCAAACACATGGTATTTTGAAAGACTTATTGCTACGAATCCGTGCGGCGAACAGCCGTTGGGAGCATGGGCAGTCTGTAATCTTGGAGCGATGAACCTCTCAGCATACGTAAAAGGATATGAGCCTGGAAAAGCAGGTACTTTCGACTTTAAAGAATTTGGAAAAGATGTAAAGACAGCAATGAGACTTCTTGATAATGTTATTGATCAAACTTACTATTTCTTTCCTCAAAATGAGAAAAGTGCAAAAGATATTCGACGCACAGGACTTGGAATCATGGGATTGGGAGATGCTCTGATCAAAATGCAGCTTCCTTATGGATCAGAAGAATCTCTTCCAGTAATTGGAAAAATTTTTGAGACACTTCGCAATAGTGCATATGATGCTTCTAGTGATATCGCAAAGGAAAAAGGTTCTTTTCCTAAATTTGATAAAGAAAAATATTTACAAGGATATCACATCAAATCTCTGCCTCTAGAGTTACAGAAAAAAATTGAAAGGCAAGGAATCAGAAATGCGGTATTACTCACGATTGCTCCTACCGGAACAACTTCACTTGTGTCTGGAGTAAGTTCTGGAGTAGAGCCTGTGTATGAGTTTGCTTTCAAGAGAAAATGGAGAGGTGGAGAAGATATGATGTATCATCCTCTCTATGAAGAGTGGCTAAAACTCAATCCGGAAGCTACACGTCCTGCATACTTTGTCTCAGCAAATGATCTAACACCTGAAGAACATGTAAAAGTACAAGCAGTAGCACAAGAGTATATTGATTCATCAATCTC
>JBDHUV010000024.1:0-9913 GCA_039809365.1 Candidatus Levyibacteriota bacterium
ATTTAGAAAAGTCATTGTTGTATATCATGGCCTAGTCATTGTAAAGTAGTGAGGTATGATATTTGGACTACTGATTGTTTTACTCATTGTACTTTTTGTTTTACTATCATTTGTTTGGCCACCAGAAAGCCCTTGGGCTCCTCAATGGAGAATTTCAAGGTCTAATGCAAGGAAAGCTCTTTCATTTATAAAAATATCAAAAAAAGATATTGTGTATGAGTTGGGATGCGGAGACGGAGAGTTTGTTTTAACTGCAGCAGAAGATTTTGGAGCAACCTCGGTTGGAATAGAGATTGATCCTTTGAGATATTGTGTCTCGTGGATACGAGCACGATTAAGCAAATCTTCAAGAAAAATATCTATTATGAGAAAAGATTTTAAACAGGTAAAGCTTTCCAATGCGACAGTTATATATATGTATCTTATTCCGATGGGAATGAAAAAAATACTCCCCCAACTAAAAAGAGAATTAAACTCTGGAACAAAAATTGTGAGTTATAGATATAAAATTCCATTATCTTCCAAAGAGAAAAAAATTAAGTTTTTAAAAGAAGAGCCAAAAGAAAAATTTTTTCTCTATATTGTTACTTAAAACATTGGAAAAGATTCACTCTATTTGTAATCCCTTCTGCATAGACTGGATGGCTGTGTATTAAGTCACATGACGTACTAATTTTATTTTTCACCACTATCTCATCAAGTATTTGGTCTTCTACTCCATAGTGTGGAAAGGAAACTCCATGTACTATAACGATCGTTTTATGGTTAATTGCAGATTCTGTCATAGTATCGGCATCTAAAATTCCTTTTCTGAAAATGTTGGCATTTGTATCTATAGTTTTATTAAGTAATGGAATCTGCGTCATATACGCGAGTAACGGAGCAATATCATTTGCGCCATATATATATTCAGGCTTTGAATTTTCAATTTTTTCTACCAGAGTATGGAATGATGGTATATTCTGTAATGATCTATATTGAGTAATGTAAATAAAAAAATTAAAGAAAAGGAGACAAACGATCAGTGAAGGAATAACCATTCTCTGTAAATTCATTTTCTTTGTAAGGATAGACTGATAGACAGGGAAAGATATTATGAGAAAAGGTACCATGATATTAAGATATAAATAATAGATATCTTGATACAAAAGAATAAATAGTATTGAGAATACAGAGAATAAGCTAAAGAATAGATATTTTCTCCAGACAAATAAATTAATGAGTAAAAGAGAAAATAATAATATATCCCTGAATATAAAAAATTGGAGAACTCCTGTTTTACTTGTTCCAGAACCTCTCGTCAGTGAGTAGAAAAAGATATCCTGAATTATTCCTTCTCTTGCAAATAATAAAAAAGGGGTAAGGACAACTCCTATGGTGACTCCAAATCCAAAAATAAATTTTAAAAGAGACTTTCTTTCCTTTAATAAAAAAAACATTCCATAGGTTGCAACGAGCGGAAGAAAATATGCCTTTGTAAGTACTGCAAAAGCAACAAAGCCTCCTACAAGAATAATATTTTTTCTTTGAAAGAAAAAATATGATATAACTGCAAAAAGACTTGCCATGAAAACTCCTGATTGATGGTCTGATGTGGCAAGAATAATAAATGAAAACAAGTATAGTATTTGGCAGATAATTGCATATTGTTTATTGTCCCACTGTCGTATGACAATTGCATATATACATAATGATGTAATGGCGACCTCTATACTTGCAGTGAAATAATAAAAATAAATATTATTCCCTGATATCGCAAGGTATATTGCAGAAAGATATGGAAAAAGCGGAAAATTGGTAAAGAAAATATCTGCATATAATAATTTGCCTTGTAAAATTTGATACGCAGTATAAAAATATACATTTGTATCAGATAGTCTGAGAGATACAGAAGATAATTTTAAGAGAAGAAAAAGACTCGGTGCAATAAAAGATATCCAGTGCTGAGAAAGAAAAGATTTCATCGTGCTAGCTGCTTTTTTATTTTTAGATATAACCATCGGAGTCGATCAGCTTGTTGGTATGTTTTATATAAGAATGGCTTTAGTATTAAATCATAACTTCCTATAAACTCTACATGTTGGGCTCCATAGTTTTGTTTAAATCTATGAAATCCGTACCACGGATCATTCTTGTCTGGGTCTTTTCCTAATGCCCCCCACATATCAAACTTTGTGCATCCATTTTTTTTACCAAATTTGATTGCTTCCCACATCATGAGATTTGATGCCATTTTATCTCTGTGTGTACTTGTTGACGCACCATATGGATAATATAACGTGTTATTACAGATGAAGACAATCCATGCGACCAATGTCTCTTTCTCAAAGGTTGCTGTTAATAAATGGGAGCTAAGTGTATTTGGCTTTGCGACATGAGGAAGTGTCTCCCATTGTAACGTATGATATTTGTGAGTATGCGCATAGAATTTTTGACGTTTTGTTGTCTCATCAGTTAATTTTAGATATTCCCTAAAGGCTTTTTGACTATTATCTTCTTGAACTTCTACTCCTTTCTTTTGCGCAATTTTTATATTGTACCTTGTTTTTTGATGCATCTGCGCGCGTAATGTTTCTTCGTCTTTTGTAAGATCTAATGTGAATGTGTATTTTGTAAATAAAGGATGATGCGATGGAGGTAGCCCGAGAGATTTAATTTTAGAAATTAGTTCATTTTTTGAAATACTATTCGGTTCGAGTTGGATAAAAATACATTTATATCCTCTTCCAATCTCTTTGAGTGATTGAAGGAGCTCTTTTGTTGGAAAATCACCTTTTGGTAAGTATCCTATGGTATAGGGAGTTTTTGGAATTGGATGGATAGTTACGGTAAATACTGTTTTTAGTTTTCCATTATCTTGAATTCCTTTTCGTACAACGACAACCCCTGTTTTTTTTCTAAACTCTCCCCATTCATACGCTTGAAGTGGATGAGATATTAATTTGTTATATTCGTCTTTTTGTTTTTCAGTGATATCAATAAGATCATTCATGAGAAAGATTGTATATTTATTATATTAAAAAAAGTCTGGATCTGAAGTGGGCATATTTTTTAAATTTTTTTCTACTACTCTTGTGGGTAGCTCCATAATAAATCGAGAAACTGTAGGAGTAAGGCGTTGTCCAAAGAAAAGGCGACGCTTTGCAAATGTTAAGGTAAGCTTTGTTTTTGCACGAGTAATTCCCACATAACAAAGGCGTCTTTCTTCTTCTAATTCTGTAGTGTCAAAGAGTGCTTGACTATGGGGGAAAAGACCTTCTTCCATGCCAATCATAAAGACCATTGAAAACTCGAGTCCTTTTGCAGCATGTAAAGTCATAAGGGTAATTGCATTTGGACGACTAGATTTTTGCATTGATTTATCTGATCTATATTCTTGTTCGACCAATGATACATTTTGAAGAAAGTCAGTAAGGTTTGGAAACTCAAGAGCAACAGATCGTAATTCTCGTATATTTTCCAAACGTGGAGCATCTTCTGGGTCTCTTTCATCATACATCTCAATATACTGAGTTTTGCGGAGCACATCATCTAGTATGTCTATTGTTGATTTTGTTTCATAATATCCTCGTTCGTCAAATTCTGTAAGATACTCAAAAAAATAAGAGAGACGTTTTTTTCCGAGTTTTTCAATTCTTTTTAGTGCAACAGAATCTTTCTGGGTAGCAAGATATGATAAATATGACAGTACATCTTTTATTTCTTTTCTCTCATAAAATCTCAACCCTCCAACAAGTACATAGGGAATACCGTGATGAAGAAGAACCTCTTCAATTGTACGGGACTGAGCATTCATTCTGTATAAAATTGCAATATCTGCGTATGTGAGTTCTGGATTTTTATCCATTGCTTCATGAATAAGACGAATGATCTGGTCTACTTCATGGTGTTCATTTTCCGCTTGAAGTATTCTTAAATCTTCTCCTTCTGGATTTTCAGTCCATAGATTAAGTACAGGGTGAGATGTATTATGAGAAATAACACTGTAGGCTGCATTCAAAATATTTTGAGTCGAGCGATAATTTTGAGACAATGGAAAAACTTGTGCTTTAGGAAAGTCTTCTTGAAATTTTTTTAAGTTTCTAAAATCTGCTCCTCGAAAACTATAAATACTTTGGGAAAAATCACCAACTATACAGATATTCTTATGTTTCTCAGACAACATTTTAGATAATTCATATTGAGCATGATTTGTGTCTTGATACTCATCAATGAGAATATATTGGAATTGTTCTTGATATTTTTTAAGAATCTCTGGATGTGTACGAAAAAGTCTGATAGTCTCAAGTAGTAAATCATCAAAATCTAGAGCATCTCGATCTTTCATTAATTGTTGGTACAGAGGGTACACACGAGATACAATTTCTTGGAATCTTCCTCTTGCAAATGAAGCATAAGAAACAGGATCAATAAGCTGATTTTTATTTTGTGATATAGCAGATAAAATAGACCTTGGTTTTGCATCTTTAATAGGAATAGATAAAAGGTTCATTGCGTCTTTTACTGTTTGCTGTTGGTCAGAAGAATCATAGATCAAATATTTATTTGATATGCCGATTGCCTCTCCGTCAACTCTCAGAATTTTGGCACATAATGAGTGGAATGTTCCTACAGTTGGTGGAGAATACCTCATTGCATTTTCACCAAGTGCATTCATAATTCTTTCTTTCATTTCCCCAGCTGCTTTATTAGTAAATGTGAGCATAACAATGTTATGGGGAGAGACCTCTTTTTCTTGAATAAGATAGAGTACTTTATGAACTAAAACTCTTGTTTTACCACTCCCTGCCCCTGCCAAAACGATAATAGGTCCTTCTGTTGCAAGGATTGCTTTTTTTTGTTCATCATTCATTTTATTGAGAATAGTATCCATATGTTGTTATAATAGTTTTTGTGCAGAGGTATCACTAATTATATTCGTACTTATGTATAGTTACAACCCGCACGGCTATTGTCTATGACCAGAAATCTTATTGCTGCCAACTGGAAATCTCATAAATCACTTGAAGAGACAACAGATTTTTTTAACACACTTACCCAGAAAAAGGAGTCTCTTATTACAAATCAAACAGATATTGTTGTCTGTCCCCCATTTTCATCTTTAGCTACTGCACACAAAATGAGTAAAGATGCATCACTGCCTATTTATTTAGGCGCACAAAATGTTTCTCCTTTCCCAGAAGGAGCGTATACAGGAGAAATCGCTTCATCTCAGTTGAAAGAGATCGCTGAGTATGTGATTATTGGTCATTCTGAAAGGCGTTCTCATTTTGGTGAGACAGAAGAACTGATCGAACAGAAAGTTCTGCAAGCTAAAAATGTAGGATTACAAGTCATTCTATGCGTACAGGATGCTCACGGAATTGTGTATGAAGGGGTAGATGTTGTTGCCTATGAGCCAGTATCTGCAATTGGGACAGGTAATCCAGCAACTCCAGAGAATGTGACAGAAGTACTAAGTTCCTTACAGAGTAACTATCCAAATGTACGGCTATTATATGGAGGAAGTGTTGATACAGAATCAATTCATACATTTTTGACAATTCCAGCCTTACAAGGCTTCTTAGTAGGAGGAGCAAGTCTTGATCCTGAATCGTTTATTAAACTCATACAAGCATGCGACACAAAAAACTCTCATTAATACTTATCATTGGTATAGTGATATTCCTTGTCGGCTTTAAATATATAAAAGCGGGCATTCCATTTTTATATGAACTATTTGTAAAAAAAGACATTCAATTAAAGCAGGAGAAGCAAGAATCAATTAATATATTATTGTTAGGAATTGGTGGAGGTAATCATGACGGGCCAGAGCTTACAGATACTATTATTCTGGCAAATATAAATCCTGAAAAAAATAAAGTAGAGATGTTCTCTATCCCAAGGGATTTATGGATGCCAGATCTGCAAGACAGAATAAATTCTGCATATGCATTTGGTCAAGCAAAAGATAAAAAAGGACAAGTTCTTGCAAAAGCAGTAGTTGAAAAAGTAACAGGACAGCCGATTGATTATGTGTTTGTAATTGACTTTGCAGGGTTTGTAAAAGGAGTTGACCATTTAGGAGGAATCCAAGTTGATGTAAAGCGAGGATTTGATGATTATGCATACCCAATTAGTGGGAAGGAAAATGATTTATGTGGGTATACACAAGAAGAAGTTGATGAATTAGTTGCTACTGCTGAAGCTGAGTTGGGGGTAGATATTTTTCCATGTAGATACAAACACATTTCATTCAAAGAAGGATTACAGGAAATGGATGGACAGACTGCTCTGGAGTTTGTAAGGTCAAGACATTCACTAGGAGATGAAGGAAGTGATTTTTCCCGATCGATGAGGCAACAAGAAGTTATTGCGGCTTTGCGCAAAAAAATATTTTCGTTAGGAATAGTATTAAATCCTGTAAAAGTTGTAGGTCTGGTAAATATTGTTCAAGAGAATATTAGTACTGATATTAAAAAAGAAGAATATGATGATTTTATAAAGCTTGCAAAGAAAATGGAAAAAGCAAAAATTGAAAGCCATATAATAAATGTTTCAAATGAAGCGAGAGAAGAATATGGATTGTTGGAAAATCCTTTAATGTCTAAAGAATATAATTACAAGTGGGTTCTTATTCCTCGGAAAGGCAATGGTGACTTTACTGAGATTCATCAGTTTATAACGTGTGTGTTAAGCGGAAAAGTATGTGAAATTACTGAAGATGGGGTAAAAACTTCTTCTCCAACTATCACTCCTCACCAAAATTAGGAGCTATTTTATAAATAGTTACATATTTGTTTTGATACACGACTCCACCTAAGTAAGAGAATTTTGTTTGTGAAAGATTTGGATATTTATCTTTTTCCATATTTCCAATATATACGTACTGCACATTATATTTTTTAAGTAATGCGCGTGCTTGTTCAATATTTGACGTTTCATAGAGCGTCTGGACATCTGGAATTCTTGGTGCAGGGATATCATAGCTTCCTCTCCAAAGCCATTCATGTACTGTCCATCCAAGGACTGTAGGAAGTCCTGTGTTTGCGGAAATACGCTCATGGTCTGTGTATGAATCTCCTTGAGATTCTAGAATAACAGGTTGTCCAGTAATATTATTATTAATCCATTGTATCGCTTCATAATCATAAGGGTATCGTGTTTTTAAGTATGCTGTTCCATCGATTCCAATATATGTTGTTAAAGAGTTGTAATAAGAATAAATAGCGAATCTTGGATACAAAAAGACAATAGAGAGTAAAATAATAGTTATCCCTGACACAACGATTTTCTTTGTTGGAATGACAATTGCACTGATGACAAAAGCAGATACAAGTGAAAGCATAATAAATGCTTGGTATGTTAATTTAAACATAGTATTAGCCCGGTAATGGTCAGGATAGATATCTTTTATATATACAAACTCAGGAATGATAATAAGGAGAGTAGATAATCCAGTCAGTAAAACACAAAATATAAATGTAGCTTTTATTTTTGTACGGTAGTGCTTCCAAATATATATTCCTAGAATAGCAACAAAAAAATAGAAGAATGCGTATAGGGTTAAGAGCATCCACCATTCAGATCGTTGACAATGATTTGCTTCAAAAAGGAATGGACCAATTTTTCCCTTTTGTGTCAATATATCAGGAGCACATAATATCCCTATTCCAGAAGCGAAAGGTTTAAAGTGAATACTAAAAGGGAGGGAAAAAATAAAAGAAGTTACTCCAATAGTTCCAAATATTTTTATACACTGTGTAATAAATTTTCCTGACAAAATAATTTCGCGAAATCTTTCTTTCCTATCTTTTTTATAGAGGGAAAAAAGTAAAAATCCGAGTACGAGTATACAGAGTAAAAAATAAATACCAAAATCGAGTACATTTGTCATATACATAACTGAAAGGAAAAAACTTATAACAAGAATATGGATCATGCGAAAGTTCCATTTCGTAGATTTAAAAAGTGGACGCATTAGAATATTTTTGGATTGTTTTGGCAATTTTGTTTGTTTATCTGTTGATGAATAATAATTAAGAAAAATACTGAGAAGGAATGCAATGAATGTTAATACAACTGGAATATCAAGGACATGTCCATGGAGATCTGAAACAACAAATGAATAGATAGGAAATTCGTGAATAGTATTTGGAATGAATCTTGTTGCATTCGGATACCAGTATCCATTTGATGTAAATAAATCAAATGGTTTAAAAGCAAGTTGCCAGAGGGGTACTGGGTTGTCGGGCGGAGTATACGCAGTAAAAAATGCATATATTGTTTGCATATTTCCTGCAACTGCGACAAGCATCCCTGATACTATTCCTGCAATAATACTCCTTGTTTTTGAAAACTTAAGACTTTTAATAAGGTTATATCCTATTGAAAAACTGCCAACAAAAGTAAGGGCAAAGAGAGTGGCAACCATAAGATTGTACGTGTATTGAGATGGCAGGGAAGAAAGCTTTGTGAGCACGGCAGTTATCAAATGCCCAAAATAATAATAATTAATTGGAAAAGGAGGAAACCATATATCTGTAGGAGGAAAATATTCAGATCGAAGTATGGAGTTGATGAATCCATAGTCCATAAACTTTTCTAATCCGTTGATGCTGGGTTCATGAGCCCTAATATATGTCCATATTGCAAGAGATATAAAAAAGAGTAACTCTTCAACAATGATCAATAGTACAGATGATTTATTTAATATATTCTTTTTTGTGCGTTTAAAAATAAATATATTTACCACAAAGAGCATAATGAGCAATACAGATAGAGAAAGTTGACTAAAAGGAAAGATGTGGAGAGTTCCAAATAAAAACATAAGGTAAGAAATAATGAGTACTGCAATAACTTTTGAGAATATATATCCTTTGTCAAAAAATGAAGAGAACAAGAATGCAGTTATTGGATATACGCTAAGTCCAAGTATTAACAATATGCCGTACCATTGGAAGAAAATTGAAAGATCATTCATAGCTCTTTAATATGTGAGATTTTTGCAACCCTTTTTATATTATCAAACGGAATATATCGTTTTGAAAAAGTACTTTTATCTAACCAATAAAAAAAAACGTTAGGATTATTTTTTGCGAGATATAAAAGAAGATCAAGATCGTCATCAATATAATGAGTTATTTTTAAAGATTTAATAACTCTATCTTTAAAAATATGTGACTGTTCATTATTAAAGTTAAAATATGTCTCTTTGAAATATTTTTTAATAGGAAATTTATTTAACCATTGCTCTGTCCGCTTATCTAAAAAACCTAGTCTACCAGAGATAAGATAGAGAGGATATTTTTTATAGAGTTTTTTCAATGATGAGATATTATTACGAATAGGATGGCGAAAAATTGGGTAATGAGAAAAGATACGTACTTTTTGTTCAATTGTTCCTGGCATGCGGTAGGCAAGTGTTTTGTTTTTCTTTTTATATATCCAATTAATAAACGAATCTGGAATGAGTGGTGGATACTGAACAAATACTTTATCAAAATCAAATCCAACACGGTAGGGGGATTTCAATTGTTTTTTCTCAGAGGTCTTCATACAATTTTATTGAGCAAATCAAGTAATTTAAAATTCCAGATTGTTCTATGAGTTTTTCCAGTTTTTCCTAAGAACTCTTTCCGATGCTTTACATACCAATCATAGCTTTCAATAAGAATTTCTTTATTAGATTTTGTTGGAGTAAATCCTAGATGTTTTTTTGCTTTTTCGATGGAAACATATGAATTAACAGGAAGTGTTTTGTAGTGCCATGCAACAATTGGAGATAAATTAAGTTTTTCTAGAATTGCTAGTAGTAATTGAGAAGCTTTAACAGGGAGCCCTACTACTTTTGATTGAGATTTTGCGTGTTTTATAAGAGCTCCAAGATCATTGTTCCATGTGTCAAAAGATCCTGTTCCCACATTAAATATCT
>JBDHUV010000025.1:0-9620 GCA_039809365.1 Candidatus Levyibacteriota bacterium
TACAAGTCGGTTGTGAGGGGATGTGGTGCTTTCAAAAATAGGAGGTAAATTTTGAAACAATACCTGCCTATCCTTGCTCACTCTTATATCACTAAAAAACACGCCCGAAAGCGTGTCTTTTAGTTTTCTTGCAAGAAAAATTTACTGTACAACCTGACAGCTTTTAACTCCGATAATTCCCAGGGATTGTGTATCCGCTGTTCCTCGTAGAGTAACTACCTGCCCGTTTTCAAGAGAAGTCAATTCTGACTTTTCTTTGAAGAAACACTGAATTGTTGTACCAAAATAATATTCCTCAGCTGTTTCTGGCTCAAGAGAGAGGAAAGGTGTTCCTGTGATGTCTTCGCTAATATTCTTGATTTTAGCGGTAAACTCAATAAGCTTTCCTTTGTATTTCTCTTCTGCTGCCAACTGGTTTTTATCAAACTCAGCTATGAAGTCAGTTGCAACAACTGTAGTTGCTGTTTGCTCTTCTGCTGGCTGGGATTGATTATTATTGGTTGCTTCAGTAGCTGTATTGTTAGTTGTAGAGGTGTTGTTGTCACCGCCAGATGCGGCTCCAATAATTCCAACTACTACGATAAATACGATAACTCCAATTATGATTTTCTTTTTCAATTTTCTTTCACCTCCCTTCTTTGGCTTCATAGAGAGTCTATAAAACTCATCTATTAATCGGATACTAACAAATAGTCTGTGGAAATTCAAGGTAAGTGTGAAGCTAAAAAAGCAATATATGGACTGCGCCGAAGCTCCTCAATATTCAAAATAGTGTTTATCAACCTAAGCTATTTTGTAGAAATTGAAAGAGGTATGGTTAATCCGTCAATTGAAAAAATTTACTAGATAATTAAAGCCTTAGGAATACTAGCTCGAAAGAGATATTCCACATCTAATTACTTGCCTCATCCCTTTACTTTTAGAGAATTCTCCTTGTAAGATGATGATAAAATATGGAAGAACAAGAAGAAATAGATATTACAAAGATACGTTACGTTCTGTATGCCCGCAAAAGTACAGATGATGCACAAAGACAAGTGCGTTCGATTGATGACCAGATAGCAGAGTGTAAGCCATATGCAAAAAGAATCGGAATCCACATAGTAGATATACTTGAAGTGCATCAGTCCGCCAAAAAACCTCATAAGCGACCCGTTTTCAATCAGATGCTGAAAGACGTAAAGTCAGGGAAATATGACGCAATTCTTGCATGGAATCCTGACCGTTTGTGCCGAAATATGCTTGAGTCAGGAATTATTATTGACATGGTTGATGAGAATATCATACGAGATTTGAAGTTTGTTACTCACCACTTTACAAACGATGCAAACGGAAAGATGATTCTTGGAATTGCGTTTGTTTTATCAAAGCAATATAGCGACAAACTGTCTCAAGATGTTTCAAGAGGAGTAAAAGGTAATCTAACAGAGGGAAAATCACCAATTCACAAACACGGATACAGAAGAAATAAGCTTGGTCTTTATGAGCCTGATGGAAGCAATTTCAATCTCATAAAAGAAGCATGGAATTTAAGAAGAAAAGGACAGTCACTTGATGCTATAGCACAATATCTGAACGATAAAGGGTATACCAGAAAATACAAGGATTCTGACAGATTGTTTGTTATGAACAAGAAAATACTTTCAGATGTTTTTCGTGATCCGTTTTATTATGGAATTTTGGTTCAAGCACGTCAGAAAGTGGATTTACGGGATGTATATGACAACTTTGTTCCTGCGATAACTGAAGAGATTTACAGTGAAGTTCAGGAGCTTTCTCAGGCACGAAAAATTCCATATAACGTGAACAAAAGAAAAAGATTTTACCCTTTTCGAAGTATGGTTCAGTGTGCTTTTTGTGGAAAGAATATGGTTGTAGGTCCAAGTTCTGGATACAAAAAGTATCTATATTTCAGATGTGACACAAAAGGTTGTACAAGAAAGAAGAAGTCGGTGCGCGGTCAAATCGTCATAGACTTTCTTTATAAGTTTTTTGAGAAAGATTTTAAATTCACAAAAGTTGACTATGATGAATACTATAAAGCAATAACCGAAATTACAGAGAGCAAAAGGTCTGAACTGCAGATTAAAATTCATAGCAAAGAAGCTCTACTAAAAAACACCACAAGAGAACTCAAAGAGCGTGGACTTGCTATAGTGTCGGAAAAGAATATGACAGTAAGAAAAATTAACGAGAAAAGAATTGATGAGCTTGAGGCAGCTTGAAGGTGAAATTGATGAGCTGAGAGAGCGGATAAGTAATCCAGAGAAAGAGAAGCTTACACTTTCTCAATTCTTGAACTTATCGAAACAGGCTGAAAACAAAGTCAAATCTGGAACTGAAGTGCAAAAAGACACAATTTGCAGAATTATATTCTTGAACCTTACCGTTGATGAAGAGGAAGTGTTGTCGTATCAGGCCAAAGAGCCTTTTGCAACCATGCTAAAAACACGTCAAAGTACTTCTAGTCGGGGATAGAGGACTTGAACCTCCGGCCTCACGGTCCCAAACCGCGCGCTCTACCAACTGAGCTAATCCCCGTTAATGAAAGAATCTCTTCTTACCAATGCAATTTTACTAATAAATAGACAAAATAACAATATCATCTCAATTCTAGATAGTTCAAGATATAAATGTTAGCCTCATTTGTAAGAATTAGCTTCACTTTATACTTGACAAGTGAAATGAGATTAGAGTATACCAATAGGTAACTTCAATATCGAAAGGAGGTGAACAAATCATGAAAATGATGTTTTATGATGTTAAGACACGTCAGAAAGTAGAGAGTGAAGTTACTGAAAAAACAACATACTCTGTAAATGGTCAGACCCGATATGCAGTAAAAGGGAAAACTTCTGATGGAAGAAACCTTACAAAATTTGTAAGTAAAGCTGACTACGATTCCGTACAAGCATAACTCTGAATTTAAGCATATTAATTAATCTGCTTATTGCACGATATTTCATGCAGTACATTACAGGCCTCCATATTTTGGGGCCTGTTTTGTGAGTACACTCTCCATAGAATTATTTATCTGTTGACAAGTGCAACTAAGTTGCGTTATTCTCAGAGAATGAATATAAAATGTGATATAAAAATAAAAATGAAGTTGGATGGACACAGAACTTCAAATACAAGAAAGCTGCTCATAGATATATTTCACTCAACAAAAAAACCTCTCTCAGTCCCTGAATTACTATTGTTACTGAAACAGAAAAATACAATGGTTAATAAAACTACAGTGTATCGTGAGATTGAAAAACTTATTAATCATAATATTCTTAAAGAAGTATATCTAAAAAGTGACAAAGCAAGATATGAACTAGCAAATACAGCACATCATCACCATATTGTATGTGTAACATGCAAAAGAGTAGACGATATCCCTATCACCAATGATGTTGAAAAACACGAGAAAGATATTACAAGAAAACTCAATTACAAAATTCTTGACCACTCATTAGAATTTTTTGGAGTCTGTACGAATTGTCAATAAATGAAAAGAATAGGAATTATTGTAGGAATTATATTTGTTATTAGCACATTGGCATACGTGTTATATAAAAATAATACATTTTTAAACCCTGAAGCAGGAAAAGTACACGTTGTTGCAAGTTTTTACCCATATGCGTTCTTCGCAGAACAAGTCGGAGGAGACCATATTTCTGTATACTCTGTCACCCCTGTAGGCGTAGAGCCACATGATTTTGAACCTTCTCCTCGTGATTTGCAGAGAATAGAATCTGCACAACTCTTTATCTATAACGGAGCTGGGTTTGATGCATGGGCAGAAAAAGCAATAACAAACGGATCAAAAATGAATGCATCAGAGTATGTTCATTTATTATCTCTTGCAGATGAGAACGAAGATATTCATGAAGATGACCATGATCACGAACATAGTGAGTATGATCCTCATTTCTGGTTAGATACTGAGAATGCAGAAAAAATAGTTGATCAAATTCAGTTACAATTATCTACTCTTGATCCAGATAATTCACAAATATATGAACAAAATGCACAGAAAATAAAACAACAGCTTGAGAATATAAATGAAGAATATCTTGGCAGTATGCAATACTGTAAACAAAATGAGATTGTAGTTTCACATAATGCCTACTCATACTTAGGGAAAAAGTACGGATTTACTATCCACTCTATAGCAGGGCTTTCAACAGATAATGAAGCATCACCTCAAGATCTTGCACGTTTAACACAAGAGGTGAGAAGTAAAAATATTAAGTATATTCTGTTCGAGACTCTTGTATCTCCACAAGTCGCACAGACTCTTGCAAGAGAAACAAATACGAAAACACTTGTGCTCAATCCAATCGAAGGATTAACTCAAGATGATATACAAAAAGGAAATAATTATTATACAATTATGAAAGAGAACTTATCTGTTCTTACTACCGCACGTGAATGTAACTAACACACCATTAATAAAAGCTGAGAATCTCACGTATGCCAAAGACGATGATCCTATCTTGGAAAATCTCTCATTTGTAATTAATGAAGGAGACTATTTAGGCATTACTGGACCAAACGGAAGTGGAAAAACAACATTACTAAAAATGTTTTTAGGATTATTAACTCCAACTTCAGGAACTATTTCTTTACTCGGGACTGATCCTGTTACTTCACCATATAAAAGTAGTATTGGATATGTTCCTCAAAGACTTTCTCATAGTGACCACGCTTTTCCTGCAACAGTTTCAGAGATTGTCATGACAGGGATTATTGCACAAAAAAAAGGACTTAATATTTTTACTGAGAAAGATAAAGAATTGGCACGTGAAGCAATGAATAAAGCGAATATTTATGAACTAAAAAATAAATTAATACATAATTTATCTGGAGGACAAAAGCAAAGAGTATTTATTGCGCGAGCATTAGCATCAAGACCAAAACTTCTTATTTTAGATGAGCCAACTTCTGGAGTAGATGTTGGCTCTCAAAAAACTTTTTACGAATTATTAAAACAGTTAAATAACACTGATTCATTGACTATCATTCTTGTTTCCCATGATATGGAAGTTATTTCACGTGAAGTAAAGTCTGTTATGTACTTAAATAAAGTGATTCAGTATTTGGGAGATCCAAAAGATTTCTTTAAACATTCACATCTTGATATGCACATGGAAGGAGAACATACTCATGCTTGAGATTTTTCAATTTGAATTTATGCAGAGAGCATTTATAGCTGGGACTCTCATTGCTATCCTTTCTCCAGCTATTGGAAGCTTTTTAGTAATACGAAGATATTCATTGATGGCAGATACTCTTGCACACGTTTCCCTTGCAGGAATTGCAATAAGTTCTTTTCTAGGGACGCCGCCAATTATTACTGCATTAATTACATCAGTTATTGCATCTATCGGAATAGATAGACTCAGAAGTACAAAAAAATATTTTGGAGAGTCACTTCTTGCACTATTTCTCTCAGGTAGTTTAGCACTCGCAATTGTACTCATTGGACTTTCAAATGGCTCAAGTACATTTGTGGTGAACTATTTATTTGGAAGTATTACTACAGTTACTACCTTAGATATCATAACGATTTTTTGTTTTAGTATACTTGTGATTTGCCTTCTTATCCTCTTTTTCAACAAATTATTTTTTATTGCTTTTGATGAAGAACTTGCACAAGCAAACGGAATTAATGTCCAAGTCCTCAACATACTTCTTGTCACATTAGGAGCAATTACTGTCTCATTATCAATGAGAATTGTAGGAGTATTATTAATTGGAGCACTGATGGTTATTCCTTTTCTCACCGCTGTCCAGTTTAAAAAAGGATTTAAAACATCATTATTCCTTTCAATACTATTTTCTCTTTTCTCAGTTCTCACAGGACTGTTTGCATCATATTATCTCGGAGTTGCAAGTGGAGGAACAATTGTACTGATCACACTAATCCTTTTTATTATAAGTATTGTGTGGAATAAAAAATCTTAAAGAATTTTACCAATCCTTTTTATAATATTTCTTTCCCTTTAAATTCACAGGTAAATAGTCTTGTTCAACAACGTTCCCTTTCTTTTCTTCTTTCCATGCATACCGAACATGCCCTTTTCCATGTCCTAACTTTTTTACTACTGTATTCACTGCATTTCTCAGATGAAGAGGGATTGGTTCAAGACTATGGGTATCAAGGTCTGCAAGAGCCGCAAAGTATGCTTCTGTTGATGCAGTAGACTTTTTAGCAGTAGCAAGATATGTGGCAGTTTGAGCAAGCATATACTGACTTTCAGGCATACCAATCATATGAATTGACTGCATACAGCTAACTGCAACAACCAGCGCAGTAGGCTGTGCGTTCCCTATATCCTCAGATGCAAAAATAACCATTCTTCGAGCAATGAATAGAGGATCTTCACCAGCTTTAATCATTCTTGCAAGATAGTGAACCGTTGCATCAGGATCTCCACCTCTCATACTTTTAATAAATGCTGAAATAGTATCATAGTGATAATCTCCTTTTTTATCATAGTAAATAGCTTTTCTTTGTACTGCTTGTTCTGCAACTTTTAACGTAATTTTATTCCCCAGTGTTGTACACAGTTCTATTGCATTGAGGAGAGATCGTGCGTCTCCCTCTGTACTATGAATAAGATGATCAACTGCCTCATCAGTCCATGTATATTTTGGATATTCTTTTTGAGCTGTTACAACAATGCTCCTTAAATGCTCTTCACTTAATGGATAAAGAACAAATACTTGTGCTCTTGAGATAAGCGGAGCATTCACACGGAACCCTGGATTTTCTGTTGTTGCACCAATCAAAATTATTGTCCCATCTTCTACATGAGGTAAAAAAGCATCTTGTTGGGATTTATTAAATCTATGAATCTCGTCTACAAAGAGTATAGTAGGGTTTTTACTTATCTCTTTAAACTTTTTTGCCTCTTTTATTACTTGTCGTACTTGTTCAACCCCACTGGTGACTGCTGAGAAAAAAATAAAATGTGCATCCACAGAGTTTGCAATGACATGTGCAAGCGTTGTTTTACCACTTCCAGGAGGTCCCCACAAAATCATAGAAGAGACTTTCCCTTTCTCAATCATTTTGCGGATAGGTCTTCCTTTTCCTACTAAATGGTCTTGTCCAATATATTCATCAAGTTTTTTTGGACGGAGTTTTTCTGCAAGAGGTACTTCCATACCTGTATTGTATCAGTCCAAATGTAAAACACAAATGAGGAAAAGTACATAATCTTACACAATTTGAGAATCCAATTTGGTAATATGGCAATAGAGTTTTGGGCTCCTCAACGGCAGGTTTCCCTGCTTCATTGAAGTAGGGATTGGGCCGATAGCGCAATGGTAGCGCACTTCCATGGCATGGAAGGGGTTGAGGGTTCAAGTCCCTTTCGGTCCACAGTATCATTCTTTCAAACTTTCCTTGTAGTATTTCTGTGTTATTGATCTAATGTTTCTATACTTGTATACTACCATCCAATAAGTATGTCATCAGAGAGTTCTCCAATACCAAATCCTGAACAAACAAAACTAGAGATGTTAAAAGAATTTTCTCACCTCATAGATACACTTCTTGAAGAGAGCACACAACACACGGAAGTGTGGAGAAGCGCAACTTATGAAATCCAAAAGAAAAATCAGGAAGAATTCTATGAAAGCTTGATGCAATCAAAAATTGCGGAACTTATACAAAAACATCAAGAAGCAGGAAGGATAAGACATCCTGATAGTATATTTTTCTGTGTTGAAGATTTTGACTGTGACAATCCAGATTTCCCTTATAGCAGACAGCTAGAGATGATTCTAAGATATGATAGTAAAGATGAATTTGAAGATATTAGAGTTAGTATAAATCCGCGCACAGCAAGTTGTGAAAGTTATCTCTTTTTATCTGAGGAAGCAGAAACAGGATATGAAGGACAACAATTTATTTCACACAAACTAAACGTAGAACAACTAAGCGATTTCTACAGCCTAGTCAAGGATAATTCAATAATTCCCTCACAAGAGAAATAAAAAGAGTTTAAAAAAGGAGAGTATTCTTAGTGTGCCTAGGGTGGGACTCGAACCCACAAGGCCTTGCGGCCACAGGATTTTAAGTCCTGCGTGTATACCATTCCACCACCCAGGCAAGAAGTATTACAAAAGATAGCCTATTTCAATACTCTGTCAAGCCTATGAAGCAAATTATACAACAAAACTAGATTATATTGAAGAAGATTTATCGAAAATAGATAAATGCGGGTGTTACATTTTATAAAATATGGTGTACAATATGCCTTACTATTTTTTTCTTACAGAATTCTTAAGTTTTGTATTTAATAGATATTAATCTAGGATAAAGTATGTCCGAATATAATAAATATTTTGATAGTAGTTTTGTAAATGAAAATCTGGAGAGAGTAACTCTAGAGTCCTCACATACTGATGATATTGCAATGAGCCTTCAAGAGACTGTATTTGGTCAAGACGAAGCATGCCGAGCACTTGCCCGAAGAATTGCAATTTTTGAATCAGGCCTCAGCAATCCAGATAGGCCACTTGGTGTTGAATTATTTCTTGGCCCAACAGGTACAGGCAAAACTGAGATGAGCCATGCCCTTGCTACACACCTTTTTCATGATAGAAACTCCGAACAATTAATGATTCTTGATTGTGCTGAGTTCTCACAAGGACATTCTACTTCAAGTTTTACAGGGGCTCCACCTAGTTATATTGGATACGGAGATGAACTTTTAATATCAGAAGATTTCTTAGCAAACAGAAATATAATTGTATTTGATGAAATTGAGAAAGCTCATCCAGACTTGCATAAATTACTACTTGGGATAATGGAAGACGGAAGAATGAGATTTAATAAAAAAGATGGCCAAGGAGTATTAAACTTTAGTAATTCAATTATTATTCTTACTTCAAATGTAGGAGTAAAAGAAGCACAAGCACTACAAGAGGGGAAAGGAAGAATTGGATTTGGACAACAAGACCAATCTCCACGAGATACCAATCAGGAAAACAAGCAAGTTTCACTCCAAGCACTTCGTAATATGTTTGCTCCAGAGTTTATTAACCGAATTGACGATATAGTGGTGTTTAAAGAATTAGAAGACGCACAATTTGATCTTATTTTCAATAAATTTTTAAATGAGATAAACGATATTGTGGTACAAAGAAATGAGAATGCTCCTTTTATTGCGGCAACTGTTGAATTTAAGGATTTTATTTTAGGAAAAATAGATAGAAGATATGGTGCAAGAGATATAAAAAGACACCTCGATAGAGAACTCTTGGAAAATATCGCAGACATTTTTATGGGGATGGATATTAGAGGATCAATCCTCGTTGCAGATAGGGACCCAAAGGATGGCAAAACATACTTCTATACAGATGAACAACTCACTCGAGAAAGGAGAGAATCAGAGAGAGATACATCTGGAACTATCCTTAGCCTAGGAGAGAGTACAAAAGTAAATCCACAAGCCCACACAGACAAAGAAGAAGAGGTACAATAAGCAAAGTAGTTCTTTTTATAATCAAGCAAATACTTACTATCAGGGTACTATATACGAATTTGAATCTATAATTTTTCTATATATGGAGCGGAGGTTCTACACCCAATGTCTGGAGAGAATAATCGAGTA
>JBDHUV010000026.1:0-9523 GCA_039809365.1 Candidatus Levyibacteriota bacterium
TATCCAAATATCTGGCCACCTGTTGAGTATTTAGCAGTCGTTGGGATGTTATCGTATGGAATGTTAGATGAAGCAAAACGAATAATGAAAAAATATCTTGCTTGTCAAGCAAAAGTATTTAAAAAACATGGTACATTTTTTGAAAAAATAAACGGGGTTACTGGAGATATTACTGAGAATTATCATTATATCAATCAAGGAGGATTTGGATGGACAAATGCTATTTTTTATCGGTATGTGCAGTTACTAAATTATATGGAAACACATGGAGATGACTCTATTTATATCTTTCCTATGAATGATGTACCTCCTTATGACTTAGATGTTATTGTCTGAAACGCTTTATCTTTTTTTTCCTCCAAATACAAGATTGGTTGCGTGACCGCTTACTCCTATTCCAACGTGTGTCCAATCTGTTCTTAACTGGCTCTCGTTATGAGCAGGAGATGAGGCATATATTGATTCAATAAGATTTTGTGGGCTCCCCCACTCCCCATAGCTAGAGTTTTCTCCGAGAATATCAAATCCCATTTTATTAAATCCGTCATCTTGTAGCATATTTTGAAAACCTGCGTGGCCATCCATATTACCAGCTGAAATGAACTGGTCTGCTCTACTTTGGGCAAATGTTTGAAGCGTAGAGTCAAAGACAAGTGGAGGAATACCGCGTGATGCTCTATACGTATTAAGTGCTTGTAAAATTTGTTGATGAATACTCGGTACTTTTGTGACTGGTATAGCTTTAAGCTTTGGTGTAGGAGTAGCTGATGGGGATGCCGTAGGACTTACTGAGAGTCTCTGAATAGTATCATGAGATTCATCATGGATCCCTTGTACTTTGCTAATTTCACCAGATATTTGGGGAAAAGGATTTGTTAAGGAAGTAATTGTATGAAGGTAAAAAGCGATAGACACTACAGTAGAAAGAAAAAATATCCCAGTTATGATAATTGATATATATAATTCTTTTCTTTTATGAGTTGTAATCCTCATTTACTCAGTGTAGCACAAACTACATCAAAACATACCATTTTAAAATATCAGTGAAATGAAATGTTTGTGCTTGCTTGACGTAATTTGCTGGATTTATGTATAGTAAAATTCAGGTAAGAATTCGGTAATAATCTAATGAGCATCTACTCTACTCCTTTCCCATTTTATACATCAAGACAGTGGAACTACTCTGTGCAGGTAAACTATACTCGTAATAAGACAGTGTTTACCATGCAGTTTCCTTTTGAAATTTTAAATACAGCAAGTCTTCCCCAGACAAAACATATATTACAAAAAATTGCCCCACAAGTACTTAATACATCTTGTATTAATAATAAAAATGTACCATTCTCTGAAGAGGTAAAGAAAACAGAGATAGCACATTTATTTGAACATATTCTTCTAGAGTATCTTTGTCGTGAACGGATTAAATATGGAAGAAAAACTGCTTCTTTTTCAGGATGGACATCGTGGAATTGGAAGAAAGAAAAAAAAGGAATATTTCATGTAGAAATTATTGGTAACTCTATAGATGAGCATGTATTTATGTCTGCATTTTCACACTCTATTTTTCTTTTTGAGTCTATTCTTTCCCACCATCCAGACGTTCATATTGTAAAGAAGACAGCTGATAATCTTTCTTCTCCAAAACTATTAAATTAAGCACGTCCACCTTTTCTCCCTGCTATTCTTGCTCTTTCAGGATCGTTTTTAAAGTTACCTGTACTTGCCTTTCCTCCTTTGCTACCTATTTTTGAGTAAAATGTAGCATCGTGGGATCTAGCCGTTGCGAGTCCTCCTTTTTGTCCTGCTTTTCTATGCCCTTCAGGATCTCCATGCCAACCTCTTCCTTTTGTTTTTGCCATATGTATCACCTCCTTTATGTGTGGATCAAATCATACAAAGCAAGAATAATGTTTGGTTATATATTAAGTAAGAAAAAGGGAAGGAAAGAGGATTTGTATTCTATAAAAAAAGGAGGTAGAGCACAGGTTGTACTCTACCTCACCGTACGGGTGAGATAAGTGCAGGAAGTTTGGCCAATTAGCAATGCAACCGAGAATCCGGTACCTCATCACATCTTCATGCCTACATCTCACATATGGATTATATGTGAACTATAAGCTGTTTGTCAATATTTTATAAGGTGCAGAATAAAACGAATATCAACTGTAAAAAAGAATAAAGTAAAAAGGGAATTGGTCCTACAACACTCGCGAGAATGTGGATTATAGATCAGATGAATCAACAAGTTTAATTTTTCAACCTATGATTTTTTAGATGATAGTGCAAACTGAGAAGCTTGTAGTACATTTTGGAAAAGGAAGGTAAGGTTTAGTGGTCCTACTCCACCTGGAGTTGGAGTGTATATACTCCCTTTTTCTTCTGCTTTTTTTTCATCAAAATCACCGCGTAGCTTTCCATTTTCTGTGTGTGTTCCAACTCCAATCAGTATTTGGTCTTCATGCATATTTTCTTTTTTAATAACATTTTTTCCAACACAGGAAATTACAATATCCGAAGATGAAATAATTTTTTCTTGATCTGTACTTTTACTATCAATTATGGCTGGATTGCCTCCATATGTTCTTATCCCTTCTGCAATCGGTGTCCCTGCTGTCTCACCTTTCCCAAGTATTGCTATTTTACTTCCTTTTAGGAATGAAGTAAGAGAATCTTCGTATTCCACAGAAATGTGAGTAAGAATATGCTTCACAGCAAGCCATACAGGTACTTCATAGGGAGAATCAGGTCTGAACCCATCAACGTCTTTTTCAGGGCGGATATGGTCAATTATCGCTTGTTTTTGTATATGTGAAGGAAGAGGTCTTTGAACAATAATTCCATGTACATCTGGATCGTTATTATATATCTGGATAGCTTCAAGTAATGTGTCTTGAGTTGTATCTTTAAAGTTTTTGAGGGTAGCTTTGATACCAAGTATGTGTGCCCATTTGAGTTTTTGGTTTACATATACTTCCCAACTTGATTCATCACCTAACGTTACAATAACGAGGTGAGGAGTAATTCCCTGAGTAGTGAGTTGTCGTGATTCAAATTGGATTATGCCACGGATTGGGTCAGCAAGAGTTTTTCCAGATATTTTCATCCCCTCATTATATCATCTCAGGAGGGAAAGAGAAGAAATTATTCGTCTTCTTTTTCTGTGACACACGTTGCAGCAGCTACTTTATCTTTTGTTTTGGAAAAGCGCATAAGAATAACCCCTTGAGCATTCCTGGACAGTAGAGGAATAGATTTTATATCTATTTTTACGACTTGGCCTTTTTCAGAAGTGATAATAATCTCTTTTCCATCTTGTGGAAGAACTTCTGAGTATACAATCTGCCCTGTTTTATCATTAATATTTGCTACTCTCACTCCTTGTCCTCCTCTATTTTGGTTCTTGAACGCATCAACTTTTGTTTTCTTCCCTAGTCCGTTTTCAGCAATCACAAGAAGGTTTGCTGCTTTATCTGCTTCAGTAATAACGTCCACTCCTACAACTTTGTCATTCTCAAGGAGTTTAATACCTCGTACACCCATACTAGACCTTCCTGTAGGTCTTATCTGAGACTCACTAAAGCAGATAATTTTTCCGTTTGCAGTTACTAATAACACGTCATCTGCTCCACTCGTAAATCTGGCCCAAGTAAGGCTGTCATCTTGTGCAATTTTAATTGCGATGATCCCGTTCTTGCGAATATTGGCGAACTCTTTTAGATTTGTTTTTTTCACTTCACCTTTTTTGGTTGCGAGTAATACAAAATCTTTATTCTCTTTTTGACCTGGATTATACGTAAGAATTGAACTAATTGTTTCACCAGACTCAATATTCAAAAGATTTGCAACTGCTTGCCCTTTTGCAACTCTAGAGCTTTCAGGTATCTCAAATACTCTTGTCTGATAGACTTTCCCTTTATTGGTGAAGAAAAGCATATAATCGTGCGTTTGGGAGAAGAGAATATGATCAATAGCATCATCTTCTTTCGTTGTCATCCCCATAACGCCTTTCCCGCCTCTTTTTTGTGTTTTGAAGGATGTCATACTCTGTCTTTTTACATATCCTGTTTTTGTAACAGTGATTACTGTTGGCTCATTTTGAATTAGGTCTTCATCTGAGAATTCATCTGCTTTTGATGCAAATACTTTTGTACGACGTTCATCACCATATTCTTCTTTTATTTTTAAAATCTCATCTTTAATTACAGAGATCATTTTAAGAGGATCTCCAAGAATAGAGACAAGGTAGTCAATAATTGCTTTTACACTCTTCCACTCTTCCTCAAGTTTTTGTCTTTCAAGTGCAGCGAGTCTACGAAGTTGCATATCCAAAATTGCAGTTGCTTGGATATCTGAGAGTGAGTATTTCTCCATAAGATTTGATCGTGCTTCATCAGCACTTTTTGAGTTTCGGATAAGTTGAATTACTGCATCAATATCATTTACTGCAATCAAAAGTCCATCAAGAATGTGGAGACGAGCTTGAGCCTGACGAAGCTCAAATTGAGAACGGCGAGTTACAACATCAAAACGATGTTTAATATACTCTTCTAAAATGAGTTTTAAGTTACAGATTCTTGGAATGCCGTTAACTAACGCGACCATATTTGCAGGGAATGAGGTTTGAAGAGCAGTTAATTTATATAAATTATTTAATACTTTCCGAGGAGCGACATCTCTTTTCAGTTCTACTACTACTCGTATTCCTGCTCTGTCTGATTCATCACGTAGATCTGAGATACCGTCAAGCTTTTTATCTTTTGCTAGTTCTGCGATACGAGCAACAAGTGTTGCTTTATTAACTTGATAAGGTAATTCTCTAATAATAATTGCACTTTTTCCACCGTTGAGTTCTTCTATCTCAGCAATTCCTCTCATAAGGACTCTTCCTCTGCCTGTTCTATACACATTTTTAATTTCATTCTGATCAAAAATAGCTCCTCCAGTTGGGAAATCAGGACCTTTTATATACTCTAATAACTCATCAATTGTCGTATTAAAAGTAAATGGAAAAAATACTTCTGCAGTTGCAAGTATATTCTCTACTGACTGCGTTTCCTCTGTACTCTCTTCTCCTTGTTCTTGGGCAACTGGTTCTGGTTGTTCTGACTTTTCTGCTTTTTTGATGGTGTATAAAATTGCATCAATAACTTCAGTAAGATTGTGCGGAGGTATTTTTGTTGCCATACCTACTGCAATACCTTCACTTCCCATCAAAAGAAGATTGGGAAGTAATGCGGGTAATACTACAGGTTGATCCTCAGATCCGTCAAAATTTGGAGTAAAGTCTACGGTCTCTTTTTGATAATCTTTTAATAATTCTTCTGCAATTTTTGTAAGTCTTGCTTCAGTATATCGATACGCAGCAGGACTGTCACCGTCGATCGATCCAAAATTACCTTGTCCGTCGATGAGGGGGTATCTAAGATTCCATTCTTGGGCAAGGCGTACCATTGCATCATATACAGCCATGTCACCATGAGGATGATATTTTTTCAGTACTTCACCGACAACTCCTGCACATTTTGAGTATTTATGATCATGAGTAAGTCCAAGATCTTTATACATCGCATATAAAATTCTCCTATGTACGGGCTTTAGCCCGTCTCGAACATCTGGCAAAGCACGAGATACGATAACAGACATCGCATAGTCTAAGTATGATTTTTTCGCTTCTTGCGAAATATCTATTTGTTCAAGTCGTCCAATATCTTGCATATGTTTTATTATTTGCTTAAAGCAAATGGTCTATGGCACGTACAGAGTACATGCCATATGCTACGTGCTTTATTTATAGTTTGAAATTGATTTCTCAATTTCAGCAATTGCAACGTCTTTGCCTTTCCACTCTTTCACTTTTACCCATTTTCCTGGTTCAAGTGCTTTGTAGTTTTCAAAGAAATTTTTAATCTTTGCTTTCAGAGCTTCTGGGAGTTCTGAAACATCTCCATATACTCCAAACATCGGATCAATTTTTGTTGGTGGAACCGCAAGGATTTTTGCGTCTATCCCTGATTCATCTTCCATCTCAAGCATACCGATTGGCAGTGCTGGAATTGCTGCTCCTGGAGTGATTGACTGGTCAGATAATACTAACACATCAGTTGGATCTCCATCTTCAGCGAGTGTATTTGGTACAAATCCATAGTTAAACGGGAAATACATTGCAGTATGCAAAAATCTATCTACCATAATGAGTCCACTGTCTTTGTCCAGTTCATATTTAATTGAACTTCCTTTTGGAATTTCAATGAGTACGTTTACTTCATGTGGCGGATTTTTTCCTGTACTTAAATTCATACTATAGTCACCTCCTCTGCTCCATAATTATATATCTAATGTTGCAGTTGTCGCATTATCTTGGATAAAGTTTTTTCTTGGTGGGACATCTTCTCCCATTAACATGGAAAATACTTTATCTGCTTCTTCAGCATCTACAACTGTCACTTGTTTTAATACTCTATTTTTTGGATCCAGTGTGGTTTCGGCAAGTTGTTCAGGGTTCATCTCTCCTAAACCTTTATATCGTTGAATACTAAAACTTTTTCCATTTCCGTGTTCTTTTAGAACTTTATCTCGTTCTGCATCATCATATGCATACCATGAGTTTTTCCCAATAGATACTTTATATAACGGAGGTTGAGCAATATATAAATATCCTTTCTCTATAATTGGGAAAAGATATCTATAGAAGAATGTAAGGAGTAATGTTTCAATATGTTCTCCGTCTACATCTGCATCAGTCATAATGATAATACGATGATATCTAATTTTGTCCATATTCAAAGTGTCTCCTATACCCATGCCTAATGCGATAATAAGATCTTTAAGTCCTTCGTGTTCCATGACTTTATCTATTCGTGCTCTCTCTGTGTTGAGGATTTTCCCTTTTAGAGGCATTACTGCTTGGAATCTTCTATCTCTTCCCATTTTTGCTGAGCCACCTGCTGAGTCTCCCTCAACAAGGAATAATTCTGAGAAAGCAGGGTTTTTTTCTTGACAGTCAGCAAGTTTTCCTGGGAGAGCTCCACCTTCAAATGCACCCTTACGCAAAATTGCATCTTTTGCAGCTCGTGCTGCAAGACGTGCTTTTACTGCAAGCATTGCTTTTCCCACAACACTTCGTGCATCCTGAGGATTTTCCTCAAAAAATGTATCTAACCCTTCTTTTACTACTCCTTGCACAAGAGGTTGAATCTCTGAGTTTCCTAATTTTCCTTTTGTCTGTCCTTCAAACTGGATTTTATCTTGTTCCATTCTGATCGAAACAATTGCAGTAAGACCTTCACGTGCATCGTCTCCAGTTACTGTCTCAGAATCAGATTTAAATAGATTTTGTCTTTTTCCATAATCATTGATCGCTCTGGTAAGTGCCATTTTAAACCCTGTTACATGGGTACCACCGTTAACTGTGTTAATGACGTTTACAAATGATTCAAGATTTTCTGTGATTCCATCGTTGTATTGTAGCGCTACTTCAACAAGTACTTCATTTACCTCTTTTTTCATGTATATAATTGGATGAAGTCCTGCTTTGTTTTCATTAAATTTACGAACAAGAGACTTAACTCCTCCTTCAAAGTAATAATTTTTCTCTATAATTTTTTCTCCACGGAGATCAAAAAAATGAAAATAAAGGCCTGAAACTAAAAATGCACGCTGTTGAATCATTCTTAAAATCATCTGGTTCTCAAATGCTACAGTCTGGAATATCTCTCCATCAGGGATAAATGTTGTTGCAGTACCTGAAGTGAGTTCTCTTAATTTCGCAGCAATTGGAGTATCGTATAACTTTGAATCAGATATTTTGAGTGTCTGTAATTCTGTTTGTGGTACACCTCGTGAGTATTCTTGACGGTATAATTTTCCATCACGGCGGATCTCAACCCACATATTATTTGATAGCGCATTTACGACAGAAGCTCCAACTCCGTGTAACCCTCCAGATACTTTGTATGCACCGTCTCCAAATTTTCCTCCTGCGTGAAGAATTGTCATAACTGTTTCAAGACCACTCTTCCCGGTATTTTTTACTACATCAACTGGAATTCCACGTCCGTCGTCAACAACAGTTGCTGATCCATCTTTGTTAATAATGACCCACACATTCTTTGCAAACCCTGCAAGAGATTCGTCAACTGAGTTATCTATAATTTCACGGAGACATTCATGAAGGCCAATAACGTCAGTAGATCCGATATACATACCGGGTCTTTTTCGTACTGGTTCTAATCCTTCGAGTACGTGGATTTGCTTAGCGGAATAATTGTTTGCAGACATCTGTAGGTAATGTAATTATATCAAATTTGTGCCTAATTTGCCATCATATAATCTGGGAAGATAATACAATGGGCACAACAAGATATAGTTATACAGTATTTATACAGGTATTTGCAAGTCTCATTGCTATGTCAATAAAAATACACTTAAAAAAGAAAGGAATTCTATTGAATTTGTGTGATAAGACTGTAAATTGGAGTGATCACTGAGAAGATTAAGAATCCTACAGACACACCCAAAACTACGATAAGGATTGGTTCAATTGAGGTTGTAAGTGTTTTAATTTTTATTTTCATATCTCTCTCAAAATATTCAGAAAGTTTTAATAAACTCTCATCCATTTTCCCTGTAGACTCTCCTACTTTGACCATCTGCACTACAATAGGTTCAAAAACATTTTGATTATCAAGAGCAGTAGATAATGGAACACCTTTTTCAACAAGTGCACTTGAGTTATTAATAGCTTGCCTGTAATAATAATTTCCTGCTACTCTTGCAGTAATATTTAACGACTCAATAATTGATGATCCTGATGTAATAAGAAGGGATAATGTTCTAGAAATTTCATCGACAATAGAAAGTTGAACAATATTTCCAATAACTGGAGTACGAAGTTTTATTTTGTCAATTGTTTTGATACCTGATTCTGTTTTACTAAATCTATGAAAAATAAAACCCCCTACTATCGCAGCGATAATAACAACGGGGAAAAAAGTAGTAAACATCTTGGACATCCCCAGAACAAGCTGTGTTGAAAAAGGTAGTTGTAGATTAAGACTTTCATATAAGGCTCCTAACTGAGGAATTACGAATATATTCATAACAATAATTACTCCAGCCATACCTAAAAGAATAATGATTGGATAAAAAAGGGCTGAACGTATTTGTTTTTTTAGATCTTCACTTCTTTCAAGATTCTCTGCAAGTCTTGTAAGTACTTTGTCTAATAATCCACTTGTTTCTGCTGCTTGGACAAGTGCTATGTACACTTCTGTAAATACGTCTGGATGCCTTGAAAGTGCTTGAGAAAATGACGTTCCTTCTGAAACGCTTGCAATAAGATCATCGATAATTGCTTTCAGAGAAGCATTTGTAGTCTGTTTTTTTAGAATATTGAGTGACTCAAGAAGTGTCAATCCAGTAACAATCATGGAGGAAAGTTGTCGAGTAAACAATACTACATCTGAGGCTTTTACTCTTTGAACAAAGTTAACTGAAGTACTAAACTTTCTTACTTCAGTAACAG
>JBDHUV010000027.1:0-9434 GCA_039809365.1 Candidatus Levyibacteriota bacterium
CTGAGACTTCCATTATAACAATTTCTTGAGGAGCGGCAGAAGGAGTTACAACTTCTTTATCTTTTTTTGCCGCAGAGAGATTATTCAAATTTGTAACAAGTACGGTAACCATTACAGGAATAGTAAGAAGTGCTGTAATGACTTCAATATATACTTTGCGATCTGGTGCGCGTTTTATCCAGCTAGTGAGTTTTTTAAACATAGATTTGGTGGAATTTATTTTGCAGATACTTATTGTAACGAATAGATATTAAAATTGCAAAGGATTAAAAATATAAATTTAGATTATTTGTATTCTACTTTAGCAATATTAAAATTATTATTTTTTATTTTATCCAGTGTGAGTGGAATAAGCCATTTTCCATTACTCATTATATTAGAGGGTAAGTTATTGATGTCAAACCATTCAACAATTTCTTTATCAGTACTTTTAGCGTTTTTCGTATCTCCTGTATACACAAGTCCAAAGACATCCATGGTCCATTCATCAGATTCCAAATTACTCACATACACCCATTTATTTCTTTGTGTAACAAGACCTGTCTCTTCATGTATCTCTCTCACAATACATGACAGGCTATCTTCTCCTTGTTCTGTTTTTCCACCAATTCCATTCACTCTTCCTTTTTGCCATTCAGGGGTTAACTTATGGATTAATAGTACTTTTGTAAGAGTAGAGTTGAATATAAATCCTAATGTATATCTTTTCATAGGAGGTGTTATCCAGTCATTATATAAAATAGTGGCGCGAGTGGGAGTCGAACCCACACAGCCTTGCGACCAGTAGTTTTTGAGACTACCGCGTATACCATTCCGCCACCGCGCCAGGTGGGAACGCTTGTCAAACGTGGTGTAATTATAACATTAGTTTGTTGATTTTCACATTTTGAAGAGATACAATAAGCCGTATGCAATTTGCTGTTACAAAAAACACACTTAATAATGTATCTGCTGATGTTGTTACTTTTTTTGCATATGCAGGAAAGAAAAATTATCAGCTGTCTCCTGAGATAAAACAACTTCCTACAAAACTCCAACAGAGAATAATTGATCAGTTAGAGTTAGATCAATTTACGGGAAAAAAAGGAGAGATTGAGTTTATTTTTTCCCAAAATGAAATTTTAGCTTCTCGTATTGCAATAATTGGATTAGGAGAGAAAAAGAAAGTTACGAATAATACATTAAGAGAAGCTATGGCGTTGTTGACAAAACGAATTAATAAATCTGTTAACTCAATTGCAACTTCATGCATAGAAAGCTCTATGAATAGTGAAGTACAAGCACAGTCTATGCTTGAAGGATTAGAGTTAGGAACATATAAATTCGCAAATTATAAAGAGAGAGATCCTGCAGAAAAGGAATTAGAGATGGTAATAATCTCTGTTATAGACCAAAAAGAACACACAAAAGTTTCAAGAGGATTAGCAAATGGTCATGCATATTATCTTGCAACAAAAATGGCACGTGATCTTGTGAATGAACAAGCTGCAATTGCTACTCCAACATTATTGTCAAAAGTTGCAGAGGAAATTGCTCTTCAAAATCCTCAGATAACTTGTAAAATTTTTGATAAAAAGCAACTTGAAGAGATGGGGGCTTTTGCGTTTTTGGGGATTGCACGGGGTGCAGATACTCCTCCTAAATTTATTGTGCTTGAATATACTCCAAAAACTCAAAAAATAAAGAAGAAAGTAGCACTAGTAGGAAAAGGTATTACATTTGATACTGGAGGAATTAATGTAAAACCAGAAGGATATATGACCACAATGAAACAGGATATGGCAGGAGCAGCAGCAGTGCTAGGTGTTTTCTCAGCAATGAATATAATTAAACCATCTTTTCCTGTAATTGGAGTTATCGCCGCAACTCCAAATGTCGTATCAGGAAGTTCAATTGTTCCTGGAGATGTCGTACACGCAATGAACGGAAAATCCATTGAAGTACTTCATACCGATGCTGAGGGCAGAGTAACTCTTGCAGATAGTCTTTCATATGTTGTGAAGCAGAAAGTAACTGAGATTATTGATCTTGCAACCTTAACTGGTGCATGTATGGTTGGGTTAGGAACAGATATTGCAGGAATTATGGGAAATGACAAAGATGTTATAGCAAATCTTAAAGAAGCATCTGTTTTAAGTGGAGAAAAAATATGGGAACTTCCTTTACCTGAAGAGTACAAAGAATTAAACAAAAGTGAAGTTGCAGATGTCTCAAATTTGCCAAGTAGTAGATACGGTGGAGCAATCACAGCGGGTCTATTCTTACAAGAATTTGTAGATAATATTCCCTGGGCACATATAGATATTGCGGGGCCTGCATTTGCTGAAAAAGAGTATACATATGGTCAAAAAGGTGGAACAGGTTTTGGAGTTCGTCTTCTTTTGCACTATCTTCGGAACAGTAAAAGCTAGAAACTGGAATCTAAGCTCAACTTGAGGTAAAATATATATCAGGAAGGGAAAAAATATGATTGGCGTACAAGATTTAAGAACAGGGACAACATTTGAAGAAGATGATCAAATCTTTGTTGTTCTTTCTTATGAACATATAAAAATGGGAAGAGGAAGCGCAAACATTAAAGTCAAAGTGCGTAACCTCCGAACAGGTGCAATTACTGAAAAAGGGTACATAAGTGGAGCACAGGTACATCCTGCACGTACACAAAATAAAGAGTATCAGTTTTTATATAAAGATGAAGAGAATGCGTTTTTTATGGATCCTCAGACATATGAACAGCACGAAATTCCTCTCCAAAAACTTGTAGGCCATGAATTTCTCCAGGAAGGGGAAAATGCTACTTTACAGTTTTATGATGAAGAGCCTCTTGCATTACAATTACCACCAAAAGTTACTTTAAAAGTTGAGGATACTCCTCCAGGTGTAAAAGGTAATTCTGCAAGTAATGTATATAAAGATGCGGTTCTTGTAAACGGAATGAAAATTCGTGTTCCATTATTTATTAACAATGGCGACGAAGTTGTTGTTGATACACGAGATGGAAGTTATACAAAACGTGCATAACTTTTAATTCCTGACTAGCCAGAATTCTGTCAATAAATTATAATGAAAAAGGCAGTTTTCTTGCATGAAATACTTACTTCTTATTTCACTTACATCATTTAGGCGATCGCTCAAACCTCTTTTATTGTCTCGTCCATTTAGTATTTTTATACTTTCTGTGCTTTTTACTCAGATTGCATTTAACATGATGTATATCGCGCTCATTTTCCGCGTCTTTTCTATTACGTCTTCTTCATTTGCAGTTTCAATGCTTATTTTGACTGTTTTACTCCCTCAAGTAGTTCTTAGCTTTGTAGGTGGAATTGTTGCAGATTTACAAAATAAAAAATATATCTTAATAATTGGCAATATTTTACGAGCTATTATTATTCTCCCATTAATTGGACAGGTAGACTCAATCATGCTTGTGTACTTAATTGCACTTGGTATCTCAATTGTGACTCAATTTTATGTTCCCGCCGAAGCACCCCTTATTCCATATCTTGTAGAGAAAAAAGATCTCCTAGTTGCAAACTCTATATTTGGTGTTTGTCTGTTTGGATCTACACTCATAGGCTATGTATTAGCAGGTCCTATAATTCAAGCTTACACACATTTAGGAGCATTTCTGTTGATTGCTATTTTATACTCTATTGCAGCTATATTTGGCTTATTTATCCCCCGACAGCGAAAGGGAGAAGATGGTGAAGTATACTCAGAAGCTGTGGTAAGACGGTCTTTACGCGAAGAAATATACAATTTATATAAGCTTTTGAGATATACAAAAATTGCTGGAAGCAGCTTTTTCTTATTAGCATTTTCTCAAATAGTAATACTCATTCTTGCAAACTTAGTTCCAAGTTATGCAGAGACTGTTTTAAAAGTAAAAGTAGAGCAACTTTCATTATTAATCTTTGCTCCTGCTGCATTTGGGATGATTGTGTCTGCTTTTTGTATTGCTCTTTTATTTAAAACATATGACAAAAATAAGCTGATGACTATTGGGGTTTTTATGTCTGGGATTACGCTGATTAGTTTTCCTGGTATATCAAAAGTTGTAGATTTAACAATAGTTCAGTCACTCAACACTCTGAGATTTGTTGATATCTCAGCAACCTCTCTTGTTCCAATATTTGCTGCAATAGCAGGATTTGCCAATGCTCTTATATTTGTTCCCAGTCAGACCGTTATTCAAGAAATCGTTCCAGAGTCATCCCGTGCAAAATTATTTGGATTGTTATATGCGCTAATCGGAGCAGTTTCTCTTATCCCTGTAATAGTGACTGGTGGTATAGCAGATGTATTTGGAGTAAAATCCGTGCTCTTATTACTTGGCTGTATTATAATAGGCATTGGATGTATGAGAGTAAAATTTAATCATGATTGAGTTTATTATTTTATTAATAGTTTTGTTATACATAATGTTTCTTGTATATTCACTTGCAAAAAACGATTTTGTTCTTCTGCGTAAAAATGTATCTCTTCCTGAGTTATTTGATGGAGTAATTCTTAGCATGATCTCTGGTCTGTTTTTTGCACGAGTGTTTTATTTAATTGAGATACAAGAGTTTACGTGGTTTTATCCTTTTAGATTTGTCCACCTAGTAAAGTTGCCTGGATTATCTATATTTGGGTTCTTTGTAGGAGTAATTCCTGTTTTATACTATATGTTACGAAAAAAGAAAGTAATGCAAAGAGTTTACGATATTGTATTTATCTCTCTTTTCCCTTTATTTGTTTTCTCTTTGATTACGCGTACGTACTCACTTGCCATCCCAAGCTTTCTTATTCAGATATTTCTTGCGTTTGCAGGGAGTGTTATTCTCTGGATTTGTACTCGGTTTTATCATAACTATACCTTAAAAGATGGAAGTATAGCTATGATTATTTGTATGTTTATGTCAGTCGATTTGTTTTTATATGGGTTTGTAAGTAAGCACAAAATACTTATCTCTTCATTTTCTTTCTCTCAAATTTGTGCAGTCCTACTTTTCGTTGGAGCTGCTATTTTATTATTAAGAAATCAGTTTGAGTTATTTAAAAAGAAACGTTGATATGTCAGATTTAATACCCACAGTTGTTTTTGAGAATGATGACCTTTTTGTTGTTAATAAACCATTTGGAATGGTTGTAAATAATGCAGATACAACAAAAGATATGTATACTCTGCAAGATTGGATAGAGGAGAGTGGTAAAATTCCTTTGGGAGAACATTATACTGGTGACAAAGAAAGTGATTTTTATAAACGAGCAGGGATTGTCCATCGTATTGACAAAGAAACATCTGGTGCACTAATCATCGCAAAAAATGAGACAGCATTTTTTGTCTTACAAAAGCAGTTCAAAGAAAAAACAATTCACAAAAAATATGTTGCATTATGCCATGGACATATAAAACCAGAGGAAGGAATAATTGACGTACCTGTGGGCAGATTACCTTGGAATAGAAGAAAATTTGGGGTAATTGCTGATGGGAGAGAGTCGAGAACAAGGTATGCTCTTGAACAGACATACATTGGCCCAAACAAGGAAGTATTATCTCTTGTTAACTGTTTTCCTGAAACAGGAAGAACACACCAGATCCGAGTTCATATGAGATATATTGGATTCCCCATTTTTGGTGATCCACTCTATGCAGGACGGAAGAATAGTAGAAGGGACAGGAAATTTTTAGAAAGACATTTTCTCCATGCTCAAGAAATATCATTTTCAAATCCTTTAGACTCTAAAGAAATAAAAGTAGTGGTGCCTCTTTCACCAGAATTAGTTAGTTTGCTTGAAACACTTACGAAAACATAAAATATGAAACATTCTGCCCTCAGTTCTTTATTTGCCAAAAAAAGTAACGGATTTTATCTTGCTATATTCTTCATATTTTTCGCTATTACAATTATTTTTTCATTAGTATTGAAAGGAATAAATGTATATAAAAACGCTTCTTTTACTGGCGACAGTATTATGTTGTTGGTTGTTACAAACCGAGATTCATATATTATGCGTTTGGATAAAAAAAATGAACAATTGTCTCTATTAAAAATTTATGATGCTGAGATTGATACAAATAATTTAACACGTGCGAGTATCCGCACAGGTGTCCCTTTACATGGAGCATTCAAAATAACTGATCCCAATGCAGATATACGAGATATAGTGACTGTTAAAGGTGTTGTGCAACTAATTCTCAGGAATGACATAAAACTAATTCACTTAAATGAGTTGGATGCTCTGAGGATTGCATATGCTGCACAGAAGATTACTACAGAGAATACAACAGTACGCGAAATAAAGAACTATGTAAATGATAGGTCAATTATTTCCCAAATAGATACTGAGTTATATGAATTATTTAGAGATCCTCAAATTATCAATGAAAGGATCAGTATAGAAGTAATGAATGCAACGACTACAAGTGGACTTGCAACTGCAGTTGCACATATGCTTGAAAATGGAGGATATACCGTGGTGGCAATCAGATCTTCAGATATTCAAAAAAACTCATCAATACAAACTCAACTCACTGATCCTGTTACTGTACAGGATATAAAAAAAATATTTAGATTTCCAGAAACATCATTACCTAAAAATGCTGTAGCAGACATACGGATTATTATTGGAGAAGATGCTATAGAGTGATGTATACTATTAATAATTATGATTGTATTAATTGTGGGTCTCTTGCTCGTAATTTCATTTTTTTGGGCACTCTATGCATTGAGAAAAGAAACACGAGCAGATAAGAATGTTACGCATGTACAAAGTGAGCTACAGAAAGAAAAAATATTATTTCGAAAAGACTCAGATTAACGAGTTTTCAAAAGTGACTGGGTAGCAATAAATGATGGTTGGTGTTTAAATTTCTCAACTCTTTTCATTTCCTTAATAAACACAACTACACTTTTATCATTTACAGATTTAATAATAGCTTTGTACTCATTCCCTCCTTGGATAAAACTGGTCAACCGCATCCCTACGTTATCTGGTAATACTCCTATATATACTTTATCTGTATTCTGGACAAATATTTTTGAACGTTTGGCAACAAGATTAACTTGTTCACCTGGTTGAAGAGTAGAGATGGTTTTTTTATCAGCAAGATTTTTTAACTCAACAGTCCGTGTTTTTCCTGCTTCCTCAATATATAAATCGTTTACGCTCAGTTCAAATGATCTGAGTTGATTATTGGATGATCCATCAGAGACAGACTGAACTTTTTTGATATTCTTAACAGCAATAGGATTAGTTGGGTCAAGTTCTAAAACTGATTTATACATTTTTTCAGCTTCAGCAATTTTCCCTGTCTGTAAGTAGGCAAATCCAAGTCTATTGAGTGTATCTATATCAGAGGCATTTTCAGATAAAATCTCTAGATTAGCTTCAATAGCTTGATCCCATTTACTCTCTAGTGCACATTTGATAGCAATATCTTTAAGTGGAGAGGCCATGTGTTTGGTCTGTGATCTGCTTATTAGGCAGATTACAATGATACTCATTCTAAGTAATTTAATTGAAAATGTCAAGGAATTGGGAGTATAATATGCTTCAGTTGTCAGATTTTCTCTTCTGTTTCATATACAGCATAACAGGTGTTACATGGTGAATTATAATCTGGCAAAAAGATAGGAAATTACAATATGTCAGGACATAGTAAATGGTCAACAATTAAAAGACAAAAAGGTGTAGCTGATGCTAAAAGAGGTCAAGCCTTTACTAAACTATCAAATGCAATTACTCTTGCAATAAAACAAGGTGGAGGGATTGCTGATCCAGATAGTAATTTTAAATTACGTCTGGCAATCGATAGAGCACGCAGTATGAATATGCCAAAAGATAATATTGAGCGTGCGATTGATAGAGCAACAGCTTCATCAAAAGATTCATTTGACGAAGTAGTATATGAAGGATTTGCTCCTGGAGGAGTAGCAATAATTGTTGAAGCTGCTACAGATAATAAAAATAGAACAACTTCTGAAGTTAAAAATATAATTGAAAAGAATGGCGGATCAATGGGAAATCCAGGATCAGTGAGTTATCTTTTTAATAGAAGAGGAGAGATAGTGGTCAAAAAAGGAGATAAATCTGCAGACGATGTTATGATGGTAGCGCTTGATGAGGGGCTTGAAGATATTGAAGAAGAGTCAGAAGTATTTTTTCTCTACACAGCACCTGAAAATTTGAGTAAAGTAAAATCAGCTGTTGAGAATGGCGGGTTTGAAATTGAGAATGTTGAGCTTGTTTATAAGCCCTTAACTACTATTGAGGTGGATGAATCAACTTATCAAAAAATTGATGATCTTGTGAATAAAATAGAAGATCATGATGATGTACAGACTACATACACAAACGTTGCATAATATATATCAACTAGCTATTTATACCAATGAAATTATAAGATTATATAGTAGATGAAATTATTTTCTCCCGTATTGAATCTCTCAAAAAGACAAAAGCTAGTAATTGCTACGATTTCCCTTACTCTCTGTTTGCTTGTGTCTGAAATATTTTCAGGAGTAAATCATATCTTTATTGGATTTATTCTGTCTATATTTACGACTATCGCTATTTATGTAATCCTTCGCAAAGATGTAAAAGGATCATTTTTCTATCCACTGTTTGTTCTTCCTTTTTTCTATACACTCTCAGTGAGTATTTTTTATCTCCTTATTCCGCCGAGACTTTTATCAATTATTGTGCTCACATTGTTTTATGCATTTGGATTATACTCACTTTTTCTTACCCAGAATATCTTTGCAGTTTCTAGTGTTAAAACAATTAATCTTTTACGTAGCGCTCGCATTGTGTCATTTGTCATTACCGTGTTAGTCCATTTCTTAATGGTTAATATTATCTTTTCATTGCGTCTCCCAGTGTACGTTACTCCTATTCTTATTGGGTTATTAGGTGGTCTTTTAAATATACAATCATTGTGGGTGTATGTACTAGAAAAAGCACAGTTAAAAGAACTTGCAACATATTCTCTCGTTATTGGGCTGTTATTGACTCAACTTTCATTTGTACTTGCTATTTGGCCAATTGATGCTTCTATTTATGCAATATTTTTGACTGGAATTTTTTATACGTATTCAGGACTTTCTCATGCATGGTTCGAAAAAAGATTGTTCAAAGGAGTTTTATGGGAGTATATCTGGGTAGGATTTTTATCCGTATTTATTTTACTTGCGTTCGCAAAGTGGGGTATTTAGTAAATATTGAATTATATCCCATAGTGTAGATTGACTTCTTCCTTCTATTTTAATTTTACTCTCATTTTCCATAGTTTATTGAGTGTATGTAATTTTGCTGGGTATATTTATTTTGAAAAACAGGATTGAGTACTATGTGAAGAGATGAGAGTGGAGGGCATAAAATTCTGAGGCTATTTGAAGCTAAATTTTTATCTTTTTTGAGAGTAGTGGGCATATATAGTCTTATTTACT
>JBDHUV010000028.1:0-9043 GCA_039809365.1 Candidatus Levyibacteriota bacterium
AGAGCAAGAGATCTCCTTTTTGACCTAATTATTTTAGTTTGTTTTATCTCCATTGGTATTCACGAACATTATACACAAAAAAGTAGGTCTAAAATCAAACTCTTATTCTTGACAATGAGATGAAAATGGAAGAAAATATGTAGGTATGCCATTTCTTCGAAAGTTATACTCCGTCCTTATTGATCTTTTTGAAACCTTAGTAATTGCTGGAGGTATATTTGTTGTAATTTATGCCTTTTTATTCAGACCATACCAAGTTAACGGAGAATCAATGATGCCAAATTACTTAAATGGTGAATATATACTTACTAATCTAATAACACTCCGTTTAGGAGAAGTCGAAAAAGGAGAGGTAATTGTTTTTAAAGCACCTACAAACCATGAAAAAGATTATATTAAACGAGTTATTGCGGTCGCTGGAGATACAGTAATGATCCAAGATGGGAATGTATATGTAAATGGACAATTGCTTGATGAGTCAGAGTATCTCCCGAGTACATTTACTACTTCTAATGGGAACTTTATAAAGCCAGGTGAAAAACTTATTGTTCCACAAGATGAGTATTTTGTAATGGGTGACAATAGAAGTGCTAGTTCTGATTCTCGAGAATGGGGATTTGTAAAACGGAATGAAATAATCGGGAAATCTATGGTTGTGTACTGGCCACCAAGTGAATTTAAAATAGTTCACCAAGCACAATACGATAAATAGAATTAAACTTCTTATAACTCGTTACTTCCGTTTTATTTTAACTTAGTAATAGAAAAATTTTAAAAGTGGATTCTCAGAAAATATATAAAAGAGGAAAACCTACAATTAGTCTTTCATTAACTTCTCGTAAATTTCTTTAAGCTTAGGACCTGTCTCATCTTCACGACCTTTTACAGTAATAACAATTTTTGCAGCAATTCTTGATTGATCAAAACGTACATCTGAAAATCCTTGTTTCTCTTTCAACGATTTTGCCATCTCCTCTTGTTCAGGAATATAAATCTTATCTCTCTTCTTTTGTGGCTCTTTCTGTTGAATCTCAGCTTTTACTTGTCGTGCAACTTCTTCAGCCCCACGTACACTAATTCCCTCTACTAAAATACGTTTAAATGCTGCTAACATGAGCTTGTGGTCACCAATTGAGATAAGTGGACGTACGTGCCCTTCTGTAATTACTCCTGCTGCTAATGCATCTTTAATAGCATCTGGAAGTGTCAACAATCGAATACTGTTTGAGATATAAGGAAGTGACTTACCAACCTGTTTTGCAACTTCAGTTACAGACAATCCAAACTCATCAATAAGTCTTTTATATGCTTGTGCTTTCTCAACTGGATTCAAATCTTCTCTTTGAACGTTCTCAACGATTGACATCTCAAGCATTTGTTGAGGTGTTGTCTCTTTTACCACAACAGGAACTTTATGAAGACCCAAAATTTTGGAAGCTCTCCAACGGCGTTCACCTGCAATAATCTGATATCCTGCTGGAGTTTTTGCAACAACAATTGGTTCTAATATTCCTTGTTCACGAATTGAATTCACAAGATCTGTCAGACTTTCCGGAGAAATAAGTCCTCTTGGTTGAAGAGGATTAGGTTGTAATAACGAGGTTTCTAATTCTACAATGCGAAGTTCATCCATTTACTACCTCCACGTACTGTTTGCCGCGAAGTTTCTTAAATTCTACCTTACCTGATTCTACTGCAAATATTGTGTAATCTTTTCCAAGACCAGTACCTTTTCCTGCGTGAAATTTAGTACCTTTTTGACGAACAATAATATTACCAGCTTTTACTGTTTGTCCACCAAAAAGTTTAACGCCTAAGCGCTTTGCGATCGAATCTCTATTTCCTTTTACTGCTCCTGTAGATTTTGTATGTGCCATATTTTTACTCTATATAATATTCTTGTCCAAATCAACTAGGACAAACTACTATCCATTATTCGCTTTTAGTTTTTTTTGTCTCTTTTTGTGTATTACTACCAACTTGTATATCAGATATTTCTACTCTAGTAAACTGCGGACGAAACCCAGTTACTCTGCGATGACGAGATTTTGCCTGGAAGCGTGCTGAGCGAACTTTATCTCCTTTAACAGAATCAATAACTTTTGCTGATACTGCAGCTCCTGCGAGATACGGCATACCAATCTCAACAGAGCCATCAGATACCAACAGAAGAACTTTATCAAAGTTGACTTTGTCTCCTGCTTTCAAACCAAGACTGTCTACATCAAAGACCTGTCCTTTGGTAATTTTATATTGTTTTCCACCTGTTTCGATAACTGCGTATTGCATAGGGACTATTGTATCAAAAAAAACACGATCGGTAAAGCCCATAAGAATATTTACCTGATTTCTAAGAGAGTTCTATTCTCATCCTCGTGTACCTGGGATATTATACCAAGAATAATGAAATTTGTAAGTAGGGAACTTCCACCGTACGAAACAAATGGTAAAGTAATACCCACAATAGGTAAAAGAGCAAGATTCATCCCTATATTAAAAAATATATGAGTTAAAAAGAGGAAATAAAATCCAGCAACTACTAAATATGTAAATGTATCTGTTGAAACTCGAAGTAACTGATAAATTTTATACAAAAAATAAATATATACTCCAATTAAAATTGTAACTCCAACGAATCCAAGATTCTCAGCAATCGTTGCAAATATAAAGTCAGTATGGCGCTCAGGCAAGAACTGTAATAACGTTTGAGTAGAATTACCGAAGCCTTTTCCTAAAAACCCACCACTTCCAATAGATATGAGCGCTTGAATAGCATTATATGAGATACCATATGGATCATGGGTTATATCTAAAAACGATGTTATTCTATCTTTCTGATATTGATGAAGTGTGTGATAAAGAAGAGGAACAGGAATTGCTACTAATAGACCAGTAACAAAAAAATATAACGGTCTGAACCCATACATAATAAGCATAAATCCAAAACTTGCAGCATATACCAACGCATTCCCAAGATCAGGTTGTTTTAATACAAGCAAAAATACAGGGATAAAAAGAAGAATTGATTTAATATATGTCATGAGACTTTTTGATTTACTTGATGATAAAAAATGCGCAATGAAAATAAGAAAAAATGGTTTAATAACTTCTGAAACTTGTAGTCTAAATCCAAATATCTCTAACCATCTTGCAGAACCTCTTGCCTCTACTCCAATAAAAAACACAATAATGAGCCCTATGATGCCTACAATATAAATGTATTTAGATAATATTCCTATTATTCTGTAATCAATATGAAGAATAATAAAATATGTAATAAGTGCCAAGATAAGAGCGATGAGTTGTTGCTTAAAAAATGAAAAATCGAGTATATAAAATGAGACAAGACCAAATAAGACCAAAACTAAGGCAGGTATAAGAAGAGTGCTATTTAAGTATTTGCGAGAAACTCTATACATTATGCATTTTTGCGCACCACTACAAACTCAGAAGATTTAGTCAAAGAATCTACGAGGGCTTGTTTCTTTATCTCTTCTGTAAATTTTTCAGGCCATTCAGGGATTTGCACATCAACCATCTCATCAAACGTTGTACCGAGAATTTTTCTTTGTTGTTGTATTTTACGGATAATATCTCTCATCTGGCCAGCCTCTAGATCTTGATTTGTGATATCAGTAAACTCTTCCTCTTTTGCACAAGCCCACTCATCAGATTTACCTCCATACTCCAATGAATATGTATTAACCTCTGCTGCAACTACTTTAGCTACTTGCTCAGATAATTCTGTAGGTCCTGTGTAGGTCACAGTTTTTAATGGCATTTTTACTGCAACTTGATGGCTTTTTCGCATCATCAAAATTTGGGACGCAACTTCCATAGCAGCAGTCATCTCCTCATCAAGCTTATTGTTTATACAACTGTCATTTACTTCTGGCCACTCAGTAAGATGTACTGATTCCTCTTCTGTAAGATTACGATAAATCTCTTCACTTAAAAATGGTGTTACAGGAGCAAGAAGTTTTACAACAGTGGTGAGCACGTGATGAGTTGTTGTATAAAATGCATGAGAGTCTTGCTTGTCTTCAACACTTACTCCGACTCTTTCTCTACTTCTGCGTATATACCAGGTAGAAAATTCAGAAATGAATTTCTGCAAATGAACAATTGTCTCGACCGTATTATACCCATCAAGTGCTTTTGTAACATCTGTAACTAACGTATTAAGTTGAGATAAAATCCATGTATCAAGAACATTTTCAGGCTTTCCAGATTGTGAATTTTTTGGAGACCAAGAATCTAAATTTGCATAGGTAACAAAAAAGTTATATGTATTCCAGAGTACTAACATCATTCCTCTTACTTGATTACGATAATTTTCTTCTGAGATTAAAATATCTTCTCCATGCATTACTGGGCTTCCCATTAAATACAATCTCAGAGCATCTCCTCCATACTTCGTAAGCATCTCTTTAGGATCTGGATAATTCCTAAAATTCTTACTCATCTTTCTTCCATCACTTCCTAGAATTACGCCTTCAACTAAAACATTTTTAGATAAAATATTTTTGCCATCATCTCTTAGTTGAAGTGCAGTGGCAATAACATGCATCACATAAAACCAAGCTCTAATTTGACCTGTATACTCTGCGATAAAATCCGGTGGGAAAAAGGATTTCGGATCTGTCTCACCTTCAAAAGGAAAATGTCTTTCTGCAAATGTTGCGCTTCCAGCTTCTATCCAGCTATCGAGAACTTCTGGAACTCTTTTTGCAGTTTTACCACACTTTTTGCAAGTTACGGTTACTCTATCTATTCCAGGTTTATGTAAATCAGTAATTGTCTGTCCTGAAGCTTGCTCAAGCTCTTTAATTGAACCAGGAACAAATCTTTCTCCACATCCACCCTCTGACTTACTGCATTCCCATACTGGAACTGGAGATCCCCAATAACGATTACGAGAAATATTCCAATCTGGTGCATTCTCAAGACTCTTTAAAAATCTTCCATGTTTAAAATGTTTCGGATACCAGTTTACTTGTTCATTTGACTCCTTCATCGCAGGTTTTAACTGCTGTACGTCAACAAACCATGCATCTTTCGGGGCATAGTACAGACGTGTATGACAACGCCAACACAACGGAACATTATGAGGAAGATCCTCATCTTTATAAATAAGTCCACGTTCTGCAAGATCTTGATTAACCGCTTTATTTGCTTTCAGGTAATACATTCCACCAAACTTTGGTACATCATTTTTAATCATTCCTTCTTCATCTAAATGCATCTCTATGTGAACATTGAGCTCTTTCATTACTTTCAAATCTTCTTCTCCATATGCTGCGATTGTGACAACACCTGTTCCTTCTTCAGCAGTAACAAAATCTCCTGGGATAATCTCAAACGCTTTCTCTCCTGGAGCAATTGGATAATAGTCATAGTGAGGAACAAATTTTTTACCCACTAATTCCGTGCCCATAAATTGATCAATTATTTTATACGTTGACTCATTCCCCAGTATTTTCTTTGTAGCTTCTGCAAGAATATATCTCTCGTTATTCTGCTCTACGGTAATATAGTCAAGTTCTGGATTTACTGCTAATGCAGGGGTCACAATTTTATTCCATGGAGTTGTTGACCATGCTAAAATAAATACTTTTTCTTTATCATCAGTTACAAGCTCATATTTATATGTTGTTGCAGCATCAACTATCTCTTTATAGTTATCAGCATCCATAGCAACCTCAAAATTAGAAATTGGAGTAGAACAATGAGGACAGTACAACGATACTCTCAAACCTTTATAGATATATCCTTTATCATACATCTGTTTAAATACCCACATAACTGATTCCATGTATGGCAAGTCCCATGTCTTGTATGCATTTTTAAAATCTACCCATCTTCCAATATGTTCAACATACCACTCCCACTCATCAGAGACTTGATTTACATAATGAAGACACCTCTCTATAAATTTCTCTATTCCAACTTTTTCTTCGATATCTCTTTTTCGAGTAATCCCAAGCTCTCCTTCAACTTTATTTTCAACTGGTAACCCATGACCGTCCCATCCCCACAATCTACGGACACGATACCCTTTCATTGTGTAATAACGACCAAATAAATCTTTCGGAAGACTAGATAACAAACTTCCATAATGAGGTAGTCCAGTAACAAATGGAGGACCATCTACAAATGCCCACGGCTTGTCCTCTGGACGAGAATCAATGGATTTTTGGAAAATATTATTTTCCTTCCAATACCTAAGGATTGCCTCCTCTATTTCTGGAAAATTTACTTTTGGGTTAACAGGTTTAAACATAGCTACAATTGTACCGCATAGCTATACATTCATCAAGATGAACAAAGAAAAAGGCGGGAGATACTGTATCCCCCGCCATGTAGGTACTCACTCACTGCAAGAGTTTCAGTGCTCTTGCAGCCTTGAGAGCTGCATCTATTTGAGATGGAGTAACTCCTTCCACTTGTCCTGCTTCGATCGCCTGTATCATCTTCTGGACACTTTCAGGACTTGCCCTGTCTAGCGGTCCGAATACACGCGCAAAGTCAGGTCCATATTTTTCCATCCTGTGATTTTTACACTCAAGATGGATGTAGGAAAATGTTATCAGCATTACTCCCAGGATAGTCATGACAACGATAACAATGTCTCTCATCCTGTCCTCCTATCGTGAGTTTGACCTACTTTATTATACCGCACATACGCATATATCTACACCTTTATATTTAATCGTGCTATCATATGAGTATGAACTCATCTCGTCTTGTCAGGAATGTACATCTTGGTGATTTACTCGAAAGTTTTTTAATTTCTTCGATATCTAGCATTTTAATTATCAGATTTTTCTTGGCAATTACTGGATACCCTCAACTTGGAAATGGATCATTTCACATCGCACATATGTTGTGGGGTGGATTCTTACTTATGATTGCACTCGTTCTTGTACTCTCATTTTTAGGAAACAGGATGTTGAAATTTGCATCAATAATAGGGGGTATTGGATTTGGTACATTTATTGATGAATTAGGAAAGTTTATTACACGAGATAATAATTATTTTTTTGAGCCTACACTTGCACTTGTCTATTTAATTTTCTTAATTCTTATTTTTATCTTTAAATACATTGAAGATCATCGACCTCTTAACAAAAAAGAATATCTTATGAATGCATTTCAATTATTTGAAGAAGTTATTCATCAGGATTTAGATAAATCTGAAAAAAGGAAACTTATGCAATATGTCAGACAAGCAAAAAATTATCCATTTTCTGAAGAGTTAGAAAAGCTTGCGAATAAAATTGAAGTTACAGAGATGAAAGATAAAACATTTTTTAATAAAGTACATTCAATGTTTATTGATGTTGTTGAGTCATTTGTAGAGTCAGTATTATTTAGAAAAATAGTAATTATCTTTTTTAGTTTACAAGGAATAATATTACTTGCAAATCTTCTTCTCATCTCAATATTTGAAGTGGGAAATATTCCGCTTTTTATTCCAGATTTATCCGACAAAATTACTTTTATTTCCTATGGAGAAATATTTAGTATCATCCTATCAAGTGTATTTACTGTTATAGGAATAATATTATTCAGATTTGATAGACTACGCTCTTATGAAATGTTCAAATACTCTGTAATGGTGTCAATTTTGTTGACACAGTTCTTTGTGTTTTATAGAGAACAGTTACAAGCATTAACTGGTTTACTGATAAGTCTTATTGTTTTATCAGTTCTTAATTTTATTATTGACCAAGAGAAAAAACATTTAGGAAAAATTTCTCGCCGTATCTAATTTAACCTCATTTTATTTATATTCAAGCACTTCTCATGTATAATGATATCTTGTGCATATGGCAGAACGTGTACCATACAATCCCCCAGCAGAAGGTTTAGCAGTTATTTTCAGATATGAAAATGACGTAGCTATCGTAAGGCATGCTGAAAATTTCGAAAAAAGAATTAAATTTGGAGATAAAGATCTTCCTCGAGAAACACGAGAAAGAAAAGGAGAATACTTTGAGCCATTAACTCGAACACTTGCAAGAACACTAAAAGAAGAACTAGGAATTGAGAACTGGAAAGAAAAAGATATTAGAATTACTTCTTATAGCAAACTTGATTGCATACGTCCTGATGGTTCAGATATCAAAGCACATATAGTTATAGTACAATCACGACAACCACTGCATGATATCTCAGATCCTAATAATATAGATAGGACAGAGATAATTGGTGCTCAGATGGTTCCATTACTTGACGTACTGGAAGATCAAACTGACGAATGGAGACATGGGCCTGATGGAAGAGATTTATTACGAGCAGTACTTCCACCACATATACAACATCCCATTGAAGTAATTAATGAACAAACTCTGCTATTAGCGTCTGATTAATATGAACTATTATAAAAAAGAACAATTTATTGCACAGGTAGATAAAAAAGGGAATATACTGGGTGCTGTTGAAAAATGGGAAGCACATAAAAAAGGGATTTTGCATAAAGCATTTTCTGTAACATTGGTGTATAAAAATCTGTATATTCTTCAACACAGGAAACATCCTGTTTTTGATGGAGTCTTTGATGTATCTTGTTCTTCCCATCAACTAATGAAAAAAGGGAAATTAGAACCAGACAACATCGCAATCATAAAGACACTCAAAAGGGAGTGGAAAATAGATGAGTCATATATTTCCAGAATTCAAAATATAGGGGTGACATATTACAGAGAAAAAGATATAACGAGTAAGTTTATAGAGCATGAGTTATGCGATCAATTTCTTATAAAAATTAAAAAATTACCTGAAATTAATAGAACATACGCATATGGATATTCACTCGTAACACTTGGGGAGTTAAAAAATAAAAGATCACGTATCTGGAAAAACCTCGCCCCATGGAGTAAGAAAGCTATTGCGCTTTTATAAAATTACTTTCTCTTTCCTTTCGAAGATCTTCTTTTATACAGAGATTCCTTCCTTCTTTTTCTATTTACAGGTTGTAAGGTTTGTTCTGTATTTAATACCTCATCTATTACCCTTTTATCTGGATAATATATCCCTT
>JBDHUV010000029.1:0-8397 GCA_039809365.1 Candidatus Levyibacteriota bacterium
AAGAATATGCTTGGTATGTAAAAAGTACTTTAATTGAGAGAAAGAATTGCGTGAGAGTTCAATATTATTTTAAATTGGCTATGGAGCAATATACGTACGAAGCGGGCAATCAGTATGTTTGCAACGAGCAGGACAATACTGTCTTCCATATAAAATTATTCCTAATGCAAACGTATGCCAGTCTTTTTGAGGGATCAGTTCCATAAGATCTTTCTCAATTTTTACTGGGTCTTTTTGAGCAGTAAGCCCAAAAAGATTTGCAAGACGAATAACATGTGTATCTACAACAATTCCTTCATTTTTGCCAAACAGCTCCTGAAGTAAAACATTTGCTGTTTTGCGGCCAATAAAAGGGAGAGCAATGAGCTCATCCATTGTCTGAGGTAATTTCCCTCCATATTGTTCAGACACAATCTTAGCGCACTTCAATATAGCTTTTGCTTTATTTTTATGAAAATTGATTTTACTAATATCTTTATCAAATGTTTCTAAGTCAGCATTTTTATAATCATCAAGTGTTTTGTATTTCTTAAAAAGCTGTTCTGTCACCATATTTACCCCTGTATCTGTTTGTTGTGCAGAGAGAGCAACTGCAACATAGAGTTCCCAGGGATTTGAATAATGGAGTGGAGTATGTGGATCAGGGTACAGTTCTTTTAGTTTTTTATTAATTTCTTTTGCTTTCTTTGCTTTATCCATAACAAAATTATATCACAGCAAAAAATATCGATTTCATCTGGTTGAATATTTCACTCAATTGAGGTTACAATAGAATTACTGCCTATGCCATTAATTAAAAACTTCCAAGATTTAGCAAGCACTCCAAATAGGAAAGTCGTTCTTGAAATTTTAGAAGCAGGTCTTACTGCTATTCAGCCAGAGATTGTAGTAAGAAAAAAATTCGCATTGCAAGGAAACATACTTACTATCTCTGAGTATCAGTATGATTTAAGACAGTATGAGAATGTATATTTATTAGGATTTGGAAAAGGTTCTGCAGGAATTTCAAAACAAATTGAAAAAATTTTAGGAGACAAACTCAAAAAAGGGTATGTTATCGATACTAGTCCAGAAAGTTTTACTCGAAAGATAGAGTTTACTCTTGGAACACACCCTCTCCCTTCAAAAGAAAATTATCATTTTACTCAAAATATTATCAAAGAACTTTCATCGACAACAGATAAAGATCTTGTACTCGTAATTATCTGTGGAGGAGGTTCTGCAATGTTAGTGTCTCCTACAGATGGAGTTAGTTTAGAAGAAAAAATTGAAGTAAATAAAGCACTTCTTAAATCAGGAGCAAATATCACTGAGATGAATACAGTAAGAAAACATCTTTCCGCAATCAAAGGAGGAGGACTTGCAAAAATACTTTACCCATCAACAGTGGCAAGCCTTATTTTCTCAGATGTTCCTGGAAACGATCTTGCGTTTATTGCATCAGGGCCTACAGTAAAAGATAAAACAAAAATCTCAGATGCGATGAAGTTAATTAAAAAATACGATTTAACAGAGAAGCTTAAATCTACGATCGATAAAATGATTGAAACTCCAAAAGAATCAAAATATTTTTCCAACGTAAAAAATATTTTAATGCTTTCTAATCTATCTGCTCTCCACGCAATGGAAAATGAAGCAAAAAAACATGGACTAAAAGCTAGGATTTTTTCTGATACATTTGAAGGAACTGCAAGTGAAGTAGGAAGAGAGCTTATCTCAAGAACAAGACTGGGAGAAGTACTCTTGGTGGGAGGGGAGACAACAGTGAAAGTTACAGGAAATGGTATAGGAGGGCGTAATCAAGAAGTTGTACTTGCAAGTATTCCACTTATTGAAAATGAAAAAATTATTATTTCATCAATTGCTTCAGATGGATGGGATAACTCTGGGCATGCAGGGGCAATTGCAGATCACAAAACAGTTAATTATGAAATAAAGCAGAATCTTGACCCATATACCTATCTTCATAATAATGATAGTTACACATATTTTGAAAAAGTAGGTGATGGAATAAAAACAGGGAGACTTCCATCAAATGTATCAGATCTTATCGTGATCATGAAGAAATAATAGATAATACTTACTATGGAATTACACGAAGATAAATTACAAGAACTGGAAATGACAGCAGTAAAAATCCGTAAACTCATTATTGAGACTTTGCTTGAAGCGGGAAGTGGTCATAGTGCAGGACCTCTTGGTATGACAGATGTATTTACTGCGCTCTACTTCCATATAGCCAATATCGATCCTAAAAAAACTGAAGATCCAGACAGAGATCGAATTTTATTATCGAACGGACATATTTGCCCTGTCCAGTATGTAGCGATGGCAGTTAGAGGATATTTCCCTGTTGAAGAGCTCAAAACTCTCCGAAAAATTGGGAGCAGGCTTCAAGGCCATCCACATAGGACAACCCTCCCTGGAATTGAGAATACCTCAGGCCCTCTTGGTGAAGGGCTCTCTCAAGCAATTGGAATGGCTCTCACAGCAAGATTAGATAAAAAAGATTATCAAGTATATTGCTTAACATCTGACGGAGAACACCAAGAAGGAAATATCTGGGAAGCAGTAATGGCTGCTGCAAAATTCAATCTTTCCAATCTTACAGTATTTATGGATAGAAATAATATTCAAATAGATGGAACTACTGAAGATGTTATGCCTCTTGAAACACTCAGATATAAATATGAAGCATTCAACTGGAAAGTTCTGGAGATAGATGGGCATAATATACGCATGATTAACGATGCAGTGAGAGAAGCAAGAGCAACACATGGAAAACCAACTATGATCATTGCTCATACAATTCCAGGAAAAGGAGTAAGCTTTATGGAGAATGATTATACATGGCATGGTAAACCACCAAATGATGAAGAAGCAAAAATTGCATTAAAAGAACTACGAACTTTACAAGGAAAAATCAGGAGCGAACACGAGTAAATAATTACTATGAATAAAATTTCTTTGAAAAAAATATATCTATACTTTTTCTCTGCAGTAGGATTGATCATGATCATTATTGCAGGGACACGGCTTATCTCCCTTACGATGAAAACATTTGTATTAACAAACGCAGATATGTACTATGATTACCCCTCAAGGCCAGTCACAACCCCAAGTGCAACTCCTCCAAAAAAAGAAGTTGAGGAATACCAAGCAAAACAAACACGAGCACAAAGACAAAGAGAGCTTGCAGAATCTCTTTCAATATTATTAGTTGGATTACCAGTCTATCTATATCATTGGAATACTATTAAAAAAGAACTCAAAGAAACAGCCTAAAAATATGCTAAATCCAGACTTATTTTTAAACACAAAACTATTTGACAAAGATGGAGAAACAGCACCTACACGAAATGGATATGGTGAAGGTATTGTAGAGTTAGGAGAGAAAAATGAAAATATTGTTGTACTCTCTGCTGATCTTACTGAAAGTACACGCGCAGAAGCATTCGCAAAAAAATTTCCAGAAAGATTTTTTAATGTAGGAGTAGCAGAACAAAACATGGCAGCAATTGCTGCAGGGTTTGGAGTAAGTAAAAAAACAGCATTCCTTTCATCATATGCGACTTTTTCACCAGGAAAGAACTGGGAAACTATAAGAACAACTGCTGTATACAATAATGCAGATGTAAAAATTGCAGGTCACCACGCTGGAATTATGACAGGACCAGATGGAGCAACACATCAAGCGACAGAAGACATTGCAATTACTCGTGTATGGCCAGGAATTGACGTTATAGTCCCTTGTGATGCAATTGAAGCGAAAAAAGCAACTATTGCAGCAGGAGAAAAATATGGACCTGTATATCTTCGTTACAGTAGAGATAAAACTCCTTTAATTACAACTGAAAAAACTCCGTTTAAGTTAGGTGAGATCAGTACATTTTGGGTAACTGACAAACCAGAAGTAGTAATTTTTGCTACTGGATATATGCTTTACTACGCACTTGTAGCAGCCAAAGAATTAAAAGATGATAAGGTAAATGTCTTGGTAGCAAACGTTGCAACTATCAAACCTCTGGACGAACATGCTATTATAGAATTAGTAAAGAAAACTGGTGCAGCTGTTACTGTTGAAGATCATCAAGTTGTAGGCGGACTTGGTGGAGCAATTGCTGAAACAACCGCAAAATATTCCCCAGTACCTATTGAGTTTGTTGGGCTACAAGATACATTTGCTGAATCAGGGACTCCACAAGAACTATTGAAAAAATATAAAATGGATGTACCTGATATTAAAAAAGCAGTACATACAGTAATAAATAGAAAATAAAAACATGTCAACAATAGTCGAAGATTTACAACAAAATTTTAAAGGAGAAGTAAGAACAGACCAAGAGACACTCAAAAAACACTCCCGCGATGCAAGTGTATTTGAGATAACTCCCCAAGCAGTTGTTGTTCCAAAAGATTCTAAAGATATCCAAGATTTAGTCAAATTTGTTAATCAACATAAAAAAGAAAACCCAACTCTTTCCCTTACCCCTCGTGCAGCAGGAACTGATATGAGTGGAGGAACTCTTACCGAATCACTGTCTGTGAGTATGCAAAATTTTAATACAGTGAAAGAGATTGGAAAGGACTATGCAGTGACTGAGCCAGGAGTGCTCTATCGTAATTTTGAAAAAGAAATACTAAAACACGAGCTTATGTATCCTCCATACACATCTTCTCGTAATTTATGCACTGTTGGTGGAATGGTTGCAAACAACTCAGCTGGTGAAAAATCTCTTCAGTACGGGAAAGCAAAAGATTTTGTTTTGGAGTTAAAAGTAGTCCTTGCTGATGGAAATGAGTATAAATTTAAGAGAATCTCTAAAGCAGAACTTGAGAAAAAAGCTTCTGAGGATACATTTGAAGGCAAACTTTACAAAAAGATTTGGAAGCTACTGGATAAAAACAAAGAAATAATTGAAAAATCTAGACCAACTGTTTCAAAAGATTCTACAGGATACAATATCTGGGATACATGGGATGGAGAAACATTTGATATGACAAAACTTATTACAGGATCTCAAGGGACGCTTGGAATAGTAACAGAGATTAAATTTAGAGTTTTACCTGAGATTAATAAAAAAGGATTATTAGTCATTTATATGAAAAACTTTAATTTCCTTCCTCAGATTGTTCAGACTGTTCTAAAACACAAACCAATTAGTTTTGAGTCATTTGACCACCATACGCTTAAACTCGGACTTAAATATTTTTATGGATTCAAGAAAACGCTCCGCACTAATTTTTTTGGAGTGCTCAAAGCATACTTCCCTGAGATGCTCAATATTGCCAGAAATGGTATGCCTCAGATGATTTTACTCGTTGAATACGAAGAAGAAGATCTTAAAAGTATTAATGAAAAAATTCGATCACTAACCCAAGAGTTAAAACAGTTCCCAAATGTTTATACAAAATCTACCCAGAACCAAAAACAAAGAGATAAATTTTGGGCATTAAGGAGAGAGAGCTTCAATTTACTTAGACAAAGAGTGAAAGGAATGAATGCTGCTCCATTTATTGATGATACATGCGTAGACCCATCAGCACTTCCAGAAGTATTCCCTAAACTGTATGAAATACTCGATAAGTCCGGCTTAATGTATACAATTGCAGGACATATTGGAGATGGGAATTTTCATATTATTCCTCTTATGGATCTTTCTAAAAAAGAGGAAAGAGATAAGATATATAAAGTTGCAGATAAAGTATTTGACCTGATACTCAGTTATGGTGGATCAATTTCAGGAGAACATAATGACGGCATCATTAGAAGTCCGTATTTGAGACAAGTATATGGAGACTCTGTGTATGAAATTTTTAAAGAAGTAAAAGAAGCATTTGATCCACAAAATATTTTTAACCCACATAAAAAGATAGGGGTAACAAAAGAGTATGCTGAAAAAAATATGATATCTTCAACAGAAGTGAAATTTATTCGTGACTACAAATAATAATTGTTTACTACACAATTATTTTCTTCAATGCAGACATCAGTTTATCTGAATCATGACGAATGATACTTCTTTTTACACTATCTCCTTTTTGAGGCTTTATCTCTTCATCAAGTAAAAGAGGAGTACGAATAACTTGCACCGATGACGGAAGATTATAGGAGTCAAGATCATCTTTGACAGGCATAGAGTGTTCTTGTTTATATTTCTCTAATGCCTCTTCTGGGAAACTCTGATCATTATTTAATAAAATTGTCCCGATTCTATTAATTGGAATGTATTCTTTTAATACCTCAAGAAAATCAGATGTTGCATAGTTATATGTCTCACCGTATTTTGTCATCAAATTGCCGATAAAAACAACGTGTGCAGACGAGTTAATAATTGCCTCACACACCCCATCTATAATGAGATTTGCGACTGTATTTGTATAAAAGTCTCCTGGGCCTAAGAAAATATAATCTGCTGTTTTAATCGCGTGCATAGCTTTTTCATTTATAGTCGCTTTTGGCTTTGTATACATCTTCACTATTTTTAGTTTCCCATCGTGTTTTGGCTCATCAATTGCATGCTCCCCCACTACTTCGAGCCCATTTTCATACTGGGCAACAAGTCTTACATCATCATAAGAAATTGGAAGAATATCTCCTTTTACTGATAATAACTGAGCTGTCTGTTCAATTGCTTCTTCTTGTGACCCAACAATATCTGCAACAGCAGCAAGGAAAAGATTCCCAAATGTCATCCCTTTAATTCCATTTCCTTGGTGAAATCTATATAAAAAGAGTTCTCTTAACAATGAAGGGGTAGAACTCAGCGCAACAAGAGCCTGTCTTACTCCTGAAGTAGGCAATAACCCAAACTCATCTCTTAAAACTCTATTAGAGCCGCCATCGTCTACCATGGTAAGTAATGCAGAAATTTTATACGGAGAATCTCGAAGTGCAGAAAGAAGTGTAAAAGTTCCTGTTCCGCCACCAATAACTACAACATGTTTCATGAAGTACTCGCATTATAACGAAATTATACTATTTTATAAAGCACAGGATTATTTTGTTTTGCGAAAAAATCTTTTTTGCTTTTTCTCAGCCCGCTTCCTACTTTTGACAGGAGTCTGTATATCTTCATCATCTACTACTGAAGGTTCGTCTGAGTCAAACTCACTTGTCAAAACTCTTAATTTTTCTAAATCAACATATTCATCTAAACCGTCTATTCCTCCTTCAGCTAATTCTTTCAGAATATCTCTCCCTTTTTTAGTAGTAAGCATTAATACCACTGCTCCACCTACAATCATACCCCAAGTAAACCCATGTGAATGTTTTTTCTTCTGATTTTCCATACTATTGTATAACTTTGTGGATTTTTCTCCTAAAAATTAATTACTCATCTTCTCTTTTTTTTGTTTTGAGCACTTTTGAGATAGTTGAAAGAGAACGGGTGCTCACAAGAAACGTAGATAAAAATGAGAGAGGTTGTGCAATTGTAGTCGTAATCTCATCTGTTGTATCTAATATCTGATTTGTTTTTTTAACTGTTTTTTTAAACTCTTTCAGTATAAAGAATACCTGGATACCTAACACAATTAAGATTATCGTGAGAAGTACTATGACAAATAATAATACAGCTTGGACAGCATCGATCATATACGTATTTAGCCTATCATGGTAAGCATAAGAATGTCAATTTCATCTCATGCACCCTTTTATTTCACTTGAACCGTGATTTGCTCAACAGTTTCTTTTCCAAACCTATTCTTTGCTACAATTTTAATCTGCTGCTTACCTTGAAAAATATATACAGATTTTTTAAATGAACCATCTAATCCAACATAGGTTGCTTCTCCATTGATCTCCAGTAATGCATACGGATCTGTTTTTCCGCTTACTTCTATAACATTTTTTTCGAACTTTTGCTCATTTGTAGGATGTGATACAGTCAGTTCTGGTCCTATAAAAATTGAACTTACTTGGAATCCTAAGTAAACAACAATAATTACTACTGCAGCAATAAAAATACCCCCTCTCAATGAGAAGAAAAATCCTTTTGTTTTTGTATATGTTTTCTTCCGAAAAGTTGGCATATACTCTGATTTCCTTGCTTTATAATCCCTTCTAAAAAGTGCAAGTACTTTTTGTTCAGGGAGCCCCAGATATAAACCATAGTTCTTAACAAACCCTGCCGCATAACTATCTGAAGGAAGATCAGCATACCTGTCCTCTTCTATTGCTTTGAGAAACTCCTTTTTTATTTTTATCGCTTTTTCTACATGGTCAAGTGTATATCCATGCTCTAACCTTTTTTCACGAAGAAGCTCTGAAAGTTTTTTCATAGGTAATTCAATAGTAATTTACGAGTTATCACTAGCCTGCTGTGCGAAGAAATCATCAGCATTTGAGATGAGCACTTCACGCGATTTTGATCCATCTGAAGGACCTATAACACC
>JBDHUV010000030.1:0-8213 GCA_039809365.1 Candidatus Levyibacteriota bacterium
TGAAACTGATGATGATCTAATGCACCCATTCCAGTATCTACATGGATAACTTCATCCCCAGAGTACTTTTCGATAACGGTGTCTTCATTTGCATCAAGCCCCCCCAACTTTTGACCTGCAGGAACAAACTGCACTTTTGCATCTCTCCAAGAAGGAAGGTATTTTTTTAGTAACCACACAGATGTCACTGCATCAAGATCTGGAGCCATATGAGTAACAATAATTTTTGCCATATCTATTGTTGCAAGTATATAGGGTTTTTTCTTAATTCACAAGACAATTATAGTTGACAATAATTAGACAGTTACCATATGATGAATAAGTATGGATACAAAAAAGGATCTAAAGCCAGAGTTAAAAGAAATTTATGAACGTGTTATGAGCACAACTCCATCAGCAAGAAAACCTGAACAACAGCCTGCTCAGCAACCATCAACGCCACAACAACCGCCCACCCAAGAATCTCACCCCCAAACAGCAGGACAACAACCTACAACGCAAGAACCTTTTTTACCTTCAAGCTCACCTCGAGCTGTTAATGATTCGGCAGGTTTTGTGTTTTCAACTCATAATAAAGGCACTCAGAAAAATGAAGAGGAAAAGGAGGATACTCAGGGAAATGAAAAAACAACAGAAGAAAAAGACACAAAAACTTCAAAGAAAAAAGGGAATCTACTGCCTATTGTGTTTCTGTTGATGGCTATATTCTTAGCAATTTATACGGTATTTTGGTTATTTTTCTTTAAAATTGTCTAAAGAAGTGTTTTCAAGAGCGTATCAAATGCAATCACTTTTGATTCTTTTTCAGATCTTTTCTTGACCTCTACTTGTTCTTCTCGTCCACTACTCTGCTGAACCGTCTTATCTGAGACAACAACCCGTGTTGGAATCCCTATAAGATCTGCATCTGCAAATTTCTCTCCTGCTCCTGAGTCATCTCGATCATCAAACAAAACTTCAATATTATTTTCTTTGAGCTTTTCATACAATTCATTTCCTTTTCCATTCAATCCTATTAAATGGAGTTTATATGGAGCAATTGATTCAGGCCAAATAATCCCTCTCTCATCGTGTGACACTTCAACAACAGTCCCCATTACTCGTGTAGGGCCTATCCCGTAACTTGCCAACCAAATAGGCTTACGGGACCCATCAGTATCTGTAAATAGAGCTCCCATTTTTTCTGCATACATCGTTCCAAGTGGAAAAATATTACCTACTTCTATTGATTTTTCTACTCGTAAATCTGTTCTTCTCTTTTCCTCCTCAGTCATAATCTCATCATTTTTTGCGTACTTCCAATCATCTGCAAAATATATTGTGTCTTCTCCGCTTTGCGCAATTACTTGGAATTCATGAGTATAATTATCTGTAAATACTCCTCCCGATGCTTCAGCAATATGAGTAGTCAATCCAATTCTTGTGAATGCTTTTGTATATGCCTGGGCAACTTGCCAATAATATTCATACATGTCTTCTTCAGAGACATGGGCACTATATAGATCTTTCATAAGAAACTCCCGTCCACGTAAAATACCGGATTTTGCACGGAGTTCATTCCTGAATTTTGTTGAAAAATGATACACTTTTACTGGTAAATCTTTATAACTGGTTACGTGTTTACGGACAAGGTCCATAACAATTTCTTCGTGTGTAAATGATAATGCGTAAGAACGGTCGTTTTTTTCGAATTGATACATTACGTCTTTAGCAGTGTCCCATCGTCCGGTTTCATTCCAAATCTCTTTCGGATGCAATAATGGCATAAGTAACTCTTGTGCACCGATAGCATTCATCTCTTCTCGAATAATCTGTTCTATTTTTCGCTCGACAAGTCTACCTAATGGTAAAAGTGTATACGAACCTGCCATTAATTTATCTATATACCCAGCTTGTAATAAATACTTTGCATTTACTGCAACTTCATCTTTAGGTACTGTCTTACTTGTTTTTGCAAAAAGTTGTGAGTATCTCATGATCCTAAGTATACTCAAGATTGAGGAATCACGCAAGAATGGTATTTATGAGGCAAATATTATTTCTGAGCCTCATTTTTTGAAAGTATCGCAAGTTTGGATATATCAAGCTTTGTGTTTTTACCCTGTTTATCATTCTCTGAAGAAGACATCTCTTGTAAAAATGCACCCATCAAAAGAATAAGTAGTTCGAGTAATGATGTTTTCTCTTTTTCATCCTCTTTTTCTTTGTGAAGTTTTTTCGCTAACTCTAATAACGCAAGCGCCATTGTCTGCATTGTCTCAGATTGTTGTTTTACTAAACCTTTAAACTCTTGAAGCTGAGCACGAAGTTCATCATTTTCGTTTAAAAGGTCTGCAAACTGCTCTTCAATAGATAGTACTTTTTCTTCTAATGAGAAGCCTTCCTGTTTATCTTTTTCCTCAACATATCTTTTGAATGCTTCTTCTTGTAATATTTCAGGGTTAATATCTTGACCATTTGCAATCATTTCACAAGCTACTTCTCCAAGTTTTTGTTGCATAAGTGGGTCAGAGGCAGATTGTTCTACAACGTATGATAATACATCGTGTTTTCTCTCATCAAGTGTTGGATCTCTCCTTTCCACTTCATCTAAAATTTCTCCTTCTTTAAAGTCTGTGTCTTCTATATCTAGTACACCATCTCTATACTTGCCTAATGCAAGATTTTCAAGCACAGTACCAATTCCCATTTTTTTACTGTCTGCAAGTAATATATCGGCCATATCGTGATTATTTACCGCTTGCACCACTTCAGGCTTTTTTTGATCTACTTCACGAGAAAGTACTACCTCTTGATCTTGAGACATCTCAAATGATTGAACTGACTGTGGTTGTACCGCTGGTGTATTCATATTTATTACTGTTGGTTGCATAGGGCTCCCTCCTTCATATGATGTGTCCATTTAGTAAGTCTCCTTTCCTTGCAATACTGCAAGTGCTTTGTCATACTGTGCAACTTGTAAATATCTTCTTGCTTCAGATAACGCATATTCTTTTTTCTGAGAAAAGTATTCTGAGGCTACTTTTAAATACACTTCAAGCATCTCTGAGTACTTTTCAACTATATTTGCCATCTGAGAGAATAATTCGTCAGTATTTTTAAATTGCATTAGACGTGTATATTCTTGTGCAAGTACTTCTGCTTTCTTTTGAGATATTTTTCCGTACCGAAGCCCCATGATAATTTTTATCATGATCTCTCTTTCAACATCTTTTTTAAATTCTTCAAAATTTTTCATATTATGCTGTTGTCCTTTCTATTTGTCTTTCAAGATCTTCTGCTTCCCTTTCCTGTTCTTCTCTTTCTTGAGTTGCAAGTTGTGCTTCCCGCAGTTCTTGTTCAAGATCTTGTACTTCTCCTCCCATCTCATCTACTTCTATACGTACTTCACTTACGAGAGTCTCAGCAACTCTCCCTATTTCTTCTGTTTTTGCTAAATGTTCTTTGTTCATATTTTTTTGCATCTCCTTTTATGGAGTAACAGCAGTATATAGCCAGGAGAGACAATCAACTTGATATAATATTCACAAGAACATCACAAGAGTATTATGAATGAACAATTTCATCCTAACCCTGCTGAAATTATTTATTCTGAAAGATGGAATACGTTTAGACAACATACTGAAAGAACTGGAAGTATACGTACTTTAGAAATACCTGATTCTCTTACGAATATTTTTATTCCGCAAAGGATATTAGAACTAAGCGATAATCCAGAAAATGTATACACTTTACCTATAAAAAATGTATCTGAGACTATATCTGAATCTGCAATCAATCTATACATTATTGAAAAAAAGAAAACTCCAGTATCTGATCCTGCTATTTTTAATGATTTTAAAAACATGAGAATTGATCCTGAATGGAAGAAAGAAAGAAAATCGTTCTACCTTGATACAACTGCACCGAATGGATTGGATTTTAGACACGCCTCAAACGAACGTTTAATAACATCTGGATTAATAGATGAATTTGATAAAATTTTAATAGAATACCACGCAGATATTCCGAGAGGGTACCCAGATATTATCCAAACTATCCAGTATATAGATCGTCCAGATATGCACAATCAAGGTATAGGAAAAAGTTTTTTTGATAATGTTGAAAAAATATGGAGAGAGCTGGGATTTTCATACCATACTGCAGTAATCTGGAGCCCCAACCCAAGTTTTTTTTCTAAAAGAGGAACAGAGATCCATGAAGTAGATCCAGAAATAAAGGACAGGATCTTCCCACTTTATCAAGGGTATATAGAACAGGGAAGTCCTGTAATCATAACAGAGTTATAAACTCTATTATTTACCTCCAAGAAGACCTCCAAGGCCTCCTCCCATTTCTTGCATTTTTGAAGCTGCTTTTTTCTGAACTTTACCCATCGCATCGTTGAGTGCATCTTTCACATCATTCATATCTTCTCCATTTATTTTTAGTTCTTTAATTTTCATGTCACCCGTCATCACAATATATGCACGACCACGTTCTTCTGTTACTTCTAGCTTTTTTAATTCGTTTTGTAATTTTTGCGCTTCTTGGCGTAGTTTATTAAGATCACCTAATCCTTTTAGTGGATTTATCATAAAATATGTCACCCCCTTACTAATTAATAATACTTATTCATTATACTGAATGTATACTCTATTTCAACCTTGATTAATTATTTTTATCTCAATTTTTGTAGGTTTCCCTATTATTTTTGAAGCATATTTCTCAAGAAGCTTTTTTGTATCTGGCTCCATTAATCGTTCCCCATGGAATGTGAATTTTGACTCTATAGTCATTACCCCATTTTCTAAACTTCCCATCTGGCAACTCCGCAAAATACCTGCTGTTGAATGGTTCTTTACTTTAATAGCCTCAATAAGCCTATTAAGCATATCTGGACGACCTCTTTTTGGAGGAGGCATCTGGACAGTCTCTGTTACTGGTTGTGCACTGACTTCTTCTACTTCACGTTGAGTGATAGTAACTACTGCAGAACGATCCTTATCTTGCAAGTAGGCTGTATTGTGTACCTGCTTTTTATCAATAAAATACTCCATAACAGCAATCTCTAAGGGTAGCTGCGGCAAAACCGTAAACCGTAACTGACCAAATGACGTGTTGAACAACTCAAGTAATTTTTTAATATCTGGAAGAGACAACTCCAGTATCTCTTCTTTTCCTTGTGCAAGTTGTGATTTTATCAATAATTGTTCATGAAGAATGGATACAAGCTTTTCATGGACAATTCTAAAGTCCATTCCAGCATCTGCAAGGGATTGAATTATTTTCAATGAGTTGACTAGGTCTAATTTTGACAAAGAGATAATTAAACTATTTACAGACTGTTCAACAGATCCTATTTTATATACATCCTCTAATATTTTTTGTGTAATAGGTTTTGATCCTGCGTTTACTACAAGCTCTTCAAGTATTTTGGCAGCATTTCTAAATGCTCCATCAGATAATTCATAAATTGAGTCAAGAACTGATGGCTCAACTTGTAATTTTTCCCCAGTAATAACTCTTTTTAGTGAACGAAAAATTTCTTTTTTTACAGGTTTTTCAAATCGTACATGGAAAGTCCTTGATACAACAGTTGTTGGTATTTTCCACTCTTCTGTCGTACACAAAATGAAAACAACATGTTCTGGTGGTTCTTCAAGCGTTTTTAATAACGCATTAAACGCTTCAGTTGTTAACATGTGAACTTCATCAATAATATATATTTTCTTTGTCAATTGAGAGGGTGCAAATTTTACTCGCTCTCTCAGTTCACGAATCTCATCTATTCCTCTATTTGATGCAGCATCTATCTCGATCACATCTACATGTGATCCATTTGTAATGGAGACACAGATATCACAAGTATTACATGGTTCAAATGAATCTTTTTTCTTAGAGCTTGGATGTTTACAGTTAATTGCTTTGGCTAATATCCGTGCACTTGAGGTCTTGCCTAATCCTTTGGGACCAGTGAATAAAAATGCATGAGGGATGTTTCCAGTAGTTAATAAATTAGTGAATTTATCTCTAACCTCTGTAAGATCTAGTTCTGAAATTGTTTGCGGACGATATTTTCGATAAAAAACCATATATCTGATAATACAATTATCTCTTCTTTCCTGCTCGCTTTATTATATTCAAACTTACTTAATGGTGCTCACCTAATAAATGTAACAGTCCGTGTTCAACTAATTGTGCGATTTTGCGATCTACAAGCATATTATCACGGGCAGCATCTTCAACAGCAATTGGATAACACACAATTACATCTCCCAGTATTAACATATTCTGAGGCATTACTGTTGCTTCTCCTTCCATCTGAGAAAAAGAAAGCACGTTCGTTGCCTTATCCATGTTTCGGTAGGTATTATTGAGTGTACGCATTTTTCTACTACCAACAATAGCAACAGAGACCTCTGTTGGACCGGTAACTCCTTTTTGTTTCAAAACATGCTCTACTATCTGCTTAATACGCTTTCTGTCTACTTTATATCTACTTTCAACGTAAATTGGGATTGAATAATTAGTTTCTGCCATACAAATTGTTCTGTGCAGATTGTACCATCCGATACAATCGAATGCAAAATCTACTTATATAATTACACAGTGAGAAAAAGAAAAAATGAAAACTTATCCGTTATATTGCTGTTTAGCAGCAAATTTGCGATTGAGTTCTTTTTTAAATTTTTTTGCAAGTGATGGCTTGAGATAGAACTCTCTTTTTTTCATTTCCTGCATAATACCTTCATTAGACACTTTACGTGAAAATTTTCTAATCATACTATCAGGTGAATCACCTGGACCTTTTTTAACATATACCATAAAAAACACCCCCCTTCGTTAATGAATAAGAAATATTCTTTTCATTAACATTCTATTAGATATACCCTATATTATACTCCAATTTATACCCTTTTTTCAATTTGCCTCTCATCATTTTTTATTAATTCTTTTTATTAACTCAATATTGCGAATATGATCTTGAGTTAATGTATTATCTAATTGTTTTTTTGCGTATCGTTCAAATCCCCATAAACGAATTACGCCACCTATATCTTTGATTAGTATATTCTCTGCTATCCGTGCAAGTAAATATTTTGCTTCATGGTGTGAATTACCAGGGGATAGGTATGCACTTCCCCATTGTTCAAACTGAGCTTCAGTTACTTCAATCGCATATCCAAGTTTTTTTGCATTTCTTTTATTATATTCATGAGTTCTTCGTTGAAAAATATTAGCAATAGTGATATTGTCTACTGGCCCAAGTTTTGGAATTTTTAAAAAATAGGGAAGATTATAATAATAGTTAATCCCTACTATAAATTGATCGACAGATATTTCATTTTGTGTTTTGCTCTGCTTAATTATCTGTGTGATTTCTGGCAAGTTATGCGTCTCTGATGAGTTAATAAGTATTTTTTTATCAGGAAACACTGTTACAATTTTTTTTATTACTTCATAGAGATAGTCTGGAGTAAGGACAAATTCTTGTTTTCCAAATACATTAAATGCTTCATTTTCAGGTTGAATTATTGTTAAGTATTGTAACTGTTTTTTTGTGTATGTTTTTTTAATATGGGAAAGGAGTATATCAAGATATTCAAGTGCATATTTTGCAATCTTACTTGATAAATCTACAGTTCGATCAGAATCCTTTATACTGTCCAAAATGTGATTTGGAACATACTCTTCAGGCCAACCAAATGTTTTAATAGGTCCAATATTCAAACATACTGCTACTTTATGAGATAAACAGTATTCAAGGTACGGGTGATATGAAGAAAAATCTAGTTTCCCATGTGCAGTTACTACTTTACTCCACTTAATTCCCAATCTTATATCTTGCATTCCATATTCGTGTATTAATATTTTTAAGATTTCTAATTTCTGTTCTACAGTCACATTTTGTATGCCGTTTTCAACTTTATATATCTGGTCAATAAGATCAGGTGAGAAAGAACATCCTATGCGTATATTTTCAAATTCAGAAGAATAATATGCTAAATACTGATCTAACGGAAGATCAGCATTCTGGTGAGTACGGTATTGTTTTGGAAGATTAGTAATCCAATTCTTTATATCTAACATATGAACCATGAAAATTATACAATAGGTTTTTCCATTGGTCCCATGAGGTGAAAATGGAGATGATCTACAAGTTGTGACCCTCCTCCATTGACTTCTATTCTGTACCCATTCTCTTGAAGATCATTCTCAGAAATAAGGAG
>JBDHUV010000031.1:0-8191 GCA_039809365.1 Candidatus Levyibacteriota bacterium
TCGTTCTTTTGTTGAATACCAAGGAGGTAAAGTACAGCTTCTTTTTTATAACGTCTATCACCTCTGGAGTTAATGCGGATTGCAGGTAATTTCCCTCTTTTACCCCATCTCTTTATAGTCAACGGGGAGACTCGAAGTAAGTCAGCCACTTCTCTTACAGTGAGGAGATCGGGTAAGTCTTCTATTGATACTTTATGATTGGGCATAAGTGATTTAAATTAGAACCTAACTATATACCAGCGTAGCAAAGTGCATACATATTGTCAAGACATTTAAATGTAAGAAAATACAAGAAAGACAATGAACTGAGAATTTACCTCGTAAAAATAGATTAAGAGGATAATTGAGTAGGATGAAAATATTTATTTTGTAATACAAGAAAGACGAACCGAACAAGACGTAACTGCCTTTTTAATCTCCATGGTTGGAGAAATAGGCGCCATAACCATTCCAAACCTATCTGTTGCATAAAAATAGGAGCTCTTTTTACTCTCCCACTGATCATATCAAATGCTCCCCCTACCCCCATTACAACTTTTACTTGTAACTTATCTAAGTTCTCATAAATCCACTTCTCCTGTTTTGGAGAACCAAGTGCTACAAACAAAATATCTACAGGAGGATTCTTACTATCCCACTCACTTGAAGCAAAGAGGATTCGTATTCCAGGATACATTTTCTTTAAGCAGTCAGCAGCATCCTCTGCTACTCCTGGCTCTGCCCCGAAAAGGCCTATGGATACAAGCTGTTTTGAAACCTTTTCACAGAGACTTTTCATAAAATCTACTCCTGTAATTCGAGATTTTATCCCTTCATCTAACATCTTGCTTGCCCATACTATACCCATACCATCTGGCAAGCTCAAATCAGCAGATTTTAAGACTGTACTATACTCTTTTGAGTCTAATGCAAGAGTGACAAGTTCTGGGTTTGGGGTAACAATAAATGTTTTTCCATACTTTTTTTCCAATCCCATAACAATACTATCGAGGATTTGATGTTTTGTTAAAGTAGTAAAGGGAATTCCTAATATTTGTACAACATCCTTCATATTTGCTATCAGCTATAGGTCTTTTTATATACTTATTTTTATCAATAAATCTGCTTATAGTTCATATTTTATACTCACGATATTTTATCTACAATACAGCATATATATATAATTTACAAAAATAAATACTGACAATCCTCCTTATTTACTATATGCATTTTTTATATTTTTATAATTTTCCTTCTCGTGAAAACTTGTGAAAAATTCCATGTATTTTTTAAAGTATCACTCCTCATTTTTACTTATTAGTAAAATCCTATAATTAATGACCTTGCAGCTTAGTTTTTACTAATTGATCGTTTATATAACTCAAGATTTTCGAGTGCTACTCCGGTACCTCTCACAACACAGTAAAAAGGGTCTTCAGCAACGTATGCAGGAACTCCTGTTTCTCTTGCAACATACCCATCAAAATTCTTTAACAAAGATGTCCCTCCAGTAAGGACTATCCCTTTATCTATAATGTCAGAAGCAAGCTCAGGTGGAGTTTTTTCAAATGTCTCTTTAATAGCGCCTACCAATGATTTTAATACTGGTTGGATTGCTTCATTAACTTCAAAATCTGTGAGCTCAACTGAACGAGGAAGCCCTGTTATTGTATCTCTTCCTCTTACTTCCATTGTATGCGGTTTTTTCTGATCTGGAGTAGCATTTCCAATCTCAATTTTTATCTCTTCTGCAGTTCTTTCACCTACCAAAAGATTAAACTTCTTACGCATATAGTTTGAGATCATCTCTTCATATTTATTCCCTGCCACACGTACTGAAGTATGGACAACTACTCCTCCTAGTGATATGACTGCTACGTCAGTTGTTCCTCCACCACTGTCCAGTATCATATGCCCAGCTGCTTGAGCAATAGGCACTTTGGCCCCGATTGCTGCAGCTAAAGGCTCTTCAATAAGGTACACTGCACGAGCACCTGCAGCCATTGTCGCGTCCAATACAGCCCTTTTTTCTACCTGAGTTGTACCTGAAGGAATACATACCATTACTTCAGGTTTTACAAAACGAGATTTTCCAGCTACTTTATCAATGAAATAAGCAAGCATTGCTTGGGTAACAACGTAGTCAGCGATAACACCATCTTTGAGAGGACGAGTTGCAACAATATTACCTGGAGTCCTTCCCAACATCTCTTTTGCTTCTGATCCAACAGCGACAACTTTGTTATCTTCTGCTCTTACCGCTACGACAGAGGGCTCATTTAATACAACTCCTTCACCTGCAACATATACCAATGTATTTGCTGTGCCTAAATCAATTCCTATTCTTTTTGAAAACATAATGTGTTAATAGTATCTGTTCCTTCTTTTGAATGCAAATAAAACATTTTTAATGTATCTAACTATATACAAAATATATCATTTTTACGTATTTCTCTATTCATTATAGTCATGTCAGTTGTCCTACGCAACACTTCTATAATCATTGCACTTATGAATGGAAAACTCGTATAATAGTGTGTATGCGTAAAGTTGTATTGAGCTCTGTAGGGTTAGTCATATTACTTATTGTGGTTACCACAGCAGCTGTATTATTTGCTTCAGGCTATCGTTTAACACGAGAGAATGGAAAAACATTCGTAGAAGGAACTGGAGTCATTGTACTCACCAGTAAACCAGATGGGGCCCGCGTGTATGTAAATGGACACCTTACAACAGCTACCGATAACACAATCAATCTCCAACCAGGTTCTTATGATGTAAAAATTGAGAAGGATGGTTATTTTTCTTGGAATAAAAAGATACTGGTGAAACAAAGTGAAGTAAGCCAAGCTAATGCATTTCTTTTCCCTAATACACCTAAATTAGATCCACTTACCACCACTGGAGCTACCAATGCCACAGTAGACGATACGAATACACTTATTGCGTATACAGTTACGAGTGCACAACCAAGAAGAAATGGGATTTATTTAATGAATATGAGCTCACGTCCAATTCTTCCTATTGGAGGTCTCTCAACTCAGTTAACAGATAATACAATAATAGATTTTACCAACGCAAAACTATCTTTCTCACCTGATGGGGACCAATTACTTGCCTCTGTTTCGGCAGAGTTTGGTACAGCATATTATTTAATAAATACGAATACTTTTAATGAGACACCTCAGGATGTAACCAATACAATCACTCAAGTACAAACAGAGTGGGAACAAGCTCGACTTGCAGAACAAACAAGACAAGTTCGTACACTCCATAAAAATCTACAGCCGTTTTTTAACGAGCATTTCACAAATCCAAAATTTTCACCAGAGAACGATAAAATTCTTTATACCGCAAGTGGAAGCGGTACGCTCAAACTTATTAAAAACCCTCCTTTAAAAGGTGTTAACTCTACCCCTGAAACAAGGACTATTGAAGATAATAATGTATATGTGTACGATATCAAAGAAGACCGAAACTACCTTATTTGGGACACCCCAGATCAAGAATCGACTGAGTCTGCTCGTCCAGAGTTTACGTGGCATCCCAACTCAAGACATCTTGTATACCTAGATCACGGGAAAATTAATATCATGGAGTTTGATGGTCAGAACAAAACTACACTCTATGCAGGACCATTTTTTGAAGACTTTGTGACTGTGTGGCCAGATGGGTCTAACATAGCAATACTTACCAATCTTACTGCTCCAATGGCACCATACAATCTCTACAAAATTAGTCTTAAGTAAAAAGATACATCCCCTCGAAAATACGTTAGTGCCCTTTTTGAGATGAAAAATAAGCCCCGGAATATCTAGTGATAATAACAACCTTTCTCTTTGAAAACTCGTACTCTTATTTAAGAAATATAGAGTAAATGTGATAATATGAGATATTAATTTATGACCCTTTGTCCTGGAGGCATAATTGGAGTAGGAGGTTTATCTACAACTGCTTCTAAATCCATTGGCAATGAAAAGCTTACCGTGGTCCCTTTACCTTCTACAGATTTCATCCATATTTTGCCACCATGTGATTCTATTATACCTCGTGAGATATATAATCCCAGTCCTGTACCATCTCTTCTAAATGCACTCTGCATCTGACTAAATGGGACGAAAAGGAGATTTTGTTTGCCTGCAGGTACTCCCATTCCATTATCAATTACAGAAACAATCACCTCTTTATCTTTCATCTCTGTCTTTATAGTGATTTTTCCGTTTGCCTGAGTGAACTTGAGGCTATTAGAGACTAAATTGGTAACTACCTGATCAATTCTCATTTTATCGAAGTTAAATACAGGAATAGAAGAATCTATATCTGAGTCCAAGGAAATTTGCTTCGTCGAGGCAAGATATGAAAGAGACTGGACTTTTGTAGTCACTATCTCATTTATATTTGCTGCATCAGGAGCTACTGCAAACTTACCAGCTTCAAGTTTTGCAGCGTCTAGTAAATCATTTATCTGCATTAACATACGCTCGGAAGAGTCTGCAATAATATGAAGCATTTTTTCTTTATCCTCATCACTCAGTTTCCCTTTCAAAAGGAGTGAAGCTCCTCCTTTAATTGATGACATAGGAGCTCTTAATTCGTGCACAACCATATTTGTAAATTTCTCTCTCAATTTTTCTGACTCGATCTCAAGCGTCACATCAAGGAGGAATAAGGTAACTCCAATAACCTCATTTTGAGATATGCTATATACAGGATTTACATATACTTTGTACCATCTATTCTGTAACGTCACTTCTTTTAAGAAAATACTTTTATTTCCCTGATAGACTTCTTCTATAAGAGTTTGTAGTTGCATATTGCCTTCCATCCTCCAGACAATATCGTCGATAGAAGGATCAGGAGGAAGCTTTAATATTTGGGATGCAATTGGGTTTGCAGCAGATATTTTGATTCTTCCTTCTTCTCGAGAAAATAAAATTGCAGGAGTAGGCAAACTTGCAACAAGGTTGATCATCCTACTATTTTCAGACTGAATTAATGACTCAATCCTCTCTATTGTATGCTCGGCCTGTCCTACCACTTTATATACCATATTCATGTCTTCTTGTGAAAATGCATTTTTATTTCTTGAAGCAATAGTAATAACTCCAAAACACGTATTCCTCACAATCAGGGGTATTATAAAATATGACTCTGGCATAGGATCAAAATGTAAAGCAATATAACTTTTCATATCTTTTGCTTGTTCTGTAGTTAATGAAGTTGTGTACCCTTTCAACGATTCATCAAGGGTATAAAGAGAGTTCAAAGTAAGGGAGTTTACTTTATCTATATATTTTTTCCCTACAGCCTCTTTCATGACTGTTTTTAAAACAATAGATCTATTTTGAGTAAGTGCATATGAAACACTCGTGAGTTCATATAATGTCTCAAATGAGTTTACAATCATCTGGGCAACCGTTTGAATGTGGAGAGAATACCCTATTTCTTCTGAAATATCTTGAAGGACTTTTGCTTGGTAATATTTCCTTGCTGCATCTTTTTTTTGAGCTTTGAGCGCTGATTTTTTAGAGTCATCACTTCTGAGCATATGAATTACTATTCCAGCAAAAATGAAATTAGAAAGAAATAAAATACCAACAATAATTTCCATACTATATATTATGGAACCTGAAATCAGGTTGTGTGTCAAGTACTACAGACTCAAAAGTAAAATGACAATCATGACTCTTTATCTGTAGGAGAAAGAGGAATACTTTGTAAGACTTGCTCTTCCATACTTGGTAAGTGAGAAACATCTGCAGGAATAGGAGATTTATCAGCGTGCGCAGCAACTACAGTATCAAGGGAATGTTTCACTGCATAATCACTTAATTCAGACAGTTTTTTTACTACTTCTTCCAATACTTGTTGTGGACTTCCTTCTAGCTTCTTTACAATCCCTTCTGAATCTATGACAAGACCTTTTATATCTTGCAAATTTGCCACAACTGCATCGTGTCCAAAAATAAGCACTTGTTTTTGGAGAAACTCTGAGAGGACACTGTTATAATCTGATTCTGAAGTTTGTAACATAGGCAGATGTTACCCAATTAAACTTTTTACTTTTGCGACAATATCATCGCCTGAAACTTGGTATTTAAGAATATAATCTATAGCTCCGGCAAAAAGAGCTTCTTTTACCATTGTGTCGTGCCCAAAATTAGTAAGCATAGCAACTTTCATATTTGCAGTCGCAGGATCAGATTTGAGAGCTTTTAATACTTCATTCCCAGACATATCAGGCATCATTTGGTCAAGCATGATAAGATCAAATGGTTCAGTTTTCGCCATATCTAATCCACTTTTGCCATTGGTTGCCACTCTCACCTCATACCCAGCACCTCGCAAAGCGACATCAAAAACTTGAGCAAGCTCTATTTCATCGTCAACAATTAAAACTTTCATCTATTCTCAGACTATCATTCAGATATACAAATTGCAACCCTTAATCATTTTTCAGTCTGTACACTTACTCTGCCCTGTGTATCAACTAAAAAATGGATTGAGCCTTGTTTATCAGTACGATATAAAGGAACGTGACCCTCTTTTAAAAGCTCCAGTACTGATGCATGAGGGTGACCATATGAGTTATCTGTACCAAGTGAAACAACAGCTATATGTGGATGAACAGCTTGTGCCGCATCTTTCGTAAACCCATGTTCAGATCCATGATGAGGCAAAGCAAAAATATCTGGAGAAAGAGAAGGTGAAACAAATTTAACAAGATCTTGCCCATCACTATCCCCGGTCACTAACAGATCAAACGAATTATACGTAAGATGGATAATCAGTGAAGGTGGGTTATCTGTCCCAGTAAAACCATCAGGATTTTCCTGGTGAAGAAATTTTTGGTCAGGACCGAGTATTTCTAGAGATACTCCATCAGAAAATGAGATCCTACTTCCCCTCTGCAGAATTCTTTCATTAGTATGTTCTTGCTCTACTGCATGGGCAAAGACAGAATAAGCTTCAGATTTATGAGATAGATTCTCATGGCCAATAAAAAGCACATGAAATCGTTCCAGCACATCAATAAGACCTCTAAAATGATCGTAATGGGGATGAGTCAGTAAGACTATATCCAATGTCCTATCCCAAAAGGGGAGATGATCATCAAGACAATGAAGGACCTTTGTATTTGGACCACCATCAATGAGCACTTCATGTCTTCCTGGAGTTCGTATTAAAAGTGCATCGCCTTGACCAACATCACAAAAAATAAGATGGAGCTTTCCATCATATGTACGCACATACATAGAAGCACTTGTGATAATAAAAATAAAAATTCCTAAAACGAGAAAGTATTTACCCTTGTTCATGGTGCTTCTTCCTTACCAATACAGGAATTGATACACAAAGAATATAGTATGATAGGGTCAGCAAAAAATTGAATGTGGGTATTGTTATTGGCATACTTATTTTGTCTGTAATACTTACTATCCAGATAAAATAATGTAAAAAAGGATATGCAGAATATGCAAAAGGGGCTGCCAAGACAGGAGATATTAATCCCCCTAATGCTGCTAGCAGTCCTAGTATCATAATGATAGGGACAGTCCACAACACCAATAAATTGATAAGAATAGATAAAGGCGCAAATACGCCGAAGGCTCCAAAAAGAATGGGAATTGTTCCAATCTGAGCTGCAAGCGTAGTACTAAAATCGTCCTTTAGTACCTGAGGAAATCGTAAAAATATATCTAAAATAGGCTTGGCTAACATAATACCAGCTGTTGCTCCTACAGATAATTGAAACCCTATGTCACTTATAAGTCCTGGCTGAATCATGAGCATTATCCATGCTGAGAAAATCAAAGCAAGAAGTGAATAGTTTTGTTTCCCCACAAGCTGTGCGGTAAGAGTAATCATGGCCATAAGACTTGCCCTTACAATTGGGGGATCAAATCCAGCAAGCACTGCATACCATGTAATGACAAGACCAGTCATAAGTATGGCTAGCTGTCTTCGCATAAAAAGAACACAAAAATAAAGGACTACTGCAGTAAGAGTAGCAACATTACTTCCAGAAGCAGCTACTACGTGCATAACGCCAGTGTTTCTAAATATATCTAACAAGTCCTGGCTAAACTCATTCCTCACTCCTACTGTAATACCTAGTAATAAAGCAGCTTCATCTGATGGGAGTGTCTGTGTAAACGTTGCAGTAACTTTTTTGAGCATCCCCATAATAATTTTTAGAAGAAACGGCTGA
>JBDHUV010000032.1:0-8108 GCA_039809365.1 Candidatus Levyibacteriota bacterium
AGATGAGTTCAATTATATTCTTGCACCGGCAGATATGATACTTCCTTCAAGATTTTACGCATGGAAAATTATATATTCAAATCCAGTAACCAATGTGACACTTTACTCACAGGAAGGGAATACATGGGTTTACTAAAAATATTATTTGTAGCACTTTGTATAACATTCCCGTTTGGTGTACTTGTTCGTATTTCACTTATTCCTCAAGCATATGTATATCTTGTTGATTTAATAGTCATGGTATTTGTGTTATATGGAGTAAGTCTTCTTATTACCTCAAAAAGGAAAATACTGTGGTTTGGTGAATGGAAATTCTTTCTTATAGCTGCAGTAGTCTCGTTACTCTTCAATGTTACATGGCTTCAGTTACACGATATCGTTGTTTCTTCTCTCTACCTGACAAGACTCATATTATATCTTCTGATGATTCCGATTGTCTCTTCATTTTTTACAAAAAAGGATCTTTCGCTTATTCTGGGAGGTATTTTTTTTGCGTTGAGTATTACTGTCTTGGGTGGGCTTGTCCAATATTTTATATATCCGGATTTAAGAAATCTTATGTATATGGGATGGGACGAGCATTTATTTCGAATTTTCTCAAGCTTTTTAGATCCAAATTTTGCTTCTATTCTTTTTTGTCTGGGGTTTTGGATAGGTGTATTGTACTTGAGAATTACAAATCACAAAGAGTATGTAAAGTATTTTATATATATATTGATCGCTCTTACAAGTGTAGCAATCCTTCTTACTTACTCGAGGACTGGATATCTTGCATGGGTAAGTTCTCTTTTTGTGTATATAGTTCTTACGAAAAATCTGCGAATGTTATGTATTACCATTATTTTTTTAATAGCAGGACTTATCGCATTACCAAAGGATATAAAAAGTGAAGGGGTGAACTTATTAAGAACTGCATCTATTTATAGCAGATTAGATGCATATGGGACATCTATTAGCATTATCCAAAAATACCCCATTTTTGGAGTAGGATTTAATGCCTATAGATATGCAGTAGAAAAAATTGCTCCGTCTGAAAAAATTGAGATATCTCATGCAGGAGCTGGAGTTTCAAACAGCTACTTATTTATTCTTGCAACAACAGGGATTGTTGGATTAGTTGCATTTCTTAAACTACTGTTTGAAGTAGGTAAACAGATTGCAAAATTATCTCAGAAAAATGTCAAAGTAATATTTACCTCGATTGCTACTGTAGTACTTATAGGTAGCTTGACTGAAAATATATTATTTTATTCGTTTGTACTTATTATTTTGGCCTGTCTGTTCGGAGTACTTAAAATTCTTACGGAGAAAAGCGGACGGTAATCTCCTTTGTTGTTTCTTTCCCTGCTGCATTGGTTGCTTTTATGGTGATTTTGTTTTCTCCTTCATTGAGTGTAAGGTAAGAAGAGAAGTATCCATTCCCATCAACAATTGCTCTGAATCCATTTACCGTAACCGTTGTTTGTGGATCTGTTTTTCCTTGTACTTTAATTTCCTGATCTCCTCTTTTAAATTCAGTCCCATCACCAGGTGAAACTTCATCTATTTTTGGTGGTTCTTTTGTATAAAGAATTAAATAGTCTTTTGTAAACTCACTTTTTCTGTCATCAACAACAGTTCGTGCTTTTAGAATATTCTGACCCTCTTGTAATTTTATGTTTTTAATTTCAAATGAATTATTTTCATCTACAGTGATCGAATTAACTTTACGATTGTTGAGATATATCTCTACAACAGAATTTTTACTTGTGGTAGTTCCATTTATATTAATAGTTTCTGATTCAGTTGCTTGTGGAATAGGAGAAAAAGAGGGTGGTGTTACAAACTGAATTGTGTTTTCTTTTAGCTGATTTTGTTCTGCATTTGATCTGATCATATGCGTACCTATAAAATCCAGGATACGAGGACCAAAAAAAATTGAAGCTACAATGAGCATAATAGAGGAAGGAATAAATATATAAAGCTGTTTTTTGCTTTGTTGCTCAAGAGTTCTCGATAGTCGAGTCCCTTGTCGTGATTTTGCCATAGACTAATTTGTTCTACGTTTCATTTTATCAGCAATTTTCAAAGAAAAAAGTGCTTTTTGTAACTCTTTCTCTGCAACTACAAAATCTTCATTTGCAATTTTACCTTCTAATATTTCCTCTGCACGTTTTTTAGCTTCCTCAACTTTTGCAATCTCTATAGAGTCTGCTCTTACTGCATAATCTGAGAGTACTGTTACTTTATGTTTTAATACTTCAACAAATCCACCAAAAATTGCGATATGAGTTTTTTTCTTATCAACAATGACTGTTGCTTCTCCAGCGTCTAATTTTGTAAAAAGTGGAGCATGATCCGGCAAAACTGCAATTTCGCCTGTTGTGGTCGGAAGTATAACTTCGGACACTTCACCACTATAACTTACTCCTTCAGGGGATACGATTTCTAAATGAAAAGTTTTATTTGCCACTGTTTGCTACCGCCTCCTCAATTGTGCCTACCATATAAAAGGCTTGTTCAGGGAGATTATCATGTTTTCCTTCGATAATTTCTTTAAATCCTTTCACAGTTTCTGCAATAGATACATATTTACCTGGCTGTCCTGTAAAGATCTCAGCAACGAACATAGGTTGAGTCAAAAATCTTTGAATTTTACGAGCACGTGAAACAGTTAATTTATCTTCATCAGATAGCTCATCAATACCTAAAATAGCAATAATATCTTGGAGATCTTTGTATCTTTGTAAAATTCTTTTTATCTCAGATGCGACGAAATAATGGTCTTGCCCTACAATATTTGGATCAAGTAATCGTGAAGAAGAAGTGAGTGGATCTACAGCTGGATAAAGCCCTTGTTCTGCAATAGATCTCTCAAGTGTAATGGTTGCGTCAAGGTGAGCAAAAATTGTTGCAGGTGCTGGATCAGTATAATCGTCCGCTGGTACATAAATTGCTTGTACTGAAGTAATTGATCCTTTTTTTGTAGAAGTGATTCTTTCTTGGAGTGTTCCAATATCTTCCGCAAGAGTGGGTTGGTATCCTACTGCTGATGGCATTCTACCCAGAAGCGCAGACACCTCAGATCCTGCTTGAGCAAATCTAAATACATTATCGATAAAGAGAAGTACATCTTCACCTTTTTGATCTCTAAAATATTCAGCCATTGTAAGTGCGGTCAATGGTACTCGAAGACGGTTACCAGGTGGTTCATTCATCTGACCAAAAACCATCACCGTTTTATCCAACACATTTGCTTCTTTCATCTCTATCCAAAGATCTGTTCCTTCGCGTGTACGTTCTCCTACACCTGCAAACACAGAGTGTCCTTTGTGTACCATCGCAATATTTCGGATAAGTTCTTTTACAATAACTGTTTTACCTACTCCTGCACCTCCGAAAATACCGATTTTTCCACCTTTTGTAAATGGAGCCATCAAATCAATAACTTTTATTCCTGTTTCAAGCATCTCAGGTTTTGTAGATTGTTCTACAAGAGATGGAGCTTTTTTATGGATAACATCTGTTTCACTTTCTTTACTTTTTACCTCTCCAAGCCCATCAATTGGATTTCCGAGTACATCAAAAATGCGTCCAAGTGTCGCTTCTCCAATAGGTACTGCAATTGCTTTCCCTGTTCTTTTTACTTTTGTACCTCGGGTAAGTCCTTCTGTAGGACCAAGAGCGAGAGCACGGACTGTACTATTCCCAAAATCATACTCAGTTTCCAACGTAAGTGTTTTGTTAGTTGTTCCAGCAGCAGGTTTTGGTAATTCAATCTCTAACGCTTCATATATACCAGGACCTTGTCCATCGAAAACAATATCTACGACTGGCCCTTGAATGCGGATTACTTCTCCTTGTGCTAAATTGTTTTTTGTTTTTTCGTTTGCCATATATTTATGCTGCAGTATTTGCAAGATCTAAGATCTCATTGGTAATCTTTTCTTGACGGTTCTTATTATACGTGAGAGTAAGGAATTCAGCAACATCTTGTGCATTATTCTTTGCATTTTGCATTGCTACCATACGCGCTGCTTGCTCAGATGTATAGGCATTCATGAGTAAATCATACAATTTTACTTCTACATAGTAGGGAAGTAAGTCAGTAAGAATTGACTCTATGTTCGGTTCTACTAAGAAAGGGAGGTCTTCTATAGCCTCTTCTTCATTTTTCTCTATAATAGAGTGTGAGATGGGCAGAAGCGTAGTACTTGTAATCGTTTGTTTGAGTAAAGAGTCAAAACGAGTGTAGAGTACTTCTACAGTTCCTGTTTTGCCTTCTGCGTAAAATTGCTCAATAAGTGTGATGAGTTGATACACCATAGAGTAGTGAGGAATAGTTGTTCCCATAGGAAAAGATGCAATAAGGTCACTTTGAACTTTTGCATTCATATTCTCCATTTTTTTTCCTACACTTACGACAGTAGTATCTGAGAGATCTTTATCAAGAAGTGCTTTATATAAATTTGTATTTAATGATCCGCATAACCCTTTGTCAGGTGAAAAAGCGATAAGAAGTTTACGAGACGAATCAGTTTGGGCAAGGTATGGGTGAGAAAATTTAGAGAGATCAGCATGAGCTATAATATCTTCGGTAAGTGAAGTGATCCTTTGTGCATATGCTCTGTTTCTTTCAACAATAAGTTGCGCACGTTTTATTTTACTTGCAGATACCATCTCCATGGCTTTTGCGATCTGGGCAATATTTTTTGCAGTTTTAATTCTTCTTTTTAATAAAAATAGATTTTCAGCCATACTTTTTTATTTGTGATCTCAATGAAAGAACAAGAAACTGGAAATTACTTCAAAAAGCTTCTTTTGAACTCGAGAATTACTTTCTGGAGTGAATCAAGTGTTTTATCATCCATCTTGTCTCCTGTACTAATTTTTTTAACTAATGCTTTTTCTTTAATTTTTACAAACTCAAGTAATTTTAGTTCAAACTCACTTACTTGTTCTACTGGTACATCATCGATAAGTCCTGATGTTGCAGCATATGTACTGATAATCTCAGATACTTCATCAAATGGGGTATACTGTTTTTGATTCATTATTGCACTTACTCGTTTTCCTCTCTCGATTTGTTTTGCTGTTTGTTCATCAAGATCTGTTCCAAACTGAGCAAACGCAGCAAGACTTCTAAACTGTGCAAGTTCAATACGTACTGGACCTGCAACTTGTTTCATAGCTTTTGTTTGTGCTGCACCTCCTACACGTGATACAGAGATACCGACGTTGATAGCAGGTCTTGTTCCTGCATTGAATAGATCAGATTCTAAAAAGATTTGTCCATCTGTAATTGAGATAACATTGGTAGGAATGTATGCAGATACATCACCTGCTTGAGTTTCAATAATAGGGAATGAAGTAATAGAACCTCCGCCTTTCTCTTCTGACATACGAGATGATCGTTCAAGAAGTCTTGAGTGGAGATAGAAGATATCTCCAGGATATGCTTCACGACCTGCAGGTCTTCTCAGAAGTAGAGACACTTGTCTATATGCCCATGCATGTTTTGAAAGATCATCGTATACAACTAAAACATCTTTCCCTTTATCCATGAAATATTCTGCGACCGCAGTTGCAGCGTATGGTGCAAGATACTGCAATGCTGCAGGGTCAGATGAACTTGCAGCAACAACAACAGAGTAATCAAAAGCTTTGTTCTCTTCTAGAAGGGCTATTGTACGAGCGATATTACCTCTTTTTTGTCCGATAGCACAGTAAATACAAATTACTTGATTAAGCCCTAAATCTTTTTTCTTTTGATTTATGATAGAGTCGATTGCAATTGCTGTCTTCCCTGTTCCACGGTCTCCAATGATTAATTGGCGTTGTCCTCTTCCGATTGGGGTCAGTGAGTCAATTGCTTTAATACCAGTTTTAAGTGGAGTATCCACTGGTTGTCTGTCTATAACACCAGGAGCAATTTTCTCAAGAGGGTACAGTTCTCCGTTTGTCACTTTTAATTCTTTTCCATCAAGTGGATTTTGAAGTGGATCAATAACTCTTCCAATTAAACTGTCTGAGACATTCATTGCAAGTACTCTTCCTGTAGTTTTTGCGCCCATTCCTTCTCTTATTTCTTCAAAATTTCCAGAGAGAAGAATAATTGAGACAGTGTCTTGTTCAAGACCAAGCGCAAGTCCTCTTGATCCATTATCAAAAAGTACTTCTTCACCATATCCAACTTTTGAGAGTCCAGATACCGTTACAATTCCGTCACCAACTGCTTGTACTGTTCCGACATTTTCTACTGCAGGAGTAGAGTCTATTTTCTGTAATTTTTTTTCTAATAATTGTATAAGTTCTTCTGGCTTCATAGTTCGTTTGTAAGTCTTTCTATAGTTGTATTAATATAGTTTTTAACTGAATAATCATACATGTCATCGCCGATTTTTACAATAACCCCACCTTTTATTGAAGAGTCTGTACGAAATGATATGTTTTTATCTTTGTAATTTTTTTTAAAATACTCTGCTATTATATCTGATTTTTCTGCAGTTGTAACCTCTATATTACTTTTTGCATATGCTGTTCGTAAATATTGAAGAAACTTTTTAAGATCTGAAGTAGATAATGAGTTAATAAATTGAGATATTGTATCTTTTTTAACACTCCCTGTTGTTGTAATGCTGTATGCAAGTTGTCTTAACTGATTATCCATTCTTCTGAATTCTTTCTAATCCTTTCTTTATGACTGTTTCTTTCTCTGATTTGGAAAAAAGGTCAGTGACTACTTTATCAAGAACTGCTTTGGAAAGAGCAAGAGACATTGTTGCAGCCTCTTTCTTCATCTTTTCCATCTCGATCTCAGATTGTTTCTTTGCGTCTGTAATAATTTTTTCAGCTTCTGTGCGCGCTGTTAAAAGTATTTCTTCTTTTAATGAATCAGCAGTTTTTTTTGTCTCTTCAATAATTGCCTGAGATTCCTGAGCTGCTTGTTTTAAGATTACATCTTTTTCAGATTGTGCACTCTCAAGAGCTAATGCTGCTTTTTCACTATCTTTTAATCCTTGTTCAATTGTTTTTCTTCTTTTATCTATCATCTCAAGAAGAGATGAATAAAGAAACTTCTTGAACAAAAACGCAAGAATCAAGAAATTAATTATCTGAGCTATAAATAAGCCCCAATTAAAACCAAATTGTTCTAAAATATGTTCCATAGTTTTAAATCTCGCTGAACAACGCTGAATAGTACGTATTCCTACGTAAAGTTTCCGCGTAGTTCAGCGGGTTTTACCCCACGAATGCTAAAATGAGTGAGTAAATAGCAATAGCTTCAGCAAAAGCCATGCCCAAAAGCATTGGAAGGAATAGTTTCCCTGCTGATTCCGGATTTCTGCCAATTGATTCCATAGCTTTGTATCCGATAATACCAATAGCAATTGCTGGTGCAATACCTCCAAGAGCTATAATAAGGCCACCTGAAATTGAAAATTCCATATTAGTGTACGTATTCACCCCCCTCCACAACGATAGTATATGTTAATGATGTTGTCTTCATAAAATTAGTGTTCTTCTCCATGAGTTTCTGTCATAGCAGTCATGAAAGCCATAGTTAACATTGAAAATACAAGAGCTTGCACAATCGCAACTATTGATTCTAACATCAAGAAGGGTATCGGTGCAAGGAACGCAGCGATTGAAGAGATGGTTGCAAGCACAACTTCTCCTGCATAAATGTTTCCAAATAAACGAAATGAGAGAGAAACAATCTTTACGATCTCAGAAATCACTTCAAGCACACCGATAAAAATAAAGAGAGCAATTAAGTACCAAGGGTCAGTTCTAAAGAAATGAGTAAAGTATCCTTTATGTCCAAGATATTTGATAGCAAAAACATGGGTAACGATAAGAGATACTACGGCTAGACCGAGGGTCATATTGAAATCACTTGTTGCTGGTCGCAAAAATGTAACAAGATGTCCTTGCCCATGTGCGTCAGATTGATTGATCCCAATGGATCCAACTCCTGGCAATAATCCAATAATGTTAGACGCAAAAATAATAATAAAGAAACTTGCTACCCAAGGGAAAATATATTTAACTCTACTTCCTGAAATTTGTTTTGTAATATCATAGAAATATTCTACCAGCATCTCAAATGCAGATTGGAGTCTTCC
>JBDHUV010000033.1:0-7877 GCA_039809365.1 Candidatus Levyibacteriota bacterium
TGGAGAAAGGACATTCTTCTTAAATTAGGAGGATTTGATGAAGAGTATACAGGGAATGCAATAAGAGAAGACTCAGACATGTCTCTTCGAGTAAAAAAACTGGGATATAAGATAATATTTGATCCTAAGAGTGAAGTTGTACATTTAAGAGCACCAGAAGGTGGGAGTAGAAAGTCAGAAGGAAGAATAAAATGGTATTTTGATTTTTTTAGTAATGAAACGTATTTCTTTCTAAAACATCGACCTAAATTATTACTCCCTCTTATGTTTATTCAGAAGTATGAATGGTTCATCAGATGTTTTTTCTCATTTACAAGAAATCAGAGTGTTTCCTCATCACTTTTTACCCCATTTCTCGGTATAATAAACGGAGTAGATAAATATAAGAAATATGAAAATAGGGGTTGATGCTGGTTGTCTAGGAGTCAAAGATCCACGTTTAAAAGTTGGAGTATATAATTTTGCAGCAAATTTACTTATTGAGTTAAGTAAACTGGATACAGAAAATGAGTATCTATTATATAGCTTTCACCCAATAGACTCTAAGCTATTAAATAAATTAGGACCAAATATGAGGAATGTTGTTGTGCGTCCTGTACAAGGGTGGCTGACGATATGGCTTCCTATTCGTATGGTTCGTGATAGAGTGAATCTGTTCCTTGCGCTTGGGCAAGCAGTACCTCCACGTATGATGCCAACAATAAGGACACTTGGAATAATATATGATATTGCATTTGAGAAATATAAAAAATATTATCCAGATTCATATAGTCAGCTTCACTCAAACACAAAACTTGTTGTAAAAAGATCGGATCATATTTTAACTATTTCACAAAGTGTTAAAGATGATGTTGTTGATTTTTTTGGCGTTGATCAGGAATTTGTAACTGCAATCCCTCTTGGTGTGCGGATGTTCCCTCAGAGGACGTATAAGAAAATGCGGAGTAATCCTTACTTTTTATATGTTGGAGCATTAAAACGTATAAAAAATATTCCTACTTTACTAAAAGCTTTTGATATTTTTGTTCAGCATACAAAAAATGATGTTGAGCTCGTAATTGCAGGAGGGGACAAATGGAAAGATCCAAAAATTGATGAAGCGTTATCTGCAATGACGGATGAGACTCTAGAAAGAATATCTTTCTTAGGCTTTGTTCCAGATGAAGAGCTGGTCCATTTATATAGACATGCAATTGCATTTGTTTCTCCAAGTCATTATGAAGGATTTGGGTTAACATTTTTAGAAGCAATGGCTGTTGGTTGTCCTGTAATTGCATCGAATGCAGGGTCACTTCCCGAAGTTGTCGGGAATGCAGGCATATTATTTGACCCTTCAGATACTGAAGGTATTGCAAATGCAATGACAGATTTATATAAGAATAAAGATTTATACTCAAAATTAAGTAAAAAAGGTATATCAAGAGCGTCAGAATATTCATGGGAAAAATGTGCAAGAGAAGTACATGGAGTTATTGAACAGTTCCGTTAGTATGAAGCCAAAAGTAGCTATCGTAAGAGGAAAATTTTTAAATAAATATGAAATGCAGACATTTGAATATCTAAAAGGAAGGTATCAATTAACTGCATTTGGTTCACTCACCTCATTTCATAAATCGTTTTCGTTTCCTGTTAAAAAACTTACAAGTCCGATGGATTTGCCTGAGTTTCCTTATAAAATGCAAATCTTAAATAGACTTTTTATTGATGCACATTATTTATATGGGTTAGAAGACAAGTTAAAAGGATATGATATCGCACACACTGCAGAAACATATTACAGGTATACGCAGCAATCTTTAGATGCAAAGAAGAAAGGCTTTGTCCATAAAGTAGTAGTAACAGTGTTAGAAAATATTGCCTATAATAATGAAGGTATTTGGGGAAGAAAAAAATATAAACACAGAACAAGACAAGATGCAGACGCGCTCATTGCACTTACTCAGATGGCAAAAAAATCGCTTATAAAGGAAGGGGCAGATCCTAAAAAAATCCATGTTATTGGAAGTGGAATTGATACAGAAAAATTCTATCCATCAAAATCAAAAAAAAGTAATTATCTTACTGTACTATTTGTAGGAAGATTTGAAGTGTATAAAGGTGTATTTGATGTACTCTATGCAGCAGAACAATTAGTAAGATCTACGTATGACCTTCCGTTAAAGTTTGTGTTTGTGGGAAAAGGTTCTCAAAATCGTGCAATGCAAGATCTTGTAGATAGATTGGGAATTCGAAATAGTGTACATTTTCTCTCTGTGCCATATGGCAAAATACCTGAAGTGTACAGGGATGCTGATATATTTGTTGCCCCAAGTTCTGATACGAAAACATGGAAAGAGCAGTATGGATACATGTTACTTGAAGCACAAGCAAGTGGGCTGCCTATTGTTACCACAAAAAGTGGTTCAATTCCTGAAGTTGTTGGAGATGCAGCTCTTCTTGTAAATCAACGTGATCAAGTTGCTCTTGCTCAAGCTCTTCACACTTTCCTTACAGATAATAAAAAAAGAGAAAAATATGGAAAAATGGCAAGATTGAGAGCTGAGAAAGTACACGATAGTAAAATTATTGCAAAAAAAATTGCTGAAGTATATGACTCTGTTTTATGAAAAAAGTAGATATTGTTATTGTCCATTTTGGTGATCCTTCTATAACTACAAAAGCAATAGAAAGCTTAGAAAAGTATATAACTTATAGATCTATTATTTTAATCAATAATGATAAGAATACTAAAATGCCTGAGAATGTTATAGCAAATAAAAGAATTGTATATATTGAGAATAATGAGAACGTAGGGTTTGCTGCAGGAGTAAATAAAGGTATAGAGATTGCTTTAAAAAATGGTGCAGACTATGTGTTACTTTTTAATAATGATGCGCGTGCTGTCAATGACTTTCTTACTCCTCTTTTTAATACATTTGATATGGATAGAAAAGCTGGTATTCTTTCTCCAGTAATCTCATTTAAAAAAGATGGGACAACATACTATGATTTTGGAGGTATGATCCAAAAATATATGGGCAGGACATATCATAATAATTTATTATCATATACAAAAAATGATCCCGTTAACGTAGACTATGTGTCTGGATGTTGTATGTTAATTTCTTGTAATGTAATAAAAGAGGTTGGTCTGTTTGATTCGTCATTTTTCTTGTATTATGAAGATGTAGATTTTTGTCTTCGCGCGAAACAAAAAGGATATTTTTCTTATTGTGTTCCAAAATCTTGTGTACAACATTTGTTGAGTAAATCAACAGGACAAAACTCTGATCTTTCTCTTTATCATTTAATAAAAAGTGCAAGAGTTTTTGGGAAAAAATATAAGGATCAGTTTCCATTTCATCAGTTATACCTCCTTTTTCAAACAGGGATATTTTTTATAAAGTTTCCATTTTCCTTGAGATCTCTGATTAAAGGATGGGTATAATAGAGTATGGGATATACGAAAGCAGCAATTAGTGGTTTTAGCTGGCTTACAGCATTTAGATTTGTAACCAGAGGAGTATCTTTAGGTAAAACAGCAGTAGTTGCAAGATTCCTTACTCCTTCACAGTTTGGCCTTTTTGGAATTGCAACACTTTTACTTTCTTTAGTTGAGGTATTAACTGAGACAGGAGTTAATGTATTTTTAGTCCAACAAAAAGAAGAGGCTGATGACTATATAAGTTCTGCATGGCTTGTTTCGATTCTGAGAGGAATGATCATAATGTTCGTGATGCTTATTGCTGCTCCGTTTGTTGCAAAATTTTTTAATGCTCCTGATGCAACACCTCTTCTTCTGATCATGAGTTTAGTTCCATTGATCAGAGGTTTTATAAATCCCTCTGTTGTTAAACTCCAAAAAAATCTACTTTTTAAAAAAGAGTTTTTCTTCAGAAGTTTTGTTCTATTTGTAGAAATTGTGGGAACAATTATATTGTTAGTTTTGTATCCTCAGCCAAGTAGTCTAATATGGGGATTAGTAATTGGTGCTTTGTGTGAGATGCTTTTATCCTATGTTATTATCTCGCCTCGTCCTCAGTTTCAATATAACAAGGGATATATCTCAGAGCTTATCCATCAAGGTAAATGGATTACTGGGGCAAGTATCTTTAATTTTGGTTTTGAGAGAGGTGACAATATCGTGGTTGGAAGAATACTTGGGTCACAAGCGCTGGGAATATATGATATGGCGTATAGATTTTCAATGCTTCCTATTACTGAGATCTCAGAAATTGTTAATAAAGTAGCATTTCCAGTATATGTAAAAATATCTGATGATTACTTCAGGCTAAAACGCGCTTTTTTGAGAACAATCGGTGTTGTTTCTCTATTTGCCATAGTTGTAGGATGTATATTATTTTTCTTTACAGAACCTATCGTAAGGATTATTTTAGGAGATAATTGGCTTGGGACAGTTGGCGTATTAAAAATATTGGCATTATTAGGTGTGATTAGGGCAGTCTCTTTGTCTATTTCTTCCTTTCTCCTTTCACTTAAAAAACAAAAATACCTTACACTCACAACATTTATTGGATTGGCGGGCATGATAATTACTATTGTTCCAGCAATTATGATGTGGGGGATTGTCGGTGCCGCATATGCTGCAGTTTTTGGACATCTTCTCTCAGTTCCATTTATTGTATATTTTGCCTGGAAATCTCTTGAAAAAGTAAAAACAGACTCTGCTCGTCATCCATCCTCAATCTGATACAATAATTATATGAAGGTATCAGCTGTTGTTCTCACAAAAAATGCTCAAGACACTATTAAAGAATGTATAGAATCCTTAACATTTTGCGATGAAGTTGTTGTAGTTGATGATTTTTCTACTGATGATACAATTCAAATCATTAAAACAATAAGAAATACTCCTGTAATAATACTTGAACGTGATTTAGAAGAGAATTTTTCCCAACAGCGGAATTTTGCGTTAGAACATGTAAAAAATGAGTGGGTGCTTTTTGTTGATGCAGATGAAGTAGTAACAGACTCACTTGCAAAAGAAATAACACAGTTGCACGATTTAGATGTTGAAAATGTACAAGGATATACAGTACAGAGAAGAGATGTTATATGGGGCCAAGAGTTATTATATGGTGAGGCAGGAAAAAATAGATTCGTAAGGCTCGCACGTAAAAACGCAGGAAAATGGGTGGGAACAGTACATGAAACGTGGAAAATATCAGGAAATATACAAGAGCTTGCCAATTTTTTGTATCATTATCCTCACCCTACAATCTCGGAATTTTTAAGAGAGATAAATAAATATTCAACGTTACGTGCACAGGAGTTGTATGCAAAGAAAGTAAAATCTAATCTTTTCTTTATTCTCACGTATCCTGGATTAAAGTTTATAAAAAATTATATCTGGTATAGAGGATATAAAGATAAAACTGCAGGATTTATCTGTGCAATGATAATGAGTTTGCACTCATTTTTAGTTCGAGCAAAACTCTATCTATTATGGAAAGGTATCAAAAATACATAACACTTCTTTTTATTGTTTGGAGTATCATTATCCTTGTTACCTATCTCCTTCATCTACTGTGTAAAGGAGGAATATGTTTGCTCTAGGGATTTTAATTGGAATCTATTCATATAGTCTTTTTATTTTAGGAATACTGTACCTTTTATATCCAATACCAGTCGTATTAGTGACTATAGCCTGGATAGGTGGAGTAGTGTACTGGTTTAAAAAGGATAAGACTTTTACGAGTAAAAATTTAAAGAAACTATTCACTTCTTTTCCAAATCTATCAACTTTTTCCAAAATATGTGTAGTCCTTGTAATGGTACTATGGGGTATTAATCTTATAGGTGCACTTGCACCAGAAATCTCATTTGATGCACTGTGGTATCATCTCACAATTCCAAAGATATTTATTAACAATCATTCATTTTTTTATATACAAGGAGGATTGTATTATTACTCTTTGATGCCAAAACTTGTTGATATGTTGTATGTGCCTTCAGTTATGGTACATACTGCTCCTTTTGCAAAATTAATTCATCTGACTTTTGGAGTTTTAACATTAATTGCATTATATTTCTTATCAAGAAGATTTGTATCTCAGTCTGTTTCATTCTTTATTCTTCTTTTATTTTCTGCAAATTTAGTTGTAGCATGGGAAGCAACAACTGCATATATAGATTTGGGAAGAACATTTTTTGAGGTTATGGCAGTGTATGGGCTTGTGCTCTACCTTCAGGAGAAAAAAAGACTTTGGCTTACAGAGTCTGCTGTAATGATAGGGTTTGCTATTGCAACAAAAGTTGTTGCAATAACTTCACTTCCTTTCTTTTTAATTTTTATTTTCCTGATATATAGAAAGAATATACAAAAAGCTATTACTGTGTGTATAAAGTATGGAGTAATTGCACTTGCTATTCCACTTCCATACTGGATTTTCTCTCTTCTCAGTTCAGGGAATCCTTTTTATCCAATTTTTACTCAGTATATCCAATTTGATATTCCTACCAATATTTTATCTATCACAGCTTTTATTCAACATTTTTGGCAATTATTTGTACATGCTGCAGATCCGATAAACCCAATATATATACTCGTATTCCCTTGGATTTTTATTGTATTTAAAAAGTTTTCATTTTATGAAAAAATATTTGTTTTATACGTAGGTATTAACCTTGTTATTACATATTTTTTAGTGAGTAGCGGAGAAACAAGGTATCTTCTTCCGTATTTACCTATACTTTCACTTTTGACAGGGATAACAATTATAAAAATCCCTAACAAGTTAGTAAAAAAAATATGTTTTGGATTAGGAATTGGAATTGCTGTTACGACAATTGGATATAGGGCGATTGCAAGCAGTACATATATTCCTGTTGTTTTCGGAATGGAGTCACGGGATCAGTATTTAACGAAAACATTAGACTATTCTTTTGGAGATTTTTATGACACTGATGGATATTTTGCTCAGACCCTCACAAAAGATGATACAGTTCTTGTGTACGGAATACACAATCTGTATTATGCAAACTTTCCATTTATCCATGAATCATATGCAAAGTCTGGAGATGAGTTCAATTATATTCTTGCACCGACAGATATGATACTTCCTTCAAGATTTTATGCATGGAAAATTACGTATTCCAATCCCGTAACCAATGTGACGCTTTATTCGCAGGAAGGAAATACATGGGTTTACTAAGAATATTATTTGTAATACTTTGCATAACATTTCCATTTGGTGTACTTGTTCGCATTTCACTTATTCCTCAGGCATATGTATATCTTGTTGATCTTGCAGTACTTGTATTTGTGTTATATGGAATAAGTCTTCTTGTCACCTCAAAAAAGAAAATACAGTGGTTTGGTGAATGGAAATTTTTTCTTATAGCTGCAGTACTCTCGTTACTATTCAATGGTGCGTGGCTTCAGTTACACGATACTGTTGTCTCTTCTCTCTATCTGACAAGACTCGTATTATATATTTTAATTATTCCTATTATCTCTTCATGTTTTACAAAAAGAGATCTTCCTTTTATACTTGGTGGTATTTTTTCTGCAATAACTGTTACTGTCTTGGGTGGGGTTATTCAATATTTTGTGTATCCAAATTTAAGAAATCTTGTGTATTTGGGGTGGGACGAACACTTATTTAGAATCTTCTCAAGCTTCTTAGATCCTAATTTTGCTGCTGTTGTTTTTTGTATAGGGTTTTGGACAGGTATATTGTATTTGAGAATTACAAATCACAAAAATTATGTAAAGTATTCCATATATACATTCATAGCTTTGACCAGTGTAGCAATCCTTCTTACTTACTCTAGAACTGGATATCTTGCATGGGTAAGTTCTCTGTTTGTGTATTTAGTTCTTACGAAAAATCTGCGAATGTTATGTATTACCATTATTTTTTTAATAGCAGGAC
>JBDHUV010000034.1:0-7539 GCA_039809365.1 Candidatus Levyibacteriota bacterium
CAGAACAACGCCAGGCCGAGAGATGGCTTCGCTTCATGCGACAGTGTCCAGAGTGGGTACGCAACTTTCTCGGCAGAATGAACGACCCGTTCGTCTACTTCACCGAATAACTTCCCATAATCCAGTGCAAGAGGGCACCAACGACAAGGAAGTCACATGACTTTCCAAAATCCGCGGTGCCCTTTTGCTTTTTATTCACAAGAAAAAAATGGATTTGTGAGTAAAAAATAAACACAAATAAATAATAGTGAGTAGAGAGGTGGGTATGTATCGCAAATTCGTTTTTTACAAAAGGTCTGATATAATCGGTTACTGCAAATTCTTACTTACCCGTAGAGGAGAAACTCGTGGGAAAGAAAGTTACTGTCCCAGTACTGCCCGACAACGGAGAGGTTCCGCTCGGTATGAGGATTCGCATCCGAAGGTTATATGTAGGTCTAGATAACCTACGGGTGCTGGCAGACAAAGTTGGGTGTGACAGAAGCCATCTCTCACACATCGAGACTGGCAAAATCAACCCATCCAAAGAACTTCTTCAGGTAATTTGTTCATGGTTACAGATTACTCCTGAGGAACTGAGATCTGCTACAAGAGAGGACATCGAATCGTGGAGAAATAGTCTGGTTCACCACAAGCAATCGAACCAGATACACACGCTACGAGATGAAGACATTGAAGTTCTCGCCAATCGAATTGCCGATCTAGTAGTCGACAAGTTCATTGATCGACTGAGGCGCGAGTAATCAGTGTCTGATGCAAAACAGGTGGGGATGCACCTTATAAACGCATCCAGTCAAGCCGCTGTACTATAACCAGCGGCATTTACTTTATTTAACTGGCAAACAACCACTAAACTATAGAAAGCAATTTCACTGTCTGATTCATTACAACCTCAGGATATTCAAGTTCATTTATCCACCCATTTCTGTAGAAATCGTCCCAGCGGGCGAGCATGAAGAAACCACCTGAAGAGGTGGTTTTTTTGTGCTCTGACAGAGTATGACTTCGCCTCGAGTCTAGGAACGAAGTGGGTATCCTCGGAAGAGGGCTAGTCGCGGAGCAACGTATTTTTAACCTCAAATTGACATCATATTTATAAAGTGAAATACTGAATGAGTGAAATCTCATCCTTGGATAAGACATTTTTTATACATTTTATTTATTTACGTTGGAGTAACTTTACAACCATTTAACTCTTTTGTGTCATTATCTCACTCGGTTATAACTCTAGTTTATTCTTCACTAATATATTTAGTTATAACTTTTTTGATAAAAACCAAGAAAAAGAATATTCCAGAAGTGTTGAGTTTTATATCAATATTAATATTTTTGACTTTTCTTTACTTAGGAATGCAGTTGTTTGGATTTCTCGGGTCTATGTTAAGTGCAACTAGCGTGATCTTTTTACTTCCAGCGGCATTTATTAGTCATTTAGTTTGGAAGATATTTTTTCAATTCTTTTGTCAAAATGTAGACAAATTATCATGTCGAGAATTATACTTTTCGTTATTTCATATAACAATTCCCCTTTATATGATTTTAAGCTTGCTACTTTCGTTTTTTCCACTTTTTGCTTATAAAGTTATTAAACTATTCGTAAATAGGTTCTAACATCGTCTAGCCCTCGGAGCATATAATCTAATAGTTTTATCCTCTCCTTATTTTGCTATAATTGCTCTTATGTCAGCAGAAAATCCATATTTTGTAGATAATCGCCCCCCTCTAGAATCATCGGTGGAAAAATTAGATCCTGAATATCGAGAGGACCTTGCAAGAACGCTCGCGTTGGAAAGAGGCATGCAGGAATTATTTGATAAAGAATCTTCAAATATAACTGGATTCTCCATACTAGATTTTGATGATGATAGAAGTATCCCAGAAATTAGTTACTACTCTGGCAAAGGGTTTGCTATTTCGGGTAATCCAAGCACTGCGCTTGAAGTCGTTACAACGGTAAGACGCACTACCTGGGATAACAGAGTTTTTGGAGTAGAAGGTCTTTTGGAGTCTTTTGCACCAGATGGGATACCAATTGGTAGTGAAGATTGGAATTCGGCTAGAAAATATATAAAAACTGTTGTTAACGAGGATATGGATAGTTCTACCGAAACACTTCTCCCTCTTGTAAAAGAAAATGTCTACACAACTATAAATGCGCTTCTAGATCGCGCCGAAAATTATAAATACAGACAACTATATGTACTTTCCGATATAGAGAAGGCACAAAAACTGGCAGAATATAGTGGGTTTGAATTAGATGCTTCTAGAATAACAATGATTCGCGACCAGTATTACAGAGATAGTGAGATGTCTTAATTCTAAAAACAGTAAGTAGTAGTATAAGTAAGACTTCATATTTGAAGAAATTTGCTCATCTGCTGTAATACCAGGTCAGGATATTTCAACTCATCTATCCAGTCAATTCTGTAGAAATCGTCCCAGCGGGCGAGCAAAACAAATTCTTACAATGTTAATACAAAAATACTTCATCAATGTATTAGAATAAATCAAATGAGTAAACTAATTACCTGTATCTGGTTTGCAAACAATGACGGAGAAGAAGCAATAAATTACTACGTTGACACTTTCAATTCTGCTCCAGGAGAACATACAGCAAAAATTGGAGATATTACAAAAACACCTAAAGCATCAGAAGAAGTTTCTGGTAGACCTGAAGGATCTGTTATGACAGCTGAATGCGAACTTGACGGAATCAGCTTCATGGCTCTAAATGGTGGGCCTGTTGAACAATTTAAACTTAATGGATCAACTTCTTTTATTATTGAATGTGAAACTCAAGAAGAAATTGATTTCTTCTGGGAAAAATTGTCAGCAGTTCCAGAAGCTGAGCAGTGTGGATGGTGTACAGATAAATTCGGTGTTACGTGGCAAGTCGTTCCAAGAATTTTGGATGAAATGATGCGTGATCCTGAAAAAGCTGAAGCTGTAACAGCGGTATTTATGCCCATGAAAAAACTCAACCTTGAAGAGATCAGAAGAGCTGGGGAATAAAAAAACTCTCAGTTTACTATCTTTTTATACGAGTCTCACTATCAAGCTGAACGAGAGACATACTTAATAAAATACATTTTTTCTTTTACTCCTCCAGTTATTAAAATCAAAACTCATATTTTGATATACTAAAAATATGTCCTACCCCAAAAGGCATACAATCTCTCAAAAGAATATTAGCAAAAAACTAAGAAGGAGGCTACAAATATATTTTTTTATTTCCATTATCCTTTTTATCGTTGTTTGTTATGAGATCATTGTCCACCTAGTTCCTTTTTCATTTGCATTAATAGGCATAGTAGTAGGTACTGCAATAGGATTTATAGCTGCTAGAATGTTTCATTTATCATGGAACCATGACGCTCAAGAAATAGTATCTAGACTGGATTTATTTGGAATTGGAATCCTCATTTTATACGTTATTTTTGCAATCTTTAGAACAAAAATAATAGGGCACTTCGTACATGGATCATCAGTAGGAGGAATCAGTCTCTCAACAGCAAATGGAGTTATGATAGGAAGAGTTCTAGGAACAAGAGGTAGAATTATAAAAATATTAAGAGAGCAGAAGTTGTTACATTAAACATTCATATACCATTTTTAAAAGGAGGTGAGAGACAAATGAAAGGATTTTTAACATTTGTGAGAGAACAAGGAGTAGTTGGCCTAGCAGTAGGATTTATACTCGGTGGTGCAGTATCCAAACTTGTAGCTGCACTTGTAGAAGATATTATTAACCCACTTCTTTCAATCGGACTTAACAATGTAGAGAACCTTAAAGAAGCATACTTCTCAATAGGAGCGGCAAAAATCCTCTGGGGAGACTTCATCAATGTATTTATTGATTTTCTCGTTATATCCCTTGTAGTGTATTTTGGAGTTAAATGGTTAAGACTAGATAAAGTAGATAAAAAGAAATCTTAATTACACAAGTATAAATATCTCCTAGTTACTACAAATGGGCTATTATATTTCGTTTTGTTATTGATATACTATCCAGATGAATATTTTCTATAAAATACTGGGTAATACGCTTATAGCTTCAGTAACGAACAATTTCATGTGGTTTGCTTTAACTTTTTGGGTATATCTTTCTACTCACTCTGTACTAGCTACATCATATATTGCTGGTATCTATCTTGTTGCAACAGCTTCCTCAGGTTTTTGGCTCGGCTCATTAGTCGACCATCAGAAGAAAAAAAAGATCATGTTTTTTTCAAGCATAGCCACTTTGGTTTTCTTTTGTTTCGGTTTCATAGTATTCTTTCTTAGTCATTCAGATGCGTTTACAACAATAAATAGTCTTTCTTTATGGATATTAGTTATCACATTAATGCTTGGAGTATTAGCCGGAAATATAAGGAATATTGCACTTCCAACCCTTGTAACAATTCTTGTTGAAGATAAACAAAGAGATAAAGCAAATGGATTATCAGGGACCATTATGGGAATATCCTTTACCATAACGTCTGTAGCAAGTGGACTAATACTCGCCTATGGAGGAATGAAAACAGTCCTTCTGGTATCTATTATATTTACAATAATAACAATTCTTCATTTGCTCACTATCCAGATACCAGAAAAAGAGATTGTTCATTTACATAATCAACCTAAAAAAATAGATTTAAAAGGGACCTATTTGGTTGTAAAATCAATCCCAGGATTACTTGCTCTTATCTTCTTTTCAACCATAAATAACTTTCTTGGAGGAGTATTCATGTCATTAATGGATCCATACGGTCTTTCACTTATGTCTGTCCAAAACTGGGGACTGTTGTGGGGAGTACTCAGTCTCGGATTTATAGTAGGCGGAATGATCATTGCAAGAAAAGGATTAGGAAAAAATCCTCTAAAAACTCTTTTTCTAGCAAATATTATTATGTGGACTGTATCTATAGTATTCACAATACAACCATGGATATGGTTGCTAACACTGGGAATGTTTATATGGATATGTCTTGTACCCTTTGCTGAAGCAGCAGAACAAACTATTATTCAAAAAGTTGTTCCTCCTCAAAGACAAGGAAGAGTGTTTGGATTTTCTCAAAGTATAGAACAGGCAGCTTCTCCTTTAACTGCGTTTTTAATAGGACCAGTAGCTCAGTTCTTTTTCATTCCTTTTATGACTACTGGAAAAGGAGTAGAGTTAATAGGATGGTGGTTCGGAACTGGGCAAGGGAGAGGAATTGCATTAGTATTTACCGTAACTGGTTTTATTGGACTTCTAATAACTCTCTTTGCAATGAGAACAAAAGCATATAAACTCCTTACACACTCATATTTAAAATAATAGTAAACCCTTTATACAAAGAACATTGTAATACTATCTTTCTTTTTTCTTACCCAATTTTTCTCTTAACCATAACAATTATATTTACTATAGTAGTATGAGAATATTTAAATCATTCTTCATGGTTCTAACAAGTACCGTTAAGTAACTGTACTTATATAAGTAATTGGAAGAGAGGACATAGGTAATAAACTTATGTCCTTATTTTTTTGTGTATTCATCCATATATATAGAATAGTAGTAGTAGTAGAGGGTGTGGAAATGTGTATACAGCCTCATCACTGTGTCTAAAAATGTTGTTGATAAACGGTGGAAATATATGGGGATTGAATGGTGATAAAAAATTATATAGAAAAACGTATGGGTATTACTATTCAGTTATTCATTATTAATTCAGATAATTGTGCACATTGTTATAACGCCTGAAAAGAGAGATATCCACAGGGATAAATAAAACGTTGATAACTTTATATCAAAGAAAATTCTTTAAAACTTGCACATCATTGAGTAATGTTTGCTTACTACTTCCAGAATAAAGAGCAACTGCAGGGTGATACAGAGGAACTATGTCTATCTCTCCGTAAGAAGTTTTTGTGTGAATTGTTTTCCCGTGTAAGGCTGTAATTGTCTGTGTAGACTCTGGAAGAGAGAAAGCATCAAGTATAAACTTCATAGAAAACCTTCCTAATGTTGCAATAACACGAGGCTGGATAATCTGTATTTGTTGAATAAGAAAAGGTGAGTAAAGATTTATTTCTTCGGGTGAAGGATCTCTATTATCAGGAGGTCTGTCTTTCACAATGTTTGTTATATATACAGATTTTCTATCAAGATTAATGCTGCCAAGCATTTCATCAAGAATTCTCCCTGCTGCGCCGCAAAACGGTCTAGCTTGTTCTGCTTCATTCTTTCCAGGAGCTTCGCCAATGAAGACTATCTCTGCATCATGATTTCCCTCCCCTATAACAGGGTAATAATGATTTTTTACTCGATACTCATATAATGGGGATTCTTTTAAATTTAGAACTGCATCTCTTATCTGTTTTAGCTGGTCAGTTTTTGACATATGATTATTATACTACCTCAGTAAAAATGAAACATGCACTAGTGTTTAGTTAAGAACTTGATTATAATGGTAAATCTATGATTGAAGTAATTTTTGATGTTGAAACGAAAAAACTTTTTCACGAAGTTGAAGGAAGAGACATTTCTAAGTTAGGAGTCTCAATTGTTTCTGTCTATAAAAGAGAGGTAGATTCAGAAGGGAAAGAGATAAGTGGAGAAATGGTAAGTTATTGGGAAAAAGATTTTGCTCAATTATGGAAAGTTCTTCATGATGCAGATAGAGTAATAGGTTTTAATACATTAGGATTTGATACTGTGGCTCTTCAACCGTACGCTCCGTTTCAACTGTCTAAGCTTTCTCATCTGGATATTATGGATGAAGTAAAGAAAAAGCTTGGTCATAGACTGAGTTTAAACGCTCTTGCCTCTCAAACACTGGGAATTCAAAAAACTGATGTTGGAACAAATGCAGTTGTGTATTTTGCTCAGGGGGATACTGAGAGTTTAGATAAATTGCGTACATACTGTGAATCAGATGTTGAAATAACAAGAGATTTATATGATTATGGAGTTGAGCATAGACAGTTAAAATTCCTTGATAAATGGAATACACCAAGAATAGTTGAAGTGGACTTTTCATATTCACAGAGTGCTGTCGATAGTGGAAAACAAACAAGTTTATTTTAGTTCCTACATTTTTCTTACCACTTTATATACCTACCTCTATCTATTGTTATCATACTGCTTGTATGAGAATAAAAAACTACTTTAAGAAAACGAGAAAAAATAAAATCAATATCTCTGATACCTCAACTCAGGTTAGACAAATAGGAAAAAAGCAGCTGCAAAGGTTAGAAAGAAAAGGAATTTCTGTCCAGTTATTTGTTTCTCCTTAGTGGTAAAGCGTTTTTATCTGAATAACTTCCTACTGCGGTTCTTTTTATATGAAGAGCGATAGCTCCTGTCCCCATTTTTTCTCCTAGCATATGTGCAATAGATCTCATATATGCTCCTTGAGAAGACTGTATAGTAAGTGTTACAAGAGGAAATATATGTTGTTTGGCAAGAGAGCTTTTCCATATTTTCAGTATCTCTTTTTGTCTAAAATCCCCCTGTACTGTCTGAATTTTCTTCTCAATATAGTAAAAAAGGTTTTCAGAGGTTATTGTTGT
>JBDHUV010000035.1:0-7167 GCA_039809365.1 Candidatus Levyibacteriota bacterium
TACTGGAGGTCGGTGGGTTCTCAAATTCTTCGTTACAGAGGGAAGCGTGTGCTTCCTCTAGTTGGGATGGGGGATCAAGTGTCAGTGGATTTTATTGTTGGGTTTGAAGGTGAACGATGCCTTCTCCCCGACGCAACACCTCCTCAAGTGGGTTGCATTCTACTGTTCACAACAGATCCGATGACGGGGGTGCACCACATTATCGTGGAGCCCAACTCAACGGAAGGTGAAGTTCCGCTGTACCTCTCCTTGGGAGATCCAGACAACAGTCTTGAGGGGTATATCCCCTGGGATTTGTTGGACGATTTCAACAATGAAGAGGGAGGTGATCACTTCACAATTTCCAGCTAGGATCAAAACGCGCTGAGGATATTAGGAGCATGCTCCTATACAAATGACTTTCGGCTAGAAATAGCTCAGGGTTGTCTGTATATTATCTTCAGCGCGAAATCTTTTTAATATTTCTCCCTTTTTGATATAATCTGAAGAGCCAATTTGACGGCCCCATCGTCTAGAGGCCTAGGACATCAGGTTCTCATCCTGAAAACCGGGATTCGAATTCCCGTGGGGTCACACAAAGAGCTGTATATTTTTTCTGTAATAATTCTTCTATTTTTAGAAGCTAATGTGGTGTAAATTTTCTTGCGTTCTTATTACTTGACATATACCCCTAAGGGGTATATGCTCATAATATGAAATCTCACTATGAAGATGTAAAAGTAAAAGCACAAAAGCGCATCAATATTATCAAAGGACAACTAGATGGCCTGCAGAGAATGATTGATAACGATGAATATTGTATAGATCTTCTCAATCAAAGCCTTGCGATTCAAAATTCACTCCGAAGTCTTGATACTGTTTTATTTGAAAGGCATTTAACAACTCATGTTACTCATCAATTCAAGAACGAAGAAGACAAAGCTGTTTCTGAATTAGTTACATTATTCAAAAGAGTAAATAAGTAAGGGGGTGAACCAATATTAAAAATCAACCAATTTTCTACGGGATAATAGGGTTAGTTATCGGAGTACTTGTTACTGGATTTGTAATGTCTAACCAGAGTATGCAAAATTCTACTCCGACGGAATCTAATACCTCTGTAACTAAATACACTTCATATCCAGGGATGAACATGAGTATGCAAGATATGATGAATTCTCTTGATGGAAAGACAGATGATGACTTCGACAAAATCTTTATTTCTAGCATGATTAGACATCATCAAGGTGCTATTAATATGGCAAGATCAGCTCAAGAAAATGCAGGACATCAAGAAATCAAGGACTTAGCTGATGATATCATCTCTGCTCAAACAAGAGAAATAGAAATGATGATGCAATGGCAAAAGGATTGGGGTTTCGATCAGTAATCTTTTTAGAAGAGGTGCAAGTGGCATCTCTTCCAAGGGGATAACTATGGAATTAGATAAAATATTTGTTGGATTATTTAGTATTGGAGGAATAGTATTTACTTACTGGTTCTTCTTGATGAGAAAAGATGAGGAAGCAGTTGTAGTAAGCACAAATAGCGTAGATATAGCTGTTGATGGAGGGTACTCACCCAGAGTAATTTCTATCCCTAAAGGAAAGAAGACAACTATAAACTTTTTTCGCCGTGATTCCAGTACCTGTCTTGAAGAAGTGGTACTTCCTGAATTTAAAATTCGAAAATATCTCCCTTTAAACAGAAAAGTTTCCATTGTTGTGAATCCAAAAGAAAGTGGCAGTTATGAATTTGCATGTGGCATGAATATGTTCCATGGAAAAATAGTTGTTGAATAGTATGAAAGAAATTAAACAGTCATTTCCTATTCGCGGTATGCGTTGTGCCTCATGTGTAAAGGTTACTGAACGTGCCTTAAAAAAAGTACCAGGAGTTACAGATGCTGTTGTTAATCTTGCTACTGAAAGAGCTACAGTTACATTTGATACAGAAAATTGTACTTCACAACAATTAGCCAACTCTGTTGCTACAACGGGATATACATTAGAGCTTGAAGATCAAAATGAGGAAGAACTTAAAGCAGAGAAAGAAAAAGACTTATCTCAACTCAGAAGTAAAGTATTCATTAGTCTTCTTCTCGGTGCATTAATTTTGTGGGGAAGTTTCCCGGGTATTATGAGTACTGCTCCAGTTTTTCTCCAAAACTTTTGGATACAGCTTTTACTAGCAACCCCTGTACAATTTTGGGCAGGAGCAGAGTTTTACAGAACTGCAATCGCAGCGTTAAAGCATCGAACATCTAACATGGATACTTTAGTTGCGTTAGGAACAACTGTTGCATATTTCTACTCATTGTTTGTCACTGTGTTTCCAGAGATTCCAATGAAATTAGGAATGGAAGCAATGCCTTCTTTTGATGTATCAGCTATTGTGATTGGGTTAGTCCTTTTAGGAAGATATCTAGAAACGAGAGCAAAGACAGGAACTTCAGAGGCAATTAAAAAGCTTGTTGGTCTTCAAGCAAAAACAGCTAGGGTTGTGAGGAATGGAAAGGATATTGATATTCCAATTGAGCAAGTACAGGTTGGAGATGTAATTCGAGTTAGACCAGGAGAAAAAATACCTGTAGATGGCGTAGTTTTTGAGGGGGACTCTTCAATTGACGAATCAATGATATCTGGAGAAAGTATCCCTGTTGATAAAACCAAAGGAGATACTGTTATAGGTTCTACAATAAATAAATCAGGTACGTTTACCTACAAAGCAATGAAGATTGGATCTGAAACTATGCTTGCTCAGATAATAAAGCTTGTGCAAGAAGCACAAGGATCTAAAGCACCTATTCAAAAACTTGCTGATGCAGTCTCTTCTTACTTCGTTCCGATTGTAATTATGCTTTCTTTTACAACTTTTGGAATTTGGTATATATTTGGTCCACAACCAGCATTCCTATTTGCAATGCTTAACACGGTAGCAGTTTTAATAATCGCGTGTCCATGTGCAATGGGGCTAGCAACACCTACCGCAATTATGGTGGGAACTGGTATAGGTGCTGAAAAGGGAATTTTGATTCGTGATGCTGAAAGCTTAGAAACAGCAAATAAAATTAATACAGTTGTATTTGATAAGACGGGAACCTTGACTCATGGAAAACCTGATGTAACTGATGTCGTTTCTTTAGGTAAAGTTAAAGAATCAAAAATCTTAAGAATAGCTGCATCAATTGAAAAAGGCTCAGAACACTCGCTTGCCGAAGCTATAGTTAAGAAGGCTGAAGAGGAAGAGCTAGAACTCGAAAAAGTAACAAAATTTAAAGCAATTGCAGGACATGGAGTCGAAGGTACGGTTGGAAAAGATAAAGTGTATTTCGGTAACCGAAGGCTCATGGAGAGGGAGAAAGTTGACTATCAAACTGCAAATGAATTGCTGAGTAAATACGAAAATGAAGGAAAAACAGTCATGCTGTTGGCTGTGAACGGAAAACTGATAGGTCTTGTGGGTGTTGCAGATACTGTAAAAGAAACTGCAAAGGCTGGAGTGAAAGCATTGCAGAAACGAGGAATAGATGTTGTAATGATCACAGGAGATAACCATAGAACTGCAGATGCTATTGCTCAAAAACTTGGTATTAATCGTGTCTTGGCAGAAGTACTCCCAGATCAAAAAGAAGCTGAAGTAAGAAAAATTCAAGCAACTGGCGCAAAAGTTGCAATGGTGGGGGATGGAATAAATGATGCTCCCGCTCTGGCAGCCGCGGATATAGGTATAGCAATGGGCTCTGGAACAGATGTCGCAATTGAAGCAGCAGATATCACCCTAATTAACAAAGACCTTAAATCTGTTTCGTCAGCAATTGAACTGTCGAAGAAAACCATGAGAACTATCAAAATGAATTTATTTTGGGCATTTGGTTACAATGTGGTTCTTATTCCGGTAGCTATGGGTGTTTTATATCCATTCTCAGGCATACTTTTGAATCCTATCTTTGCATCTGTTGCTATGGCTCTTTCATCTGTTTCTGTAGTATCGAATTCATTACTTCTAAAAAGAGTAAATGTATAGATATATGAAAGGGTCTAAAACACCAACACCATTAATAATTGCAGTAGCAGCTGTCTGCTTAATAATTGGATACCTTTTCATAAGAATACTCAGTATTGGAAGCGCTCAAACACCGGCTACGGTGAGTCCTGAAACTGTAAATCTCTGGACGATTTTTCTTACTGGTCTTTTAACAGGAGGGCTTACCTGTCTTGCTGTACAAGGAGGCTTGCTGGCTGCAACTATTGCACAGAGAGAAGAAGAAAAATTAAAAGATAAACTAAAAAAGTCAGGTAACGTGTTACCTATATTAGCATTTCTTCTAACAAAACTGATCGCCTATACAGGGCTTGGATTCTTGCTCGGGTGGTTTGGATCGTTATTTCAACTCTCTATAACTACGCAAATCATCATGCAGGTAATAGTTGCTATTTTCATGATCGGCACTGCGTTAAATATCTTTAATGTGCATCCAGTATTTCGGTATTTTGTTATACAGCCACCTAAATCATTGACTCGAATTGTAAGAAATCAATCAAAGAATAAGAGCTTATTTGCTCCTGCATTACTTGGTGCATTCACAGTCCTCATTCCATGTGGAACTACACAGGCTATGATGGCTCTAGCTATTGGTTCTGCAAACCCATTTGTTGGAGCAGCAATTCTATTCCTATTTGTGCTTGGTACATCTCCGTTATTTTTTGCTCTTGGGTACTTTGCATTTAAACTAGGTGAAACTCTACACAGGAGATTTATGAGGTTTGCTGCACTAACGCTTATAATTCTTGCAATGTTTAATCTTAATAATGCGCTCGCATTGACTGGTTTTTCCTTCCCTAAATTCAATATGGATAGTGGAGGACAAACAACAAGCAATAGTATTCCGCAAACCAATGTCACTATAGATATATTAGACACAGGATACACACCAAACTCTATTAATGTAAAAGCAGGAAGCAATGTTACATTTACAATCAAAAATGATGGTGCTTACGGTTGTGCAGCTGCATTTACAATTCCATACTTCAATTATCAAAAGATAATGAGGGTCGGGACTGAAGATACAATAGCTTTAAGAATGCCAGATAAACCTACACAAATCCCATTTATGTGCAGTATGGGAATGTACAGGGGGGTGATTAACGTAATATGAAGAAAGTAACACTGAAAATTGAAGGAATGCATTGTGCTAGTTGTGCGATGAATATTGACGGAGATCTTGAAGAAAAAAATGGAGTGATAGCATCAAATACTAATTACGCCAAACAAGAAAGTACTGTAGAATTTGATGAAAGTAATGTTAAGTTAGAAGATATTGTAAACCAAATCACTGAAACTGGTTATACTGCGATTGTAAAAGAGTAATGATTTTAATATTCTCTGGTAGTGGTGTATGAAGTAGCATTAGGATGAATTGTACTTTTCCACTGTCTGAGTGAGCCTAGAACTTGGTTCTAATACAAAAATATTTGGTCATTTTGTACAGTCATATTAGTATTTTATTTAATGAAAAACTTTATTGTGATTTGATATTAATTACATTGTTCCAGGGATCTTGGAATATGAGTGTCTCTTTTTTCTGTAACAGAGGAATGTTATTTTTTTCCAATCTGGAAGCAAGAGTATCTACATCCTGTTTTGTAGGTAGTATCAATTCAATACTTTGAAGTCCTAAAGAGTTATTTCTTGGTTGTGCTTCGAAACTTTGCCATGAGTTCATTCCTATATGATGATGATATTCACCCACAGATACAAAAAGCGCTTGTGGCATTTCAGCAGTTACATTGAACCCCACAGTATTTACATAAAATTTTCTTGCTATCTGGACATCTCCCACTTTCAAATGAACATGGCCCATCCGTTTTTCTTCAGAATCATCTTGAGCAGAATAGGTGTGTATATATGAGATAGGATCAATGTATTCTACTCCCATCTTTACGTATCCATTCTCCCATTCCCATTGTGATCTGTCTCTATCAAAGTACAGTTCTAATTCATTTCCTTCAGGATCGACGAAATAAAATGCTTCACTTACAAAATGATCAGCGCTTCCAATAAATGAATTTGGATAATCTTTGAATAAACGTTTTAACGTATTTGCAAGTTTCCCCCGTGATTTAAATACAATAGCATTATGATATAACCCAGCTGACGTTTTTAGAGCATAAGGCAGGTCTGGCGCACCGCTAAGAGTAATGATCTTTTTCTGATCCTGTCCTAACACTACTTCATTTTTTTCTTTACTTAGTAATTCAAGTCCTACCCCGGACTGATAGAACTTTTGTAATTTAGAAGTGTCTTTAATATTAAGAATGGTATTTCCAACTTCAAGACTTGGAGCAAGAATATTATTTATCATATGTATATACATTATATTCCTATTATCAACTGCCATATTTTTCTTCTCAAGTAGTTGATGTATCGAATGTTGAGACTAAAGCATTAATCAAAAACTTTGAAACAAAAGCTCTATATTTAATTGATTACTCAACAGGTGAATACACAATACGTATTCCGAAGGTGGATGACGTTGTTTGGTCTGAGTGAATAATATTAGTATAAGTTGATTAAATATTAAAACAGAGAAGGCACAATCCTTACATAATCCTATAAACGCATCTTTGTATTGTCCTCTGTATACATCTCTACAAAAGTGGTTTAATATCTTGAATCTTACTTGCAAACAACCTTCAAAATCGTCTAAGATAAAATTGGCATTTATTCTAAATATCTTTTAATGGACCCGGACTATTTCACGAAAACTGAGAGGTTAAAAACTTTTCTCAAATTATACGGTAAGATAGCAATGTATGGATTTGCTGTGGTAATTAGTATTATCACAATCCTTGTCATTGCTAATTGGGAAACAGATACTGAATCAGGACCTAATATTGTGGCAAATGATCAATTAGGAGAAGTACTTGCTGAAAGTGATAGTGAATTAGACACAGGTGGTGTAACATTTGGTATCCCAACAAGCTTTACTGCAGATGCTCAGTTTGATACAAATATTACCATTGCACAAAATACGAATCTTGATGGAGACGTATATTATAAGGGTCAACTTGTAGACCTTTCCTTATTGTCAGAGGATGGATTTCAAATTGGAGGAAGTGACCTTGCTCAGATATTAGAAGAAGGTGCAGGAATTTCAATAGAAGGAGATGAAATCCTTACTATTAC
>JBDHUV010000036.1:0-7106 GCA_039809365.1 Candidatus Levyibacteriota bacterium
GACTTTTTTAGATATACTACAAGATAATAGCTTCTGCCCTCTTGAATTTCTTTTTGATAATTCCAAGATAGTTTAAAAATATAAATCTAACTGCCCAGACTCGTAAAAGAGCTGGGCTTTTTTAGTATTAATTTAGAAAAGAAAGGGGGTGAAATAAATGAAAAAAATACTTATTAGTGTAATTACAATTCTTGCGGTAACTACTGCAACAATTGGTGCAACCCAGGCTTTATTTACTGACGAAGAAGTCAGTACAGGAAATACATTTACTGCTGGAACTCTTGATCTCACAGTTGATGGAGTTAATGGAACACAGGTTAAATCTTTTACTATGAATAACATGAAACCTGGTGATAGATTTGGAAGAAAATACTTTATCCTAAAAAATAATGGATCAGTCACAGGTATCCCTAAGATTTGTCTAACCAACCTCGTAAATACTGAAAGTAATGGAACTACTGAATATGAAAACGATGGAAATCCAGGCGAACTAGGAGATAATCTTTCTCTTATTGTGGATGTTGAAGGTAGTTGGCTAATGACTGCTGGTCATAAACTAAATACTTTTGATGGTAGATGTTGGACGCCAACAGATCCTGCAGATAATGAATTTGCTACAAAAGGAAAAGAGACACTTGAAGCTGGAGAAACAATGATCTTCGGCATTCGTCTTGATCTACCTGAGAATACAGGGAACGATGTACAAGGTGACTCAGTTACCTTTGATCTAGAGTTTTCACTCGAACAAGCAAACTAAGTCTTTTGACTTTTTCTCTCTCCACAGAGATTGTGGAGAGGACAAAGAGGCAAATACTATATGAAATATTTAAATATTATAAAAAATACAATGTATGCTCTAGGAGTTACATTATTGATCTGTGCAGCAATACTAGTTGTGGCAGGAAAATTCGGTATTGGTGGAATCCGTGTGCTTGTTGTTCAATCTGGATCTATGGAACCCACCATTGGTGTAAAAAGTATTGTACTTACTGCTCCAACACAGTCATATAATGTCGGAGATATAATCACTTTTAAACAATCTGGTAACAGCACAATGCTCGTTACACATAGAGTAAAAGAAATCCAGAGAACAGAATTTATAACTAAAGGAGATGCAAATAAGAATGCTGATGCTGAACCTGTCTCCATTAATAATATTATTGGAAAAACAATAATAGATATCCCTTGGATTGGGTATGTCATTTCATTTATTCAAACAATACCTGGATTTATACTCCTTATAGTCGTCCCTGCTGTCGCAATCGTATACAGTGAGATAATCAATATTAAAAAATCTATTACACAACATTTAACTCAAAGAAAGGTTGGTATAACAAAATAATTATGAAAAGAATAATTATAAAGCTCACTACGCTTTTATTTTTCATTTTAGTGACATTCATAACAATTACACAAGCGCAATATTATGATGCTGAAAAAACAAATAACAATTTTACAGCAACAACTCTAGACTTCGAGCTTCAAGGATCAGTTGGTAACAAATACACAGGATCATTTTTTGATGAAAGTAAACTTGAGCAAGGAACAACACTAACTAAAAGTATTACAGTCGTAAAGAAAGGAGAATTAGGCATTCACTACGCACCACATTATGAATATAAGGAGGGATCTGAAGACCTATGTAATGATTTGAAACTCACTGCATCAAAAAATGGAACACAAAAGTTTACTGGTTCACTATCTACATTTAACCTTGCTACACAATCTGCATATATGGATGCTACACCTGACGAATGGGAATTTTCAATCGCAAACGAAAATGATAATGTGGAAATTCAAGGATTAACTTGTACATTTGACATTGTATTTAACGCATACCAAAATTCTAATAATCAGCTAGGATTTTCTGATACAGAAAAGATATCAAATACAATTACGACAGCGTATGAACCTAAAGTTACAACAATTTATAACACACAATTACACACATTTTCTGTAAAGATCTCTAACTTACAACATTTTGACTCATTTAATTCAACAATCAAATATATTGGGTCTGGTCTTAACAGAGAAGTTAGTAATTTTGAGGATTTGAATGGTGAAAATGAAAGATCTATTGTTATAACACTAGGTTCATGCTCAAACAATGTCTGCACATATGATCAGAATCCTCATGACTTTGAGGTCACCCTACGCCTAGTAGACTCAGATGGTCATATAATTACTATAAACAAGCATCATTAATATCATGTATAAATATCTATCCCTTGTCATTACCTCTCTTATTTTTTCTGTTTTAGTAACTCCAGTATATGCAAATGATTTATCAGTAAGCTGTAATCAAGAAATTTGCGAATTATCTTCAAAAGATCCAATCTTTCCATCTAATATAAATTGGATTCCAGAAGAAAAGACAGAAAAAACTATAACAATTACCAATACAGATAATACAAAAAAGAATATTTTTATCAGAGTAACAAGTGAGGATGCAGAAAAAGAACTAAATCAGTATATGAACATACAGCTATTAGACTCTTCTCATAATATTATTTGGGATGGTACACTTGATAGTTTTATTAATGACCATACGATCTTTCTTTCTCAAATTGAGGGACACAATCAAATAGAAATCTCAATGATTGCTCAAATGGATGATGAAACTCCTAATAATCTACAACAAAAGTCCTCTTCTAAATTCAATTTAAGTTTTGGTTTTGAAGGGAGTTCAAACACCAACCAGCAAGGATCTAATACATCATCTGGGAATTCAAATAGTAACTCAGATAACGGTTCCGGTAGTAATTCAAATCCGTCATCCATTCTTGGTGAAACAACAAGTAATATTGTAAATGGGATTACTTCATTTGCTAATAGAATTGGGATAAATCAACCTACCCAAAATACAGAAGAAGTATTAAGCGCTACCGATAGTGCTGGAATTAGGTCAACTACAAAAGCGGGGAATCCTACTCGTACTAATTCAACAGAAATTTGCACAAATAATTGGTATTGGTTGTTAATATTAGTCGCAGAAATTAGTTCTGTTATTTTGATAATAAAGAAAATAAAAAGTCAGAAGAAATATTTATATTTCACAGGAGTCATTCTTCTAAGTACAGGTATTATATTTTTGATGACCTGTACAAAATGGTATGCTTTATTGGCATTATTACCACTTGTTATTCACTTGAAGTCTCTGAAAGAATAACCCCTTATATCTCCTGGCGGAAAATAGAGAATTCTCCGCCAGAAACATACAGATTCAGATATTATCTTTCTTCTCTCGGTCTTGCAACAGAAACAGCGATTGATCGTCCATCCACATCTTTTCCATTCATCTCTTCAACTGCTTTTTGAGCCATTGAATCATCTTCTAACTCTACAAATCCAAACCCTTTACTTCTTCCTGTCTGTCTATCAGTAATTACTACTGCTGAAGCTACTGTTCCATATTCTGAAAATAGATTTTGTAAATCTTGATCATTCATTGCATATGGAAGACCTCCTACAAATAGTTTTGTCATGGAGTATCACCTCCTTCCAGAGAATTTAATCGTAATAAGGAATGACGTGGGGAATAAAAAAACGGCAGTAACATCTTCAGATTATTTTCCAATAGAACAGGGAAAATATGTATCTATCTTGATTATATAGCATTTACAAAAAAATATTTCAATCATTTTTTTGTAAAATTACACTTTGGTTATACATTTCATCTAAAATACTCTTTTTATAATCCTCATCTTGAATAATTTGTGCTTGGCCATAGTCCTCAATTCGTATAGGGAGATACTCTGCATCAACAAGAGTATTGTTATAAAAATAATATTTACCAATTACTCCTTCCCGAGTTTTCTCTGACCACATCTGGTCAAAAATAAAGTTACCATGTGCATAGGTAATTAACTTATTATTATAAAGCTGTACTGGCTGTATCCAGTGAGGATGATTACCAATCACTAAATCAGCTCCACTATCTATAGCTAATTTTCCAAGATATTTTTGGCGTTCTGTCGGTTGATCAACATACTCTACTCCCCAGTGAAATTGGACAATAACAATATCTGCATGAGATCGCGCTATTTGTATTTCTTTTACAATAGTATCGGTATCTGCCCTCGATACTCCAGGCTGAGCTTCAATATCATCATAACCGAGAAATGCAAAAGTTATACCGCGAACTTCCAGATACTGTGGATTATTTTCTATTCCACTGTATACAATACCTGCTTTCTGTAGATAGCTTACTGTTTGGTTTATTCCCTGTTGCCCTTGATTTCCGAGATGATTATTTGCAAGGTTTACTACATCTATTCCTGCAAAAGTCAGACCCTGTATATGACGACTATCACCACAAAAACTCATTCCTGTATCTGTAGGAACACAATCACTCGTCAATGGAGACTCCAAGTTACTATATGTTACATCTGCATCTCTTAGAACAGATGCAGTAGGCTCAAATGCCCACAAGAAATTGTTATACTTAATTGTTCTCGTATTTACACTCCTTGCAGGAATAATATCTCCTGTTACAAGTAGAACTCTGAGGTTTTCTTTAGGATATTTTGCACTATCTACTCCATCAAAAAATTGTTCTAATGTAAGAGGTTGAAGAGGAACTGTCGTGGGATGAGAAACAGAAGAGTGAGAAAATGGGAGAGACAGTTTCTGGATTCTATTTGGTTGTATATTGTTCAAGATATATAACCCTGATAACAATGCAACACAGACAATACTTATGCTTATGAAAAGAATATTCCTTTTTTGCATACTTTCAGTATACCGTTAACAAGGAATAATATGTATGTGTTATTCAACGTTTTGTAATGGATTAATCGAATCTGCAATAATCACTGGTTTGCCTTCATAGCCCTTATACGCATCTTCATTGAGTGGGAATCCTACCTCAGACTCTAGTTGTTCAATATTAAAAATACGTACTACACCTGATGCTCTTATGCCTTCATTTTCATCATATGTACCTTTCCCTGTTCCACTCCCCACTCCCATAAGAGACTCTCTACTAATAACGAGTAATTCCCCTGTATCTTTTGCCGAATTCTCTACTGTAATTCCTCTTGTACCAATAGTTTGTATGACAAGTCCTCTTACTGAAACAACTCTCCCAACAAAAGATTCTGGATCTTTTGTTACCTCTTCTATACTCACGTTCTGCCCAGGAGCACTTTCTAATATATCTACAGATTTACTCGCCTCTTTGTCTACCCATGGTTGATCATATACTGTATAGAAAGAAATCATAAGAAAAAGTGTAAAAAAAATAAATACACCTGCAATAAATATTCTTTCTCTTGTTGATTGCACTTCATTCATAGAAGCATACATTCTATGGGAAAAGTATAAGAAGGAGAAGAGACAAACGTAAGAGGTTAACAAGAAATTACTGAGGGAGAGTAACACTTTCCGCAATAATACTTACCATTGAAGTATTCACTTCTTTTTGGCTTATAGATTGAGGAGGATATACCATAACAACTGTATGAGGAGTAAGTGAATATGCAAAGAATGGACCTTTTTTAGATTCTTCTATAGATTCATTTTTGTGTAAGTCTGTTTTTTGTTCATGTATATAAAACTCAATACCTGTTATTCCTGAATCAGTAACTGAGGGCTTTGTCTCTAAAATATCTGTACACTCAATTACATACTCTGCAGTCTCTGATGAACACATGCTTCTTGCTTCTTCTCCTGCATATTTTTCTAAATCAACTATTTCTGATGTAGTAAGTACTCGTATCTGTGCTACTCCCATAACTGTCTGACCAGACATTGTTGCAACAACAAGTGCATCTGGTGAATACTCTATAACTTGGTGAGTATTGGGATAAGAAAAACTAAAATTATTTTTTTCACTCGTATACTGAACCATCTCTGTTAATCCTACAGCTTGATGCTCATCTTTTTTCCGAACATCATTTGCTGAAGCAAGCCATAATGCAGCTGAGATAGACGCTACTACACACAAAACTATAATTGAAGCAATTATTCTCACAGAAAATAAGGATACCATATTTTGAACAAAAACTGCAGTCCGAAAAATATACTTCAGTTGAAATTATTCACTCAGTAATATACATTGAAAGTATGGATGCTTCTATCACTACCTATCCTCTTCCAAAGACCATGTTGTACAGTATCGCAGGAACTATGGATACACTTCTTGGATCTCTTGAGCCCCCAAAGACTGCTTTTTTTGGTGGTTATTTCAAAAAAGAAGGACAAAACTCAGCAATTCAAGGACAACTTATCGATCCTCACGGACAAGCTACAATCGAAGGTGCCTTGCACGCAGATACTCTTGAGTTTGTAAAAAAATATGAAAATGGTCCTTCTGTAGAAGCCCAGATTGAGTATCATTTCCAAAAATCTACTCATGGATTATGGGAAGGGACATTTACATTCAAGCAAGGGGATAAAAATGTTAGAGGGAATACAACGTGTCAAATCTCTTTTGTTCAATTACCAAATATAGAAGAATCTTCTCCAAACCAGTAGGTTTATTCTTGAGATAAGGGTACATTTTCATCATATTCTTCTATTGCATTTTTTATCGCATTCACTTCAGATTCTAGATTATTCCACTTGCGTATTGCTAGATCAATTGCCTCTGCATTTCCACGCATGTACCCCCAACGATATCCATCAGGACCTGGAGCAACTTTTTCGTGACATGCAATAAATGCCCATGCCATTTTTATTGATTGAAGAGGATTAAAAACATTCCCTTCCTTCTTCGGATCGAATCCTCCTTCCACAACAATTTTATTATAATATTCTAATGCTCTATCAGGCATAAATTGGATACCCACTGCTCCACCACTACTATTTACAGAAATATCTCCACGCTCTGAACCAGGCACATTTTCAAAATTATACTTTAATTCACTGTTACTGCTAGCCAATTCACACAACTTTTGTAAATTATTTTTATTATTTTCATCTGGAATATCCTTTCCAAGAGTTGCATCATATATAAATAACTGAGTAACAGCCTTGGCTTGACCAACATTAATAAAACCACTTGTTTCTTCCATTATTAACTTTGCCATTCCACCAGCATTTATCATTAAATTTTCAGGGTCAGTTAATCTCCCTTCCTCATCATCTCGTATTTTAGGTTGAAT
>JBDHUV010000037.1:0-6984 GCA_039809365.1 Candidatus Levyibacteriota bacterium
TTTATATCTATACGCATATGTTCTTGCTGCAACTGCTTGAGCCTTTAATGCTTCTGGATGCCAGCTTGATGGCATCTCAGCAATTCCCCACAAATAGGTAGTCTCAAAATCCATGTCTCCATAACCAGCTACTTTTATATTCCCCCCAGTGTCTTTACTGACTGGTTCTTTGCCATAATATGCTTTGAGAATTGTTTTAAAATCCTGTCCAGCCTGTGCTCTGCCTCTTGCTCCATACTGACTCATTCCTTTTCTATGTGTATACCCGCCAAAAGAGAAGATGGCAAATGATCCACTAGGAGCTGACTCTCTGAAGCCTTTTAGAGAAGATAAATACTCATCAGCAAGCTCTCCATTACTTAGACTAAATGTATAACTTCCACTTTTGGCATTAATAATCTCTTGTTGCTTTGCACTTAACTCCGCAATTTGTCCGGACAGAGAAGATTGGTATGTTTTTGCTCCTGCTACTACTTTTTCTATCTCTGCTTTATCTTTTGCTAACTTCGCTTTTAGAGAAGAGAGTTGTTTTTCCTCTTTTTCAAGTTTTTCCTTTGCAGTTTCTAGTTCTGCAATTTTTAAAGCAGTATTTGTGATAATACTTTTATCTTGATTTGCATCTTTTTGTTGATACGCAAGCATCCGTGTAACAGACGTAGCATCAGCGCTAGAAAGAAACATTAACAGGGGAGAGAAAAATGAATGTTTTATGTAATATTCTCGTACTGTCTGATTAAAAATATTTTTTTGAGCTTCAAGATCTTTATATCCATTCACAATAAATGCTTTTTTAGCCTCAACATCTTTTTCAATTTGTGTAATTTGATACTCAATTCCATCGAGTTGTTTTTTCATGCTTGTTGCTTGTGATTCAAGAGGTGTTGTTGCTTTTTTTGATGCTTCAAGTGCAGATTGAAGTTCATTGATTTTTTTACTTAATTCTTCTAATTCATCAGAGTATGCTGGAGTTGCATTGAAAGAAAAGATTACCAATGTAATGACAAAAACAAAACACAGGGCAAGGAATTTTCTCATAGATACCTTTATTATAGCAGACTCACTTTGAGTGCATTTTTTGTATTTGTGACAAGATATGAAAGAGTATTTTTATTATGTATCATTCAAGAAGATCGAGTTATTTTTCCGCGCAGATTTGCTACGAATAGCCTAAATGGAGTTGCAGGTACAAGAGGAATAAGAGCTGCAATAAAGGAAATAATTCTATCAACAGTATCTATTTTAGGACCGAATATCATTTTTCCTTTAACTCCCTCGTATAAACTAATTAAATCCCCTATTCCATACGGACCTAGCCCAAAGGGGATAGATTCAAGAATAGTGCGGAGGATTATAGATGTTTTAGAAAGTTTGTCGTAAGGGTTATAAGAAGCTTGTTCTACTATGTTCTGTTTTTCCATTGGGATATATAATAGTACCTTGTTTATATGGAGAATGTGTAAGAATGTGGGCCAGGATGGTCTCGAACCATCGAACCTCGTGTTTATAAGACACGCGCTCTAACCCCTGAGCTACTGGCCCTCTTTAATGTTTACCATTATACCATTGGAATACTCATCTGTAATAGTCCAAATGAAATCTCTTTTTTAGACGATTAAATATTTCTTTTCAGTTTTGTCTCAGGAGATTTAGGAGGCTCTAACTCTGGAGCATCACCAAGCACCTCAAATAATCTTGACCGTTTTGCAATCTCTGCTTCTATAAGCTCCACAGGTTTTCCATATTTTAATCGCGATAATTCTCGGACAAGTTCTGCCACCCGTGGATTTTCTGTCTTTTTTTCAGCTTCAACGTCACGTGTTAAATCAAGAGAAAATGGTGGCACTGGCTCTTCATTAATCTGAGTCTTTACGTATGCATGATATTTTTCTATATTAATTAAGTCTCCCTCAGTAATATTTGGTTGAAACTCGTGTTGTAAGTAATTTGCATCAGTAACGCCAACACGAAAAGATACAATTGTTCCTACGTTTCCAAATATTGCATTTTTAATGTCTTCTTCCATCTGTCCAATAAACTGATTTGCAACGGTTAAGTTGAGTCTATATTTTCGTGCTTCAGATAAAATGGTGGCAAAATCTGGAGTGGCAAAGTTTTGGAACTCATCTACGTATAAGAAGAAGTCTTTTCTTTGATCTTGAGGCATATCTTGACGACTCATAGCAGCAGATAATAATTTAGGAACAAGGACTAATCCAAGAAAGTTAGAGTTTTCTTCACCAATTTTCCCTTTTGCAAGAGAGACAAAAAGTATTTTTTGCTCATCCATTACTTGACGGAAATTAAAGGCACTGACACTTTGTCCAATCATATTGCGCATCATTTTATTTGTAACGAATCTTCCGAATTTAGACACAATATAGTCGAGGGTTTCTGATTTGTGGAAGTCGCTTGTTTGTGCAATTTGGTCTGTCCAGTATCTTCGAACCATAGGGTCTGTTACTTTCGGTAATAGTTCCTGTACAAATGAAGGGTCTGTTAAAATACGTACAACTTCTATAAAAGTGTTTCCTTTTTCTGCCATGACAGTTAACATAGCATTCCTAACTGCATGTTCAAAACGTGGTCCAATAATACCTGTTTTCTGTGGATCGTATAGTTTGTACATCAATCCAAGTACAGACGCTACCATAAAATGTTTTTGTTCTTCTGTTTCTGCTTCAATCATATTTAGCCCCATAGGACGGGTAGTGTCCGAAGGGTCAAAAAGAATGACGTCTTCTGCTCTTTCAGGTGGGATTAATGGCAAAATTTGATCGATGGTGTCATGAGGATCAATAAAACAAACTCCTTCTCCATTTCGGATATCTTGTAAAATCATGTCTTTCAAAAACTCGGATTTACCCACACCAGTTTTTCCAATAATATACATATGTCTTCTTCGGTCTGATGGTTGGAGAAAAATAGGCTTACTCATCCCTCTATAGATACTTTTCCCAATATACAGTCCTGTCGTTGGAATATTTGCAGGGGCTGGTGCAAGACGAGATTTCATCCAATTAATACTTGGAGAGTCGACTGTTTTGTTTGGAAAGTGGAAAAGAGTTGCTAATTCTTCAGTATTAAGAACTGAACCATGTCCCCATAAGGGTAAATATCTGTAAATAAAATCTACCATAAAGAATCCATTTGTCCATCTCATTTTGTCTTTCGTAAATGAGTTATACCCTGAAAACTGGGTAAATGCGCTTACAATATTCCCTAAATGTGCGTCGGCTGATTCTTCTGTAGAAGAAATGGTAATAATCCTGATGTGTGTTTCAAATGCAGCTTTTGTCATTTTTTGGTCCACAGCTTCAAGTTCTTTTTGATCTACAGAATATTTTGCTGTCTCTGGATCAGCTTCTTGCTTTTTTGTAGTGGAAATATGTGCCCTTCCTGCAGATTTCCACGATGAGTCAGCAGGTGTAATCATAAACTGGATTGCAGCGGATTCTCCTTCCTGCATTTTGCCTAGTGTACTTGCAAATGTAGAAAGAGGGTCTACAGGCAGATCTTTGTATGTTCTTATTGGTTTAAAGTCTGACTCATCAAGTTTCAGCATGGTATATGCTATTTTTCCTTCTGGGTTATCAAAAATGTTATATTCTTCAACTTCCTCTATCTGGGCATCTGGATACGATCCGTGAATCTGCTTTTCTACCATATCCAAGAGTTTTTTAGGAACACTTACATAGAATCTAATATCCTGAGGACGGGCTACTATCTCAAATGCAATAGAGTCAGGAACTTTAAAAAACTTAAGGCGCCCTTTTGCAGATTTGAGACTTGCAAAACTAGCAAACATTTGTTCAGCAGCATCTATTTTAATTTCATTATCTCTTGGTAGTCGTATCTCAAGATGAGCCATTGAGAGAGCTTTTTCTTGGCGTAATTTATTTTTTCTCCATAACCCAAACAAAAATGCAACTCCAGCAATCCCTGCAAGCACAGCAGACACAATAATAAAAGCCAAGATAATGGCAATTGTTGTATCTATGAAAGAAGTTATAATTGTATCAGGCTGCATTTTTCACCTCGCTTTGTCTAAAATCATCTATAGGTGTAACATTGTTGGATATAGGTATTTCTCCTTGTGGTCGATAATCCTCACTATTAGAAACGGGAGAAAGTATTGGTAGCTCTCCCTTTTCCTCCTTTTTCAATTCGATTACATCTCCTACTGTAGTGCGACCATTATACACAGGGCTAGCTGAACTACCATGTTTAAATAAAAGGCTTTTTATTAAAGAAGAGAATCCTTTATAGACTGATCTAAATGGCATGCCGACATTTGAAGCAATATTTTTTACCAATGGCTTATTGGCAGGATAGGAAGTATTAGCATGATCTATTCTGGTACTTGGGATCTCGTGAGGTTGATGCTCAGGAGGATTTTGTATTTGCTGAACACTCTCTTCCGAAGGGTCTTGAATTTCTGTGCCATGAGCTTTGTCGAGTTCATCACTGATCCTTGCAAGATGATCAAGATGTTCATTTAAGCTTTCTGTCTTTGGATCATAATCATGTCCAGCATCAGCCAGTGCTTCTGAAATATCAGGTGTTGGTATATACGCCCCAGCATTTTCAATATCTTGATGAGGCTCCTCTGGAATAATCATTTTTTGCTTAATTTCTTGTGGATCCATATATTCATGATACCATACATAGGCTAATCAAGAGCTATAAAATATTCACAATATCCTCACAATCATGGGCATAGTTTGGTATAATGATGAGCACTTAGAGGAGTCAAGATACGCACTTCTTTTTAGGGAATTTACAAGGAGGAGTCGCATAGCCCGGTCCATTGCGGGGGATTGCTAATCCCCTGAGCCCTTAATCTGGCTCACGCAGGTTCGAATCCTGTCTCCTCCGCCGATCTGTTTCAGAAAATAGCCAAGGAGGGGTGGCAGAGTGGTCGATAGCGACGGTTTACTAAACCGTTGAATCGCAAGATTCCGCAGGTTCGAATCCTGTCCCCTCCGCATATTTTTCACATGTTTAAATAATATTCTCTCACTCTAGTCTCAGATTCTTACAATATAATAATTACATGTCTGTTTTTTATATAAAAATTATTGCTATGGCTCTGATGGTGGTAGATCATGTTGGAGCAATATTCTTCCCAGACATATTAATATTTAGAATTATTGGTAGATTATCATTTCCTCTGTTTGCGTGGCTTATTGCAAATGGAGCTTTTCATACCAAAGATATTGTCTTGTATATAAAACGTCTTTTTATTTTTGCATTTATTTCTCAAATCCCGTATTGGCTTGCATTCAGTTCTCTAGGTATAGATAGAAATCTGAATATATTCTTTACGTTAGCCTTAGGAGCACTGTCACTGTATCTGTTACAAAAGTTTAATAAGAAATACGTACAGGTAGGTAGTATTCTTATCTTATCATTCCTTGCAAGTTTATTAATGGTAGATTATGGAAGTGCAGGAGTGTTATCAATCGTTATGTTTTACCTATTCTTTCATAATAAACGTAAAATGTTTTTATCCCAGCTCCTTATATTTAGTTGCTTTTATACACTTCCACTTATAGAGACTTTTGGTTTATCTGATGCATATGCGAATAACGCTGTGGGGCTGGTACAACCTCTTGCTGTATTATCAACATTTATCATCTGGAAATATAATGGAGAAGAAGGAATTAAAGCAAAATATCTTTTTTATTTATTCTATCCACTGCACCTACTTATTCTTTTCTTGATAACACTAATCTAGTTGACGCATTTATCAAGATCACGTACAATATGCAGTACCCTCAGGAGAGTTGGCCGAGCGGTTTATGGCGCTAGTCTTGAAAACTAGTGGGAGCAATCCCTCACAGGTTCGAATCCTGTACTCTCCGCCATTTAGTTATTTAAATTTTTGTTTGCTCCATTTAAGATAAAATCAATAACTCGTATTGTAGTATCTACAAGTTCTGTAGCTTCTTCTGGATAATGGGAGGTCTCTGTTTGAAGTCTATCTAGTTTCTCTGTAGTGCCAGATAGAAAATTTCGTTGGATTATTTTGTGTCTATTTATATTAATATGTACTTCTGCTTTAAATGTGGTTATAAGAGAAGGTACCATATGTTGATCAAGAAGCATCTCTTTCGTAATAATCTCTATCCGTTCATCCATGTATTCAGGTGTATTAATATATTGTGCTTGAATCATACCCCAAGGAGAATCTGGTATACATAATTTGAAATGATAATAATTACCTTTATTAGATCGAGTGAAGATGTGGTTTTTTGGATGTTCTATATAATTTGCAAAACGATTGGAATGTTCCCTTAGAGTTGAATCAATCTTCTCTCTATTTTCTAATGTATCAATAAACTGTTGGGGATTTGGTATGAAATATTCACGATCTTGTTGTAAATGGACTCCAAAGTGTTCATTCTCGGTGTCAATCCTTTCAAGGAGGGTCATTTCAGCAGGTGTTAAAAGTTCTGGATTCATAGGCTTGCATTATAGCATGGATACGTGACTTTTTGAACCTAAATGCTGTAAACTGATTAAGTGAATAGTAATACAGAGATATATGTTATAAAACACAATGGAGAAAGAGAGCTTTTCTCTGAGGAAAAAGTGTTGAATTCAATGAAACGAGTCGGTTTAGATCCTTCTATTCAACCAAAAGTACTTGAACATATACAACAAAGACTTCATCCGGAGATTGAAACATCTGAAATTTTTGCACATATCCGTGAATTTTTACATAAGAATAATCAACAAAAAGCCTTAATTAAATTTAATTTAAAACAAGCAATTTTCGATCTTGGTCCTACTGGTTTCCCTTTTGAGCGATATATGCAAAGAGTGTTTCAAGAAATGGATTATGTTTCAGATGTTAATCTCATTTTACAGGGTGGATGTGTTACTCATGAAATTGACGTCTTTTTACAAAAAGAAGGAAAAAAGGAAATTGTTGAAGCAAAATTCCATAACCAGCAAGGGGTAAAAACAGATGTCCAAGTA
>JBDHUV010000038.1:0-6885 GCA_039809365.1 Candidatus Levyibacteriota bacterium
ACGATCAGTTACTTTAGAGATGGGGAAGATAAAACAGTTCGTCTCACTCTTGGTAACTCTTCTCAAGAATAACTTTTTTATTTCTTACTAAACTCCATTGAAAAATAGGTTGTTACCACAGTATAATCAACATATGACGTCTCCTCTATTAACGGAGTCTGCCTATCCAATCAAGTTTAGAAAAGCTGATGCAACAACTTTAGGCAAGCATCTGAAACTAAGACACAGCGTTGAGCTAGTCGGTATAAAACGAGTTGGGATCAGTAATTTTTTACGATTTTTCCTTTATCACAATACAATCGTTCCTACATACATTAGTAAAGATCAGGATCACATATTTGTCCCCATTGATTTAAATGACTTAGTAGAACGTGAAATTCAACCTTTTTGGATCCTCACCATAAAAAGACTTGCTGATGTTGCTGAAGAATCATCTATAGATCAAGCGATAAAACAAAAAATATCTGCATTATTTTTACAAAGTATTCAGCTACAAGACAACTTCCTTACTATTGAAAACATAAAAAAAGCACTTCTTTTACTTATTGCACAGAACTTAATACCAACACTATTCCTTTTACGATTTGACCGAATGAAAGATGCTGCTACCCCTGAGTTTTTTAACAACCTTCAAGGACTTATTGAAGCAACCCATAGGCAACTTGCATTTGTATTTACAAGCGACAGACCACTTGATCAAATTAAACCAGATATATTCTCACGTGAAGAACTTACTACTTTTTCACATGTCCAGTACCTTATGCCTTCAGATATCACAGATTCACAGATTATTTTAAAAACTATTCAAAAGCAGTACGATACAACATATCCAAAAAATATTGAGCAGACAATTCTGAAACTATCTGGAGGTCATATGCAGTATCTCTATTTAGCACATACAATTATTTTTGAAAAATTAGATCAAGCAAAAAGAAAACTATTATCACCAGATGAGATTACAGAACTCATTCTAAATGATGAACGAACAACGCTTCAATCAGAAGAGATTTTTGAAGGGCTCTCAAAATCTGAACAAAGTACCGTAAAAAAACTTGCTTCAGGAAAATCTGTAACATCTGGTCCTGATGATAAATATCTTTTCGACGCAGGGATTATTCAAAAAAATGAGTTTTTTAGCCCTTTATTCGCCTCATTCCTTCAAAAGAAAACAAAATCTTCTGATTCTGTAGAGTTTAGTAAAAAAGAACACCTCCTCTATTCTTTCCTATTAAAAAATAAAGAAGAGTTGTGTGAAAGAGATTCAATTATTCACGCAGTATGGCCTGAATCTGAAGCATTAGGTGTATCTGACTGGACAATTGATCGCCTTGTTGCAAGACTGAGACATAAACTAAAAATTCAAAAAAGTGAACATACTATTATTACAATAAAAACAAGAGGATATAAATTAGTACAGTCCTAATTTGCATTTGAGATGCATCCTCGTTATATACTAAGAATATGAATGATAAAGGAATTGGTGGAAAGATGTTTGAGGCAGGAGTTTCTGTAGCAAAAGCAGGGGCTGATGAGATAAAAACAAGTATTACCACTGCAGTAGGTCAAGTTACTGGTACTCCTCAAAAAACAGACCAAGAACTTCAACAATTAGAGTCACAAGATAAAGCTCACTCTAATGAACGAATTGGACAAATTAAACAAGAACTCTCAAAACAGAAAATGAGACGTTTCCAAGAAGTTTCTCAGTGGCAAGCTCCTCCTTCTCAAAAACAAGAAGAGCCAAAAGGACCTGAGATACCAAATGCTCGCCAACAGGTATCCTCTATACAATCTTCTACTCCTCAAGGACCTGCTGAATCAGTTAGACAAGCAGTAGGAAAAGCTGAGCACGGGAGGAATTTTAAAGGATAAATTTTTTTTCTCCACTATATCTGATACAATTATCCTAATATGATCGAGCCTAGAACTCTCAAGGGATTTAGAGATTTTCTCCCACAACAAGCAAAAAAAAGACAGTACGTAATCAAAATACTTACAAAAGTATTTGAATCATATGGTTTTGAACCTCTTGAAACTCCAGTACTTGAATATGAAGACATCCTTTCAGGAAAATATGGAGAAGAGGGAGACAAGCTTATGTATAGATTTACTGACAACGGTGATCGCAGTGTTGCAATGAGATATGACCAGACAGTCCCTCTTGCACGGGTGGTAGCTCAACACCAAAACTCGCTGGTATTCCCGTTCAAACGATACCAAATTCAAAATGTTTGGAGAGCTGAAAATACGCAGAAAGGAAGATTTAGAGAGTTTATTCAATGTGATATTGACACAGTAGGTTCACAAAATGAGTTAGCTGATGCAGAGATACTCTCTTTAGTTGCAAAAGCTTATTCTGCGCTTGGATTTTCAAATTTTTCTATCATCATAAATGATCGAAAAATATTTGCTGGATTCGACACAACAGCAATCACCATAATAGATAAACTCAAAAAAATTGGTGAGGAAGCAGTAATTAAAGAATTAAAGAATATAGGGGTATCACAAGAACAGTTTAACTCAGTGAAAAATGCACAAGTACCTGAGTCACTCGGTAAAATACAGTCACTTGCCTATGAACTTGGAGTGGATAAAAAAATACTACAGTTTGATCCTACACTCGCTCGTGGACTTGATTATTATACAGGCCTTATTTTTGAGGTAGTATGTGATGATTATCCTGTAGGTTCACTTTGTGGCGGAGGACGCTATGACAAACTCATTGGTATGTTCAGTTCTCAAGATATTCCAGCAGTGGGTTGTGCATTTGGATTTGACCGCACAATTGAAGCAATGGATGCACTGAGTCTATTTCCAAGAGGCATATATACAACAAATGTACTTGTAACTGTGTTCTCTAAGGATTTAATGCAAGACTCAGTACGCCTTTGTGCAGAGTTAAGAGAAAAAAATATTAATGCGGAAATGTATCTAGATTTACCAGCAAAAATGGAGAAACAACTCAAATATGCACATAAAAAAGAGATCCCCTATGTCATTTTACTTGGAAGTGATGAAATCCAAAATAAAACAGTTACACTAAAAAACATGCAAACAGGTGAGCAAAAAACTATTTCTCAAGAAGAGCTTACTCCAGAACTGTTTATATAAATCTAATCATTCCTTTCTCAAAACATTGTTGTATTTTTATTGAAAATATCCCACAATGTGTATATGTCTGCTCAATCTGCAAGACCATATCTATTTCTTTTCTTCGCAACGCTTATCTGGGGAGCAACTATCCCAATTATGAAGTATGCATTAGAGTACATTCCTGTATTTGTACTCGCATTTATGAGATTTGGTATTGCCTCACTCCTTATTTTGCCATTCGTACACAAGCAATTAAGAATACACAGACAACATCTGTGGTTATTCCTTCTAAGTGGAGTATTCGGTATCTTTATCCATATATCGTTTTTCTTTTTTGGTCTTTCTAATACCACCGCACTTAATACAGGAGTTCTTGTCTCAGCCTCTCCTCTTTTTATGATGCTAGCAGCAGGTTTTTTCCTCAAAGAAAGAATCACGAAACGCATGATTGCAGGAGGTTGTATTGGTTTTGCAGGAATTTTAACTATTATGCTCAAAGATATAAGTGGGCCTTTTCAGATGTACCCAATAGGAGATATCCTCATTATTGCAAGTACACTTACACTCGTTTTTGCAGAAATTACTAATAAAAAATTATTCCAGTTTTACTCTCCATATGTGGTAACGTTTTATATGTTTTTCATAGGATCTCTAGGATTTTCCCCGTTTGCAGTACGTTTTTTCTCTGAGTCTCCTCATTTTCTTTCTACGATCCCTCTGTCTGCAATACTTGCTCTTTTGTTTGGAATCTTTTTCTCATCATTTACAGCCTATTTATTATGGCAAAAAGGTCTATCTCAAGTAGATGCATCAAGAGCAGGCTTTTTTGTATATTTGGACCCAATTATTACCACTTCTCTGTCTGTACTACTCCTTAATGAAGTGATCACTCTTCCGTTTATCATAGGAGGTGTCTTAATTATTGGAGGTATTTTAACTGCGTACGGCCAAATCCCTTATTTAGGATCTACATATATAAAAGAGAGGAAGAAAAGATCTGTGTAATACTGCTGGCTTGAATATGCACACATATTTTTATATAATAGGCCTATATGAAAGCAAACATTCATCCACAATATAATACACAGACACCAGTAACCTGCTCTTGCGGGAACTCTTTTACTGTGGGCTCAACAGCTACATCTTTACGCGTCGAACTTTGCAATAAATGTCATCCTTTCTACACAGGACAGCAAAAATTTGTTGATACAGCTTCACGTATTGAGAAATTCCAGAAAAAAATGGAGAAAAAAGATGAGACGTTTAAGAAAAAAGTTGTTGAAAGAAAAGAAGAAGATCGTCCAAAGACCCTCCGAGAAATGCTTCAAGCAATTAAAAAATAACACTATTTGCACGGAGCGCATAGCACGTGGCAACATAGTACTTCCACACGCTACGCTACAGTAAAGCACGTATGGACAGATCTATTATACTCTCACAAATTTCCTATTTAGATACCCGTATCTCTGAAACAGAACAACTTCTTGATGATCCAGAGATGGTTTCTCTTGCAAAAGAAGAGATAGACTCTTTAAAACAAGAAAAAGCTACTCTCCTTCAACAACTCGATGAACTCACTGAACAAACACAGTCAGATGATACCATGCAGTTGAATAATAGAAATATTTTACTTGAAGTAAAAGGTGCAGCAGGTGGAGACGAAGCAAAAATCTGGGCTCGTGAATTACTTCGCATGTATTTAAGATATGCAGAAAGAAAAGGACTCAAAGCAGAAATGCTTGATGAAAATACAGTCAAAATAATTGGAAGAAACGTTTTCTCTGATTTTAAATATGAAACAGGAGTACATAGAGTGCAACGTATCCCAGAAACTGAAAAAAGAGGACGTGTTCACACCTCTACTGCAATTGTCTCTGTATTGCCTGAACTTGAAGATATTGATTTACATATTCGTGATGACGAAATACAGTTTGAAGCATTTCGCAGTGGTGGTCATGGAGGTCAAAACGTAAATAAAGTATCTACTGCAGTCAGGTTAATTCATAAACCAACAGGTATTATGGTTACGTGCCAAAACGAAAGACAACAAATCCAAAATAGAGAACTTGCAATGCAGATGCTGCGTGCAAAATTATGGGAAATAGAAGTTGCGAAAAGGCAAGAATCACTTTCTGAGTTAAAAAGTACCCAAGTAGGAAAAGGTATGAGATCTGAAAAAATCCGTACATATAATTTCCCTCAAGACAGAGTTACTGATCACCGGATTAATAAATCATTCCATAACCTACCTCTTGTTATGGATGGAGATATTGAAAAGATTATCGAGTCAATGCAAGAACTGGAAACAAACTAACTTATCTCACTTCAATACGTTTCAAAGAGACGTTCTGACATGTAGTTAACTTATCCCAAGTGCCTCTATACCTTGCTTGACTGTCTATCATCTCTATAATTGGATTTACTGTCTCCTTACGATATAAATATACTTCTCCTGTCCACGAACACATAAGATCACCTGATTTAAACTCACCATACGCTCCTTGTAACTGAAAAGTGGCAGCCATAAAATATCCTGGTTCTTGTGCAGTGTAATACGTGTCTCCAATTGTTGCTCCTTGTGCAACAACTGTCATTCCGTTTTTAAAATATGGATGGGCAATGGTAGGATACTGAGGAGAGAAATAAATTATTGTCCAGTTTGAATTCGTCGCTACAACCCGTAGTTGGACCGTCTCTCCCCTGTTTACTTGTGCCATCGGAAGTTCTAGAGATATTGTTGGCGGGCTTGAAAAAGAGACAGGGGAAAAAGAGGCAGTCGTAATCTGTTCTTGATTACTTTTTAATAAGACCACTGTAATAGGTATTGAGAGAACAATAAGGATCGAGCTCGCATAAAAAATAAGCGAACCAATCCCTAACTGTCCAAGTTCAGAACAGAATATCTGCTGCCAACCGGTAATTCGCTTCTTTTTTGGCATGTTTTACATATAAAACCTACACGTTTGCAAACGTGTCCTACTCCAACTATAAAAAATTTACCTTGAGAAAACAAGAGAGAGGGCTATCTGAAAGCATTTATAAGGACTTGAGAATATCAATGATGTCATCCATTTCTAATTTAGTAGGAATACTTTGTGGATTTTTTGCACTTCCATTCAATAACATCCTTTTTGATGCATGTAAAAACCAAGAAGCATACGGATCTCTCTCTTTCACTATGGTGTAGACAGGCGTTAAGTCAATATCTTTTTCTTGCACATTTTCATACTGTTTGTCTTTCCTCATACGAGGCCATGCTTTAATTCTGAGCAAGTGAGATGCAGGATCAAGCCTTACTGCAACTGAGTATCCTTTTATCTGAGCTAATTTCATGACAGTATCATTCACTGTCTCAAGAGCAATTGCATCTCCCCATTTTGTAGAGAATACTTTACCATCTTTTAGCTCATCTTCTGCTTGTACTCTACTCTGAAATGAAAGTATGAGGGCATCAAGTGACTCCATCCCTTTCTGAAGAATCTGAGTATCGGAAATACCTTCTTGTAATTTCATCCCATCTAGTATTCCAACAAGGGTAAACTCTCTGAGATATGAAGCGCTATCATCATGAAAAACCTGCTGGAAATGATCTTCGTCAATCACAAGATCAATAATATGATTGACTGCTTTAATCTCCAATTCATCGCGTAACAATGTGTCTGGCTGACTGCGTACATAGTCATACACAATACTTGCTGCACATTTTGTTTCATCTTGAAACTGATGATGATCTAATGCACCCATTCCAGTATCTACATGGATAACTTCATCCCCAGAGTACTTTTCGATAAC
>JBDHUV010000039.1:0-6629 GCA_039809365.1 Candidatus Levyibacteriota bacterium
TCTGATAAATTAAGGAATATTTTATCTCCATGATACCTAAAAATATCTTCAGATTTGAATGTATTAAAAAATGCATCTGCACGATCTTCTGGAATATCATAGCAGCAAGAGCCAATTGATGCTCCAATAATAAACTGCATGGTATGATTCTCACTTCCAAGATCTCTTGCCACAGATACTAAATTATTTACAACTCCCGATAACATACCCCTATATCCTGCATGGGCAACACCAACAATATTTGATGTTTGATCATACAATGTAATCGGAACACAGTCTGCAGTTACTACACTTAAGAATATTCCTGTTTTATCAGTAATAAGTCCATCTACAGAGTCAATCATCTGTGGAGTATAGTCATCTACATATGCGATTTTATTTCCATGTACTTGTCTCATAAAATGAGTAGTTTCATACGGGATATCTTGTGCGTGGAGAAATGCACGGGCGTTTAATTCCTGAATTGCTTTATTTTTCATCATACTCCCATCTGATCGATGTGAGATTGCTGAAATTATGTACGGATTTTCTTGTATCATACTATTTTTTTTATAATATTTTTGATAACTGTATGGTCACTCCACGGGATTTCTCCTTGTCCAAAGTTCATTGACTGTTCATGACCTTTCCCTGTTATCACTACAATGTCCCCTTTTTTAGCTAATGAAATTCCAAACTGGATTGCTTCTTTTCTATCAGGAATCTGATATATAACACTCTCATCATCGAATACTTTCTCTGTTTTATTTTTCACCATTTTATGTCTTTTACTTTTTATGCCCCGTATGATCTCAGCATTTATATCCGAAACTTTTTCTGTTCTTGGATCTTCTGCAGTGAGAATAATAGTATCTGCATATACAGAGGATATTTTCCCCATATCAGGCCTTTTTTCTTTGTCCCTTTCTCCAGCACTCCCAAATACATGGATAATTTTACCAGAGTACTCTGCTCTAATTGATGATAATAACGCTCTAAATGCAGTAGGAGTGTGCGCAAAATCTACCATAATTGTAAATGGTTTTTCTTGCACAATTTCTTGTCTCCCTCTTGGGGTCTGAAACTCTTTTATTATTTTTTTAGCTTCTTCATAGGAAACACCTACTTCCAAAACACACGCAAGTGCGGCCAATGCATTGTATTTATTAAACGCGCCTGGCATAGATACGATAAGAGGATAATTATCTAACGTAACATCAGATTTACCATGAAGAGCAAATGTAACAGTATGAGGTTTTGAAGTATATGTGCCAAGTATTTGTTTGAGATATGAAAATGACATGTCCTCAGCATTAAGAACTATCGTATCTGACATTTTCATAATTTTTGCTTTTGCGGCAACATACTGTTCATATGTTTTATGATAATCAAGATGTTCAGGTGCAATATTTGTGATGGCACTCACTGCATAATGAACACCAAAGACTCTATTTTGATCAAGTGCATGAGAAGTTGTTTCGAGAACAAAATGAGTAATCCCTTTCTTTTTTGCAATAGAAAAATATTTTTGTAACTGGACACTGCTTGGAGTCGTTACATGAAATCCTGTATCATACGTTTTTCCATCAATTACTGCAGATACTGTAGTAAGCAATGCTGCTTTTTTTCCAGATTTCTGTAAAATATCATAGATAAGTGAAGCAGTGGTTGTTTTTCCATCTGTTCCGGTGACTCCAATAACAGTCATTGAGCGAGAAGGAAAACCATACAAAACATTTGCAGCAAGGGCTATTATAAGGTGAACGAAGTTCTTGGCTGTTCGTATCATGAATATATACACATATTATAGGGGCATTGCTGCATTTTCACAACGATATGCTTGCCTTTTTAATAATTAGGTTTAATATTGTAATAATTGACCAAATTACGAGCAATATCAAAAAAAACAGGGGCAGCAGTTTCTGAACCATAAATAGAAGATTTCGGTCTGTCTATCAATACAAGCATCGTTACTTTCGGATCATCTGCAGGAAAAAAGCCAACAAAAGACGCAATCGTTTTTGTAGGGTCATAATGCCCTGCAACAGGGATTTGAGCAGTACCAGTTTTTCCTGCAACTCTGTACCCTGGTAATTTAGTCCATTGTGATTCACCTTTTTCAACTGAGTTTACCATCATCCATGTCATAACTTCACTCGTTGTCTTTGTAATTGGCTCACTGGTTACTTCAGTCTCAATATTAATTACTTTGCCTTTTTCTGTTTTTATAGACTCAACTACATGAGGTTTTACCATCTTCCCTTCATTTGCGATAGCATTCACTGCAGTGACAAGTTGGATAGGAGTGATGGAGATACCTTGTCCAAAACTTGCAGTTGCAAGATCAATAGGAAGCCATGTATTTCTATCCCGAATAATACCACTCGATTCTCCTTGTACATCAATACCTGTATAACTTCCAATCCCGAATCTATCAAGATATGAGATGAACTTTTCAAGTCCCAGCTTGCGAGCAACAAACACCATTCCCGTATTATCTGAGTGCTGGATTACTTCAGTCATTGTAGTATTTGGATAGTACTGATCATTCCATGTTTTTATTTTATATCCGCTAATCTCAACCGCTTTATCACAGATATCACACCGAGTATCTGGTTTTACTACTTTCTCATTAATGCCAGCTGCCATCACTAACACTTTAAATGTAGAACCAGGCTCATAGAGGCTCGAAAAGAGAGGACTTCGATAGGAGTTGGGTTCAAACTCATAATACTGTTGAGGATCAAAATTAGGAACAGAAGAAGCAGCCAAAACTTTTCCTGTTTTTGACTCTAAAATAATGACACTTCCACCCTCTGCTCCGTATCGTTGTACTCCGTCTTTTAACTCTCTATCAACAACAAACTGTACTGCTCTATCAATTGTTAAGGTAAGTGTCCGCCCATCAATTTTTTTCTCTTCGCGCACATCACTAATAACAGGATTTCCTAATGCATCTTTTACTACATATAATCTTCCTGGTCTTCCTTTCAACTGTTCATTATAATACCCTTCAACACCAAAATATCCTTTGTCCTCTCCTTGTTCAGTTTTTCCTACAAACCCAATCATATGGGCTGCCATTGATGCTTCTGGATATAATCGAATACTTTCTTGTTCAAAACCAATACCAGGAATACCTAGTTTCTGGATTTTATCTCTTGTTTCTCCGTCAATCTGCGATTTGAGCCTTACCCAAAAAAGATCTTGTTTTAGTAATGCAGAGATGGAAGCAGAATCTCTTTCTAACAACGGCGCAAGTGCATCTGAAACCTCTTGTCTATCAGAGATCTGTTTAGGATTTGCATATACTAAAAATGTAGGCTTATTTGTTGCTAAAGGAAATCCATCACTTGCCAGTATCTCTCCTCTTGCAGAGTCTACAAGAAGACTCTCATAACTTTGCATTCTGCTTTGATCACGAAGATCTTGTGCTTTTACAACTTGCCAGAAAAAAAGCCGCATAAGAACAAATCCATAGAGGAGCCCGAATACTGTAAGGACAAGTATAATACGATACTTTGTAGGTTTATTCATGGATAAATACTGTATGTGAACTGACTAAGTCGTACTTATTGACGAGCAACTTGAACTGGGGTATTAAGAGAAATCGTACTAACAGGTTCTTTGAATCCAAACTCCGCTGCGCGAGAAGCGACAGATTCATACGATGAAAGTTCATATACTTTTGCTTGTAAAATCTCATTTTCTTGAACAATTACTGCAAGTTCCCTTTTCAGCTTACTTGCAACAATACTATCTGTTGCCATTCTGTTACTAAAGAAAATATTAACACCTTCAAGTGTCAACGCACTTAGGATAAGAAGTACAACTACTACTTTTATTGTACTAATTTTAAACCATTTGTGTGTTCTGGTTTTTTTGTCAAATGTAATTTTATTCATAATGTGTTATAAAAACTCTCATTTTTGCACTTCTGGATCTTGGATTTATATTTTTCTCTTCTTCAGAAGCAATTATTGGTTTTTTTGTAAGAATTTTTCCATATTTTTTCTGTTCAAACTCTCTGAATGTATTTTTTACAATTCTATCTTCTAAAGAATGGAAAGAGATAACTACGATTCTCCCACCACTATTAGTTATAGATAATGCTCCTGCTAATCCTTTCCTCAATACATCTAGCTCTGTATTTACTGCTATTCGTATTGCTTGAAAAACTCTGGTTGCAGGATGTATTTTTTCGTTTCTTCTAATAACCTTCTTTATAATACTCACGAGCTCACCTGTTGACTGTATTTTTTTTTCTTTTCGTGCCTCAACAATTGCTTCTACAACTTGTGCAGCTTGTTGCTCTTCCCCATACTTTAACAACACTTCTTCCAATACTTCAGGAGCCCATGTATTCACTACTTCATATGCGCTTAATTCTTGCTCAGCATCCATTCTCATATCTAATGGTTGGTCACCTCGAAAACTAAATCCGCGTAAGGACGAATCTATCTGGAAACTAGACATTCCTAGATCAAATAAAACTCCCTCACTTTTTTCAAATCCATGTAAATGTGCCAATGATTGGATCTCTCCAAAATTTCCTTTTACTACCGTAACTTTTTTTTCATCCTTAAATCTCTTATTCAAATGTGTTAATGCATCATCATCCTGATCTATTGCAAGAACTTCCCCTCCTCTTGCTACTATCTCTTGTGTATGGCCTCCACCTCCAGCAGTTGCATCTATATATTTTGATCCTTTTCCTACTTCAAGTGCTTGTATCGCTTCCTCTAATAAAACAGATATATGGCCAAACTCAGTATTCGGATCGTCTTTACTCATTTCCCTCTCCTGTTAATTTTTCTGCAATAGTTGCTATCATTCCGTTTTTTGTCATCTCTGCTTCATGTTTGTGCCATTCTTTTGTGTCCCAGATCTCAACAAATCTCCCAACTCCAATAAATATAATGTCTTTTTCAATTCCCGCGTATTCTTTTAAATAGTCAGGTAGCACAAATCTTCCTTTTGTATCCAGTTGTATTTCAGTTGCGTTACCAAGAAGAAATCTTTGAAGATTCCGAACGTTTCTTTCAATAAACGGACGTCCTTCTGTTCCTTCCAGTAACGTCCTCCATTGTAGTTCGGGTACAATAATGAGGTTTTTCTCAAGCCCTTTTGTTATTACTATGTCCGCACCTAGTTCTGAGCGAAATTTCTTTGGCAGTGCTGTTCTCTTCTTCTCGTCTAGTACACTTTCAAACTGCCCTACTATCATATCTTTTATTCTTTTTTAATTTCTTATGTATCCCACTCGTTCCCACTTTCGCCCACTTATATATTTTTAATATACTTTTCACACAATGTCAAGCCCAATTTCGAGTGAAATAGAGTCTGATATTTGTTTAAAGCACTATATGTAACAGTCGTGAAAATTTCTTACAATTAGGAAAAATAGGTATGTAGATATACTTATTCAGTCATATCTACTGAAGATTGAAGTTGTGCGCGATCTCCATTTGTATAGGTGACTTTTGCAGTAACAGTAACAAGAGTTATTCCTTTATCTGGTTTACAAGTCCCACTTGAACAAGTCCCAAGATATACTTTTTTTGGTAATGATTCTCCACCCTCTATATCTATTTCTCCAAAAGTACCACGAGGGAGATCTCCTTCAGCATTATAACTCAGATCATATTCTATGAGCTTAATCCCTTCTGGTTTTGTTACATCTATTAACACATTCTGTTTGTCTGTTGAAGCTTCAAGAGTAAATCCAATATCTTCTGGTTCAATCTCGCGGAGTACTTGCTGAGTCGGACGAGTTGAAGAGTCATCTTCTGCTTTGTTACGAGTCATCATAAATACAACCCCTCCAATTAAAGCGAGAACCAGTACTGCACCGCCTAAAATTAATAACATCTTGTTCATAGCATTTGGTTTTTTATTTTGCTCGGTTGTGTCCATACCTAAACTTTACAATGAAAATTAATTACAAGTCAATAGGAGAATATTCGTCCCTAACAAAGTAACCCAATTTTTGGGGAGATTATTTAGACTGAGCTACAGTTAATGTGTAAGTGGCAGAAGGGTTATTCTGAAGCCCAAAGGTATATGTTCCAGGAAGTGGAAGCGAGATTCCAACATTTCTTCCTTTCTCAATGCCAAAGCCAACTGCTACATTTGCTCCTTTTGGTTGTTCTAAAACTCGTACTTGAGTATTATCTCCATCATTATTACTAAAAACAAAGATATTTTCATCTTTATTCTCAGAAAAAGTCATGGTCCCAGATGTAGTGACAAACTTGTTATTTGCAATAACAACATGTCTATTAGTCTCTGTAGGGTCTACTCCAATTTCTTTAAGAAATGATTGAGATTGTTGACTCAGTTCAGTGGGTACAGGTTCAGAAGATTTTTTATTACCTTTCAGGAATAAGATTAATATTACACAAAAAATAACTATAGCTACTACAGCAAGTGTAATGTGTGTTTTCTGTTTTCTTTTCATAGTATTATACTAACATATCTCTTTACGGAGCTACTTCATTCCAGAATTTACTGGTCAGTTTGTAAAAGTCACTTAACTGCGTAATAAAGGAAAGTCTTGATCTGACAAACAGTGATGGATAGGAAGCATTGTCTGTACAGAGTGTTCTGTTGTTTAGTAACTTTCCTCCTGCTATCTCTTGTCCAAATGG
>JBDHUV010000040.1:0-6563 GCA_039809365.1 Candidatus Levyibacteriota bacterium
ATTAAAGCACTGAATTGGGGAGGTACTATTCGTGAGACTACAGGGGACTATGTTCACGTAAATGATGCAAACTTAGGTGGAGCTAAATCTAATATGTTTGTGACCCAAGCAGTAAAAATGGAGTATACAGTCAAAGACGAAAAAGTGTCTAAAACACTTTCGATAACATATAGAAACCCTGAAAAGCACTCTAACTGTAATCTTGAAGCAGGACAGCTCTGCTTAAACGGTGTATTAAGAAACTGGCAGCGAGTGTATGTTCCAAAAGGAAGTACGTTAACAAGCTCAAAAGGATCTGAAGTAAAAGTAGACACATATACTGATCTAGGAAAAACAGTGTTTGAAGGATTTATGAGAGTAAATCCTCAAGGGAAAGCAGAAATATCTTATACCTATGATTTGCCATTTGACGTATCTGATCAAGATGTACTCCCTGTATTGATTCAGAAACAACCTGGAGTAGAAAAAGTGCCATATGAGGTATATGTAAATGGTGAGTTAGTAGAATCATTTGATCTTCGAACAGATAAACAACTTGAACTAAAATTAAAATAGATCTCCTCTTGCTTTCTTCTCATTATTTTTTGCTATACTGAACTATATGCAGTTTCTTGCAGATGAGGGTTTCGTGATTAAAAGAGTAAACTTTGGAGAAGCAGACCGGTATATTACTCTGTATACCCGTAATAATGGGAAAATTGAGGTTGTAGCAAAAGGAGTTCGTAAAATATCGAGTAAAAGATCTTCACATATAGAGCCACTCCATAGAATTAAATTTCATAGTGTAAAAAGTAAAAAAAATTATATTCTCACAGAAGCTGAGCTTGTTCAGGGATTTTATGATAGAGAAGTAACGTTAGAACAGTTGAGTAGTAGATTTCTTATTTGTGAGTTAATGGATAAATTGTGCCCTATTAATCAACAGAATGAATCTATCTATGATTTATTACAGTTTACTCTTGCATGTCTTCAAAAAGGGGATCTTGCAACAAGACTTCATGATTTCCAAGTACAACTATTAATACAGTTAGGATACTGGGATAGTACACAAAAGTTTTATGACGAACACGATACTCGCAATTTTATTGAGAGTATTGTTGAAAAACGTTTAAAAACTAAACTCTATTTTGAGTTTTAGTTAAAATTTAATCTGCTTTCTTTATTCATAATTTTCTCTTTGTTATACTACCTAGATGAGTGTAGAGTCTAGACAAAAATTGATACCAGAGTTAGAAAATCGCTCAAATGATTTATATCCTGTTGTGTTAGACAGACTACCAAACTTGTATCAACCACCAAATATTTCAAATAGTGATCAAACAATTTTTGAGAATTCTCAATCTTTTGATGAATTATTTGAAAAGCAGAGAGATTTTCAAGAGTATAAAGTTGTTTTGAAAAGGAGGCCTGAAGTGCAAGAGAGCTTAGACATGAATCAAGCGTTTACCTTAAAATTAGGGTTTTCTCCGATTGAAACATATCTTGAAAAATATTTACAAAAAGAAAAATTTCTTCTTACTCTGAACAACTTCCCATATAATGTACCAGAAGACACAAAACATTTAATTGCATGGTATAGAGGAAATACTCCACCATCTGATCTTTCTCAGTTTCTTGCAAGTAAATTTAGTGAGTACACTATTGGGGAAGATGACTTTGTTTTCTATAGGAATTTACCTACTCGTATGTCGGTTCCTCGATTTGATCATCTACAGATATTGGTACGGAAGTAAGATCATGGTATACTACCCTCATGGAAGATAAATTTCAAAAAGTTGTTTCACTCGCAAAAAGACGTGGATTTGCTTTCCCATCTTCAGATTTATATGGAGGAATGGCAAATACATGGGATTTAGGCCCTGTTGGTACACTTCTGAGAAATAATCTCCGTGATTCTTGGTGGAAGTTTTTTGTGCTAGATCGTGAAGATATTGTGGGAATAGAAGCTTCTATCTTCCTGAATCCAAAAGTATGGGAAGCGTCTGGTCATGTGGCTGGATTTACTGATGCTCTTATAGACTGTAAAAATTGTAAAAATCGTACTCGAGCTGACCATTTGATAGAAGATGCACTTCCAGATAAAAAAGTTGAAGGTTTAACTCCTGAAGAGTTAGATGAGATTATTAAAGAGAACCATATTCAGTGTCCTCGTTGTGGTGAGTTTGACTGGACTCCCGTAAGGAAATTCAATCTTTTATTTGAGACGAGTATTGGGATAATTGAAGGAGATAAGTCCAAATCATATTTAAGAGGTGAGATAGCACAAGGGATATTTCTTAATTTTAAGAATGTGCTCGATACAACTCGTGTAAAAGTTCCGTTCGGAATTGCACAACAAGGAAAAGCATTTCGAAATGAGATTACCATGGGGCAGTTCCTTCATAGGACACTGGAGTTTGATTTAATGGAATTTGAATACTTTATTCATCCAAGTACTTGGGAGCAAACATATGAAGAATTTAGAGAGAAAATGATGGAGTGGACAAAAGTAATTGGGTTAAAAGACGAGAACTTAAGATGGAGAGAACACGAAGAGTTTGAACGATCTCATTACTCTACAAAAACGATGGACATAGAGTACCAGTATCCATTTGGTTGGAAGGAGATTTTTGGAATTGCGTATAGAACAGATTTTGATTTAAAAAATCATGCAAAACACTCTGGGAAAGATTTAACATATACTGATCCAGTTACCCAGGAAAAATATATTCCACATGTAGTTGAACCAACATTTGGACTCTCGCGTTTAATTGGAGTGGTATTATTTGACGCATATAGTGAAGAGGAAGATAGAGTCGTATTGAAGCTCCATCCATCAATTGCTCCATATACAGTAGCAATATTTCCGTTAGTAAAAAATAAAGAAGAGATTACAGGAAAAGCTCGTGAAGTATTTGAAGATTTAAAGAAAAATCTTGTGGTTACGTATGATGAGAGAGGAAATATTGGGAAAAGATATCTTTCCCAAGACGAAATTGGAACTCCATACTGTGTAACAATTGACTATCAAACACTAGAAGATAATACAGTAACTGTACGGGATAGAGATACTACAAAGCAAGAAAGAGTTTCTATTAATCAACTAGAAAAATATATCTGTGACAAAATTTAATTTTATTAATAGAGCTATAATAATTTGACATTGATAAAAAAACAGTACATAACTATAAGTGGGCATATTTAAAGTAATTAATTACAACCTATAGTCTTGACAGTTTTACTTCTATAGGTTAATATACTTCATAACATGACGAAAGAATTGGGAAGCATTGAAACAGAGCTCATAAGTTCACCTGAAGATGAGGGACTATTCCCTACTGATGAGATAGTAGTGGTATCTGATTCGAATGTTGATCTATCATTTTTGCATAGATTATCTAGTTTATATCGTGGGGTGGGGCGACTCGCTCTTCCTGTTACTCTTGCAATAGCTCTAACAAATGCAGCCTGTGATCAAGATAATTTTCTTGACCCTAATACATCCTACGCAAATTCAACTCCCATAGTAGAAAGCTCCCCAGCATTTGCATCTCTTCCAATTGAGTATACTGCAACCTCAACCCGTGAAAACCCTGCTATGACACCTTCGATATCTCCAACTGAAGAATCTACAAATACTCCTGAGCCTACATACACTCCTACTATTGAACCTACTGCAACACCTACAGAAGTACCTACAAGTACTCCGACGCCTGAACCAGAACCAACAAAAGAAATTACCTATTCTGGGAAAATGGAGTATGAGCTTAATATGGATATTACTCCAGAGGACTTTCCTATACACGAACTAAAATTAAATCCACTTTTTAATAATGATGGCATGGATGCGGAGCATGCAATACAGAGAGCAATCCTTAAAGCACACTATAGAGCATATGTGTCGGCACATGAGGGAAGGAAGACGCCAGAAGAGTTAAAGGCCCTATCACCTGAGGAGTTTGAAAGGAGATTATTGGCTGGTGAAGATATGTCATACTCAATTTATGGACATGATTTAGAAAATTGGGATGAGAATCTGAAAGCACATCCTTTGATAGTTGACCCCAGCAAAGGACTTGATTTTGCTGTTGTGCCTGATACATCATTACTTTCAGTTGGTTCAAATAAAGTAATAGTAAGAAATATAAGTACGTATTATGGAATGGAGTACGCATATGTAGTTGATCCTGATGGAAAACTTACTTGTGTATTCCATACAACGAGTGACTATGCAGATAGTTTAGAAAGTGAGTATGGCTCTCTATACTTTTTTGCCAATTTAATGGCTGGAGCAGAAATTATGGCAGAGGCTACACAAAATTCGGGAGGTACTTATCAGCTTACTGCAGAAGAGAGAGATTTAGATATGAGGACTTGGGTTGTTGCGCCACAAGAGTCAGTAGTAGATAATAATAAGGTAATGGTGATAGATGGAGTGAAATATATGTCTGTTTTCATGCGATGAATGTAAACTGAGAGAAAATGTGATATGGTAAATATATGTCACAGGGTTTTCTCAAGATTGTAATTGTAGTTTGCATTGTGTTGATAGTATTGTTGTCCGCTTGGATATATATTGCTCGATTTTATCCAAAAAATAAGATTTCAATTTATTCCGATGTTCCTAATATATCATTAAGTCTTAAAGATGATACATTAATTGAAGAATTTACTAATTCATGGGGATTGTACACCAAAAAAATAATATTAACACATTCTGCGATAAACCCCATAAAAGTTGAGAAAATACATATTATATTAACTCCTACTATACAAGTTTTAGATACTCATGTTGGCTTAGATGGAAAGACAGTAATTCAATCAACAGGACACTCCTTTAAGAGTGGTGTATTAACTATTTTTGTATATTTAGATCAAAAACAGATATTGTCACGTGATGAAGAGGAAATATCTCGATGGATATTACATTCAGCTCTTTTAAGAATATATTCAATAACTCAAAACGAAACTATAGATCAAGATACTTTTTCTAAACAAATGTGGCCGCATATTGAGTCTGCCTCACAAATTATTAATGTTGAAAAATCTTAGTAAAATCATATTGATATTTTTATTTTTTGGAATATTCTATATTTTTATAGGTAATCATTTATCTGTATTTGCAGATTCATGCGAAGGATATGGTAGTTGTACAAGGCAAGTTACACAATGTACAAAAGGAGATTCATTTTGTATAGGTGGAGAACCTGGGTGTGTATGTAAAACTTCTACATATACACAAAATGTCTCTTGCCGAATTTTAAGTGCAGGGACTTGTGGCCCAAATTATAGTGAAGCACCGGGGGGATATGGATGTGCAGATTTTTGTGCGTATGTCTCTAGTGGTGGTTCAGGAGGAGGAGGCGGAGGAGGCGGAAGCGGTGGTGGAGATGGTGGCGGCTCTGGAGGAGGCGGTGGTGGTACTGCTCCTACGCCTCTACCAGCTTGTACTACCTCAACAGTTGAAACATATAGAGAGTGCGGACCTTTTTCAGGAGACCCTAATCAATCATGTCAGGTTCGTAAATATGTATACAATGAGTCATGGTGTGCGAGTGGGAATCAATATGAAGTGACTTCATGTGAAACATGTGCGAGAGGATGTTCTGGGGGAACATGTAATAGTTGTACGGATAAACAAGTTATTGAGATATATAACGAGTGTGGACCTTTTTCAGGTGATCCTAATCAATCATGTCAAGTTCGTAAATTTAGATATACACAGCCAGGATGTCCTACAGGAGACCAGTTTGAACTCGTTGAAGGTTCTTGTAAGACTTGCACTACGGGTTGCGGCGGGGGTGTTTGTAAAGCAGGAAGCACACCTGTTCCTACCTCTATACCAACAGCAATTCCAACGACAGCACCACCACCAGATGTTGGATGTGGAGCATGGTACTGTCACAATGGTGTAAGTGCGGACGGGCCAAGATATGTATGTGGAGGGACAAAGTATTTACAGGCAAGACAGTGTAGAGCTGCAGATGGATCAATATACTATGAGCAAAGAGGAGAGGATATGTGTAGTGTAAACACCTGTACTGTTGCAGCAGCTCCAACATCTGTACCACCAACAGCAACGAAGGCTCCAACATTTCCAACAGCGACAGCAACACTAGGGCCGTATCCTACATATATTCCACCAACAGCAACGAAACGTCCTACATGGACATCAACACCTACACCAATAGGGGGGGAATATTATCTTCAGATTCTTGTATACAATGATGTAGGTGGGGACGGGATACAACAGAGTACAGACCCACAATATGCAGGGACAGCAGCAGTTACCATAGACGGGGTAGAATATATATTTGATGGAGGGGTAAAGGACTTTACTCTTACAGAAGTAAGAGACTATGTTGTGTCTCTCCGGTCAATACCAGCTCGGAGAGTGACATCAGCAAATCCAATAACAAACGCCAGACCACGAAGTGGAGGATCAACAATTAAGTTTGGACTCGAAGGGGCAGGACCATCAGTTCCAACAAACACCCCAACACCGGTAGGAACCACATATAATATAACCGGCACTGTCTATGTAGACAATGATCCTGAAGGACCAGGACTCTGTACAAGCTCTA
>JBDHUV010000041.1:0-6479 GCA_039809365.1 Candidatus Levyibacteriota bacterium
GTTTCGCTTTTTTTACATTCCCCATACTACTATTGTAAAGTGGAGTTATAAAAATGCAAAGTCCTATACCAAATAGTTGGAGTATCTGAACCTACCATATCATGATTTGCATGTGAATAAAGATACAACTCTGTTTGTTTATTCTCTTTTTCCAACATAGTCTCTAGTTTTTGGGAAAACTCGGCAGGTACAATTCTATCTTCAACTGCATGATGAAGTTGAATTGGTATAGATATATTGTGAAGATAAGAAGTTGGAGAAATCTCATGCCAAAATGAAGGATTTGCCTGAGTATCTCCATATATTGTAATAAGCTTATCTGGTTTTACAACCTCTGTATCACTATGAGAGTTCCAAGCTGTATTCGAGTTCCAATGATACAAAAGATCTATATATGATCCTACAACTCCAGACCAAATCACGGCACTTTTTATATCCTTTTGAACAATAATACTTCGTAGCACAATATTTCCTCCCATTGAGTGACCCCAGACGCCGATCCTTTCAGAATCTACATCCTCTTGTCTGGCAAGAGAAGAAAATGCATTCAAAAAATCAATCGTATAACCAGGAGAAAAATACGCACCAACAGCATTACCCTCTGATTCACCATTTCCCCTAAAATCTGGCATGAAAACTATATACCCATTTTGTGCTAAGAATTCAATAAAGTCGCTATATTGCTCACTATTTTTATATTCTCGAGGCGGTACATAACCATGTGCCATTAAAATTGCAGGTAATTTTTTCTGAGAAAATCCCCGAGGCATAACGAGTAACCCTTGAATTTTCTTATGTTCAGATAGATAACTGACAATGTATCGATCACTTGATGTGCTTTTTGGAAGTATCTCCTCAATCACAAGATCACTTCCAGGAAAATTCATATGTTGCATAACAGGAATTTTTAATGGGTAAGAAACTTGCGAGTATTCAGGTGCTGTACTTTTTGCAGGAGTCTCCTTTTCCTGTGCTGCAGCTACAAAAACAACACTAAAAAATAAACACAATACAAAAACGAAAAGAGAGACAGGCAGGTGTTTCATAGGAAAAAATTAAAGGAGTGTGTGTATGTTTTACTATACACATATTTTTTTATGAAATGCAAATTTTGAGGCTACAACAACGTATATTAGTCAGCAACAGCCGACAACTCTCCTTCTTTAAGAGAGATAGAAGAGATATTATTTGTATTCGGCTGTAATATAGTCAGTTGAGAACGTTTTAATAGTTCATGTGCTTCTTCATATTTTTCTTGCAATCTACGCATATCCTCAAATCCGAACTTTAAGTTCCTGCTTTCGATATACTGTTTATTCACATCTCCATCTTTGTCTAATTCCACAATAAGTATTCTCCGTGCTTCTGTTTGATTACTCATCCCGATCTTGCGTGGAGTATGATCTTCGTATCTTCTCCCATTTTGGCTCACTAATTTTTGATGTGGGACTTCATGTGGATGATATATTCCATATCCATCTGATTGATATGATGTATATTGATTAAAATATGCTCTTACCACTCCATCTTCTGAAGAGGAAACATAGTAAAGATATGAATCAAGAACATCTGTTGTGTGGTCTCTCCCAAACTTATCTATAAACACTGACTGCTGTCCTAAAGAAAATCCCGTATTGAGCAACTCAATTGGTATATCCTCAGGATTTTTAATATATGGGGCTACTTTCTCCTGCATCTGAGGAGTTAACCCTTCATACTCATGATTTATTACATGGAGATGCTCATCCCCTGTATATGGTTGAGCTAATTCGGCAGACATATATTTTGTATATATCTTAACATGAAATGCTTGCTTGACAGAATCCTGACGGGTGAATCAGTATATATCTGAATAGAAAAAGAAGTTATGAAACAAGAGAGCCAATTGGAGCTTCACGGTCAAGAGTAATGATTGAAAACCCACCTTCTTCACTTCCTGCTGCAAGAAGCATTCCATTAGATTCTTGACCACGGAATTTAGCAGGTTTAAGATTTGTTACCACAATAATTTTTTTATGTAATAACTCGTCTTCTTGATAAAAAGGAACTAACCCTGTAACTATCTGTCTTGGTTCTTCTTCTGCAACATCAACTTTTAATTTATATAGTTTGTCTGCACCTTCTACTCTACTAATCTCTACAATTTCCCCGACTTTCATCTCTGTTTTTTTAAATGTATCAAAATCTATTTTTTCTGTAGTCATATGTCTAGATTCTATCACTCTTTTGGTGTATTGTCTAAGCTCTTCCACAAATACCGTGATGCAAGACTTCTATACGGTTTCCATTGTAATGAAATTTTTTCTATTTCCACTAAATTATCTCTATCAATTTGATAGAGTTTTGAGACAGCATTCCGAAGACCTAAATCACCTAAAGAAAAAACATCTTCACGTCCTAAGGAAAACATCAAAAACATCTCTGCTGTCCAGTTTCCAACTCCTTTTAATTTAATAAGTTCTGCAATGACTTCCTCATCAGACATTGATCTGAAAATATCAAAATCTATTTCTTTATTAATTACTGCCAGACAAATTCCTTTAATGTATTTTATTTTCCCATAAGAGTTTCCTGCAGCACGTAATGTATCATCATCTATCGCAAGAATTTGTTCTGCAGTAGGAGTATCACTTCCTACAGCCTCTTTAAATCGGCGCGTAATTGTATCTGCAGCTTTTACAGATAATTGCTGACCAATAATTGATTCAATCAACTCTAAAAATAAATTTTTATCATCTGTCCATTCTGGAAGCTCATACATTTCTATAAGTTTTTTCATTACTGGGTCTTGAGAAAGATGGAGATGTGCTTTATCTGAAATATTCATATCTTGATTATACAGCAAATTAGTTTGTCATTTGAACCTTATATAGGCCACGTACATCTCAAGTTTTATCGAAATTCTTTTGTTATAATTTCTGCATGAGTTATGTTTTCATAAGTGGAATCCCTGCATCTGGTAAAAGTTATTTAGCAACTAAATTGGCAAAAAAAACTGGTGCATTCCATCTCAATATTGACCATCTTAGAGAAGAAATGTCTAAAGATCCAAAGCTAGAGTATTGGGTTAACTTTTATTGGGATCTTGATGAAAAGAAATATTACGAAGAAAAAAGCTGCAATGATCTGTGGAAAAATTTAGTGGATCAGTCGGAGGCTTTTTGGCCATTTATACTAGAAAGGATTCACAAAATAATGCAATTCTATCCTAAAGCTATTTTTGAAGCTGTTAATATACTTCCTCATTTAGCAAAACAAGGATTAGAATTTTCTGGAGTTTTCCTTTTAGGAGAATCTGAAGAAATTATTTATGAACGAAATAAAAAATCCCCAAGATGGGGACTGACAGAAGAATTACAAAAGATAGAAGCAAATAAATTTTTTAACTGTGAAGGGAAAAAGTATAAAGAAGAAGCAGAGAAGTTTGGGTATAAAACTTTTAGAAACGCAGACGATGCTGAACGATACTTATTAGGGTTTCTCTCGTAAACTCTTCAATATTTCAGTCATTATCTCAAATCTTACTAAGAGTAATTAATTACTCTATGAAAAACTTTGGAGTGGGTTATTGAATAAAGTCCGAGCTTATTATAGTAGATTAACTAGTCCATAAATTTATTTTTTTTCACAATAATTTAGTATAAGCATAATTAGTTTGTCATTTGAATCTAAATATGGTAGAACAGATACCGATGGAACGATCTGAAAAACTTTCAAAACTACATGAAAAATATAATGTGATTACATACGATGAACGGTATGGACCATATATCGAAGATGAGATTGCTGAAAGAGATAAAAAAGCAAACTGTCAAAGATATGTGAGGGATGCAATAGAGGCATACTTTGGTGTTTCACTCCCTTCTACTTATTTATCTAATGAGATTTTTAATTGTCTTGGAGGACTATTTGATAAAATTGAACTGGGAGATGAAATTGCAGGGGATATCTTTCTTCTTGGACCTCCGATTGATCCTGTAAAATTAAATCCCAAAAGTCTTCATCTCACGTTTTTTGAAGGAGAGTACGAGGGAGAAAATAATCCGTTACTCCGCCATTTTCATGGGAATGCAAAAAAAACTGGTTTAAAAAATTATTCGCTTGATAAATTTCAAGACCGAATACATGTAAAAGACTATGGAAAAGTATGGGGAATACGAAGAATTATTCCTGAAAACATTTTATCTTTTGATATATCTCTTCTCCCAACTAATGAAGAAGTCATGGCATACTTTGATAGAGTCAAATCATAATACGCTATTCTCTTGTTGTTCTTAACATTTTCTCTTTTTCAAATCTTTCAATTGCAAGCTCTATTAATCTATCAATAAGTTCAGAATATGACATACCTGTAGCTTCCCATAATTGAGGATACATACTTATTTTTGTAAACCCAGGAATTGTATTAATCTCGTTTACATACAGTTCATTTGTATTTTTGTCTAAAAAGAAGTCCACTCGTGCCATACCTTCACAATATAATGCTTTAAATGCATGCACTGAGAGTTCTTGAATTGTTTTAATAAGTTGCTCTGGAAGATTGGCAGGTATTTCTAACTTTGCTCCATTCTCATCTATATATTTGGCTTCATATGAATAGAACTCATGCTTAGAAATTATCCTTCCTGGCAAAGAAGCGACAGGAACATCATTCCCTAATACAGAACACTCTATTTCTTCACAAGGAATATATTCTTCAATTAACACTTTTCTGTCAAACTGGAAAGCGAAAGAAAGTGCATTATCAAACTCTTTTATATTTTTAATCTTACTAACCCCTACAGAAGATCCCATATTTGCAGGCTTAATAAAAAACACATCTCCTAAAACTTCCGCAACCATTTCATACGTAATTGCAGATTTTTCACTATCATGTATTACCATGTGCTTCACAATAGGAAGCCCTTCAACTTTTAAAAGCTTTTTCATTACATCTTTATCCATTCCGACAGCAGAGCCAAGAACACTAGCACCTACATATGGAATCCCCATCACTTTTAATAATCCTTGCATTGAACCGTCTTCTCCATATGTACCATGTAATACAGGAAAAATTACGTCTAAATTACCAAGGCTTTGAACACCAGAAGCAATAAGATGGGACTCAGTAGAACCAGGAGTTAGAGAAAGCTCAGATTTTTTATGAGGTATTTTTTTCACTTCATCAGTATATGCTTTTAATGAAAATATAGATGATTCTTGTATATACCAAGCCCCTTGTCTATCAATACCGATGAGGACTGGTTCATATTTTTCTTTATCTAACGCTGTATATACATTCTTGGCAGATTGAATTGAGACTTCATGTTCTGCACTTTTACCTCCAAATAAAATTCCAACTCGTATTTTCTTTGCCATAACAAGCTATTATATAGATATTTTGTAAGAACTGTACATGGAGTAAGCAAGGATAATCACAAAAAAATTATTTTTTACTTTTTTCAATATCTTTATATAACTCTTTTTTCAATGATTCAGCAGATTTTTTAATTTTTTCTTCAACAGAATCTACTTTTGTCATTAAATATTCCCAGACTTTCTCATTATTATCTGAAGCAAGATGTTTTAGAAATATTTTTTTGTCCTCTTCAGACAACTCAGAAAGGATTGCATCTATAATTTCATGGTGGATTGTAGACTCAATAAGCATCTCCACATGCTTATACTCTTTATCATCAAGATCTAATGACTGGAGAGCTAACTTTAGATTATCTGTTTTTACAAGATGTGAGTAAAATTTCTTTTTTTTCATATTAATTAGAAGCAACAGGCACTGGTGCTTCTATAGGTCCTAACGGGATTGTATCGTCTGGATCATCTACAAAGAAATAAAGAACTGCCCCTTTTGCTTTTCCATCTACTCTTTCTAAATATTTCATGACTTCAGGGGAACCTCCTAGGCTTTTCCCAGTCCATTGAGCTGGTCCTGCGTCACCAATCACTGCAACAACTGCTTTCCCATTATCTGGATTTACTACAAGCATTTTCTTAAATTTATAAAAATCTCTGTACTCACTAATTTTTTCTTTAAAATTTGGAGATAAAAATGTCTGTACAGCAATATAATATTTTTCTCTTTGTACATCTTGGTCTGTCATTTTTTGCCCACCAGGAACAAAATATCCCCATGCACCAAGTCCCGGGGCCATTCCGGAAGACCAATACTTTGCAGCATCCTCAGGATTATCAAAATGCGTATCCATTGTATCGCCCGGATAACGAGCAAGATGTTGTTCTGCCCCAATATATCCATAACTCCTATTGAGCCTTTTTCCATCTTTTTCAGCATACACAGGAATACTGTAATGAGTTGTTAATAATTCTGTGACTTTTTTCTCTTCCTCATTCGTAAGTGGCCTTACCTCATCAGGCAAACTTTCTGAAAGATCTGAGATAAAAAAGACATTTTTATCAAGATCAATTGCTTGTACCTCATCAATAACTTGGTGATCTGGAAGTACCGCAATATTGTTAGCAGG
>JBDHUV010000042.1:0-6268 GCA_039809365.1 Candidatus Levyibacteriota bacterium
GAATCTTTTCGAGCAAAGAGTATAGAGAATACTCCTCGAAAAGTAGAGGAGTTTTTTTATGGAAAATAGAGCATATGTACCAGAACAAATTTATTTAGAGAAATTAGAGAAAAGTAATATGTACCTTTTGCCTCCAGAGAGTAGTGTACCAAAGTTTGGAAGAAAAATAGTGCAGTATGAGTTAGATTTTGACAGAGAACAAGCACGAGAATTACTTACAAGTAAATATACAGAAGGATATGAAAGTAGAGTAGAGAATTTTAAATCTTTCACTGAGATGCAGTTGATTACTGCATTAGGAGAGCGTTTTAACAGAGGACTGAGTAAATATACATACAAGATGGAAGAGGGTATATTGTATGGAGAACACAGTGAAGAACCTTTTTTAAACGTTCTTGAAAGAGGTAGGTTATATAGACAAATTCATGGGAATTCTGTCGATCATAAGCGTGAAGAAGCAGAAGTAATAGGGTTTGAAAAAATTCAGGAGTATATGAAAGATGCAGAGGAAGGAGCAACAGCAATCTCTATTTCGCAACCTGGAGGAGAAGGATCCATTTATAAACATAATTTTTATGATGTATTTCAAAAGAATAGAGAAGGGAATATTGATGTAATTAGGTTTAGTAATGCAAATAATGCAGAAGAGACAGTTGAAAAGCTTGTAGATATAGACCCTACGATTGATATTCCCTCTGATTTATCCTCCGAACATTTATTAGCAAATCCAATTATCCTTTCATCAGATACCCCTCACGATTTAGATAAAATCCATGCCCAGATCCATAAAGAGCATTCTGTGATGAATGAAAAGGACTTCCAGGTAATAAAAGAGATGTGTGCGTTCTTAATAGTGAGTTATATCAATGCGGTACTTGAGGATCCAGACGACACGTATACTCATGCAAGATTGTACAATGCGATTTTTAATAAAGCTGACGAGATTGCCGATGCACTAAAAGAAGATACAATGCAAACTGTACAATCTTCTGCAGAGATGACATTAGAGCAGATATACTATCTTGGAGAGCAGAAGGTGCGTGAAGTAGATACTGGATGTGGTTTTTCTGGAGGGGCAGGACTCGTAGGAGAGTCTGCGAATGGTCCATTTAGTGTGGCAGATTATGGAGTAGGGGGGCGTTTCTCCACTGAGATAAAAGATCAATATGGAGGGTTAGAATTTCCTTGTCCTTATGAAGATTGTAAAAAAATCAATAAACGTCCTTATGGAAAATTGATAAAAACTTGTGGAGAAGGGCAGATTGGTGGATGTGGGAGAGATGTTACGTGTTAATATTGACTTTTCTTCTGGGAGGTAAGTAATTATATTTCATAATATTTTTTTATGTAATACAAATAGATATCTTAAATCATGTATAAGTTTTATATCCCAAATTTTATGAGCAAGGATGAGGAGTGGAGTACTAATTAATTATCCTAGAATATTGTGAAATATGTGGATAAGTCTTTTCACATAGCTAACTATATCAAACTGATACACATACATCAAACTATATCATTTGAGGCTAGATAATGATGTGTTGAAAAAAACACGAAACTTGATATACACTATACGTATATGTGGAAAACTGTGTTGAATATTATTTTCCCTCCACATTGTGTACAGTGTAAAAAAATTGGAAATTATATTTGTGACTCATGTTTTTCTACTATTTCATTTACTTCTATCTCAGTGTGTCCTCTATGTAAGAAAGGGAGTTTAAAAGGTGCAACCCATCTGAAATGTAAGAAGGCATATAGTATTGATGGGCTAATTTCAGCGGTTACATATACGCGAGTGATAAGAAGACTTATAAGACAATATAAAGAAAACCCATATGTATCAGATTTGAAAGAACAAATTGGCAGACTTATGTGTGAGAGTTTCGAGCATAACGAAATATTTTTCCAATTATTACAAAAAGATTCTATTATAATACCAGTCCCACTCTCTCGTAGTACACTTCATAAAAGAGGGTATAATCATTCATCTCTCCTCTGCTCTTATGTCGCACAATATTTCTCAATACAGATGAACGATAATCTTTTAATACAAACAAAGAATTTAAATAATTTAACCAAAAATAAAAAGGATGGCTACTCTTCTCAATATAAAGATATTTATAACATACGAGAAGATTTGAGAAATGAAGTCAAAGGGAAGACAATATTGATTGTAGATGATATTGCAGTGACGTGCTCTACTCTACGTCAAATAGCGTATGTTCTCAAAATGAATGGAGCAAAAGAAGTCTGGGGGATTGTGTTTAGCAAAAAGAATTAAAGCACTAGAGTCTTAAGACCTTTTATTATATGTGGAGATGGGGAGTTATGAACTCCCGTCCAGAGAATGAGCTAGAAAAACATCTACAAGTTTAGTCGATTTTTGAATTTCACCATATCTGAACGAGAACCGACACCCGAAGATATAGCTCAGGTTTATCAAAAACGATAAAAAAGAAAACCAACCTCTTTTACCTTTTTCTCAACTGAGTTTGTGCTTGAAAAGTGCCGTTGAGAAAACACTAATCAAACAGCACGCACGTTACTTACGCAACTGCGTATGCCATATTTGCAGGACGGAGTCCTGTAGAAGGCATAAAGTCAGCAGCGAACTGCTTAACTTTGCGGCGGATGGTTGTTCCATCAGCATGTAATTTTTGAATCTGTTTTACGACTATTACTCAAAGTCGACTTGCAGTTTTTAAAGAACAATCTTGTCGATACAATACATCCCCGTGTAATCTCTCACTTTCATGATATCAGAAAATGAGTCTGGCTGTATTTATCTTAAATACAGCCTATATTATAGCATTTTATGCCCATTTTTTCAATTCTCTTTGTATATCTCGCTCTACAGCCTTGTCTCTTAAGTCTTTTCTTTTTTCATGTTGAGCTTTTCCTCTTACTAAGGCGATCTCTAATTTAAACTGATTATTTTTCGTGTATAAAGATGCTGGAATTAACGTGTAATTCCCTTGGTCAAGTCGAGATTTTAAAGCAATTATTTCCTTTTTATGGAGTAATAACTTTCGTGAACGAGACTCATCATAATTATCAGTTCGGGAGAATTTATAAGGGAAAATCTTTGCATTAATTAAAAATGCTTCGCCATTTAATATTCTCACGTGTGAGCCCTCCAAACTTACATGGTTTCCCCTGATTGCTTTTACTTCTGAGCCAAGTAGTACAATCCCTGCTTCTATTTTCTCGATGACATTAAAATTACGACGGAGCTGCTTATTATATATTTTCATGTGTCCATTATACTCTATCAGAAAGTGAGGGTGAAATGAGAAGCCTAAAAGCTAAAAGAATAGAGATCTTGAGAAGTAACAATATAGATAACTTTATTTTTTTCATCTACTGAAAAATCTACAGCGTCTTTAAATATGTCCCATGTAAATTCTTGTTTTACTTCACCATTAGATGAAGCTACTAATATTCGTTGATTACTGGTGTCTAGAATATATAGATTAGAGAAATCTTCTTCTTTATATATATATGATTTCTTTCCTATTGTTCCCTGAAAACCAGTAAGAGTAAATCCATCGTCAGCTCCTTTTGTGAATTTTCCTATTTTTCCATTATCATAGAGTACATAGATAGACCCATCAATGGTCATAGATACTGGGGGAGATTGGAGTGGATTACTTAAATAGTCAGATTCATTATAACTACTTGGTGCATATTTCTCTATCATTTTGTCTTTGATATTGAGTAAATAGATGTTACTTCCATATACATCAATTGATTGTCTTGAGTTATCAAGGTCAACTAACTGATTATCTGATCCATTTCCCAAGTCAACTCTCGTTACTCCTTCATTGGTAAGGACGAAAGCAAAATCACTATTTGCATTTACGTCAAATATTGATGAAGAGTCCAGAGTAAAAGATTTATCCTTTTTTCCGTCTTTAGATAAAGTTACAAGAGTATGAGACTTATCTGTTACAAACAAGTTTCCTCCTTTTATAGAAACGGTTCTAATATCATCAATATCAATATCTGAAGCGCTCGTAAGTTTTTTTCCATTTTCCACTTTTTTACCTGAGGAAAATTGAGAAAGTTTCTGCTCTACTTTAGAGAGCAAGACATTCAGACTATCAAGTCCTTTTTCATTTGGATATCTATTTTTCGTCTCAGTAAGTGTTTCTTGAGCTTTTGTAAATTTCTCAAGTGCCAGAGGTCTATTGAGAGGCTCTAGTGCTTCTCCTTCTTCATATGCTGACTGGGCTGAGGTAACAGCTTGAGCAATTGCCTCATTATTTTGTTGTGATTCTTTATTTCTAGTTTGGAGAAAAATACTCCCTACCAGTCCAATAACAAGAACAATTATTATTAAACCAAGTAACTGCTTGCGATTTTTCTTTAGAATAGAGATAAAATTGGTAACACCAGAAAAAGAAAGACTTCTTTTTGACTGTTTGTCTTTTTCTTCATCTTCAAAAAGGGGAGCAGATAAGTGGGTAGATGGTTCCTCTTCTTTTTCCAGAGTGCTTGATGGTTCAATCTCTTCTTTCTCACGAGTATCATCGGTTGTCTCTTCAGCCTCATCTGTATTTCCTTGTTCTTCTTCTAATGTTTGAGCTTCAGGATTGGTATAGAGTAAAATAATAGCTGCTTCAGCACCTGAAGGATCATTATGAAGATGAGGTGCGATATTTTCTGAGATATCGGTTACGCTCAATGAGTCGAGTAAAGAGGCAAGAAGTGGAGTTTCAATTTTTGAGCTAAAATCCTGTGTTTGGACAACGACCAAGTCATTATTTTTTAGAGGGCCAGAGAATGAGAGAACTGTATCCTTTTTACCTGTAGCAATAGCTCCAACTTTTTCACCCCGTTTTATAATTACAGCTCCTTCTCCAGCTGTAACTATATACAGAGTACTTGCATTGTTTGTTACGAGTACAAGAGAATAAACAATTGATGGCGGGACAGAATCAACTGTTGTGCTTACTGCTGTCTTAATACTCTCTAATGTTTTTTCGTCAAGAGAAAAATATTCTCTTTGGAGACGTTCAAGTAACTCTTTTCCTATTTGTGCGAGGGATTCTTCTGGAGGGTTTTCTGCAGAGGTATCGAGTTTTACACTTATGGTGACATAAAAATTGAGTGTAGAGTAAGCTTGTGACCAAGCAGTATCTGTTGCTGTTGCTGCTAATTTTGCAATAAGGAATTGTGAGTTCATATTGAAATAGTAAGAATAGTATAGATGATTATAAGAATTGAAGCTACTATATTTATAAATGCAATAACTTTAAATATAGAAGAAAATGTGATTTGATTTACTACTTTGATAAGTGCACTAATCTGGATATATATAATCAAAGCAAACAAACTATACAGTAGCATAAAAATAAGGAGAACTATTTTATAAAAAATATCTTGTTGGGCAAGAATCTGGTTTATAATGTCAAAGTTTTGCATTAGGATCTTCCTCCTCTTTTATGGTGTTGAGCTAGTTGGCTTACTATTTCAGCAACTTGTGAAGGGAAGGGAATTCTATCAAATTCGAAGTTTGCCACAACTGCTTCAGTCTGGATAAAAACATTTCCAAAATTAAAGAGAGATTGAATAATACCATTTTGTACAAAAGTAACATCCTCTACCTGTTTAATATCTGTCTCTGCCACATTTTTTGTCAGTATATTTGCAAGATCTACATCTACAATTCTTTTATTGGTAACAAGTCCTACATGAAAATACCATTCAGCAAATTTTAAAATACAATACCCAAAAAGTGCTAAATAATATAAAAGCAAGCCAGAAATAATAGTGGTAGGGGAAAATTGTATAAATTCAAACTCGTGTAAAAATAAAGGAATAAGAATAGGTATAAATGAGAGCACAAATATAGAGAGGATCCACAAAAGATTAGTGATCCAATGCCTTCTTACAAGCAAATGTACTGTTTCATCACTATCTTGATTAATAATAGAAATGTTTTTTGGATCTACACAAAGAGAAGAGAAAAATCGAAGATTGTGTCGATTAATACCAGGATAGATAGGGTGAGAATGAGAATCTGAGCTTTGAGCAGAAGACACTTCTTCTTCAGATGAAGGAGTAGTGTCTTTATCAATAATAAATTCTCCGGTAAGCTCTGCCATAATTATTTTCTTTCAATATTAAAGAATGAAAATCCTGTTTGTGGAATTCTTAAATATCCAGGGGCACGAAGATTAAATTTTTCTTTAAATTGATTTGCACTTACTCTGATCTCTCCCTTATTTGTTTGAAAAATAACTTCGTTAGAGTTCCCGTT
>JBDHUV010000043.1:0-6093 GCA_039809365.1 Candidatus Levyibacteriota bacterium
ACAGATGTGTACCAGTTGAAAGGTGGGATTGTTTCATATATGGAAAAATATCCTAATTTAGATTTTAAAGGTAAACTTTATGTTTTTGATAAACGGTTGGTTATGGGTTTTAATACTGACGCACCTGATCATGAAGTGATCGGAAAATGTGTACAATGTAACGAAAAAAGTGAGAGAATGATTAATTGTATTAATGATGAATGTTCTCGCCACTTTATTCTCTGTGAATCCTGTGCTGATCCAGTAACAGGGAGACTTCTTTGTCCAATGGGTTGTCGAGATCCGAAAGTAAGACATTTATAAATAATCGGATTGCTATTTGACCACATTTTTGAGTTAGTAATTATTTGCATTTTTGTATATTTTTACAGTACGCTTATAACATGCATGATCTCAATAATATTATAAACCCTAAAATTGCGGTAATTGTTTTAGGAATACTAGGGATTATTATTGGTATATTCCTTTTTATATCGTTACGCAGTTCAACGTCTGTTCCAACTGAAGATAAAAAACGAGTTTCAACGATACCTCACAATGAGAATGGAGAAGTCCCTGTTCCAACCAGTTCTCATATTAATACCTCTGTATATAGCGATGAATTTTTATCTGTAGATTTTCCTGATGATTGGGTATATGAAGAAGAAATTATAGAAAATAATACTGGGAAAAGTATTGCGTTCTCTCAAAAGATACAGACAAATGAAAACCCTTTATATGAAGTATCATACGACACTTCAGAATACCCCTTAGAGAAGCGGATAGAATTTTATGAACGTACAGGGCTAGCACGTAGCAGTGCCATAATTAATGGTATCAATTTCGTAAAACTGTCTGGACTTTCTTTTGATCGAGTAGAAAATGGGGAACTTATTGAGAAAAAAAATCAGGCACGATATTTTATTATTAGTTTGAATGGAAAGTCTATTATTATTAAATTCTTGTACAATGGTGATCAAGTTAATAATAGTATGGAGAAAATATTACAAGATTTTCTTGCAAATACTCGTTTTAAATAAATTACTCAATTGTTCCTCCCCATTCGACAACTGTGAAACCTTTTCTTTCTGGCCTCTGGGATGGTTTTTTAAGTGGTGATGGTAATACTGGCTCTTGAATAAATATTGGTTCAAAATAAGCTAAAAAATGGATGAATGTATCTGGTTTTGGATTTATTTCCACTCTATCAACTTCGTCCTTTTGTTTGTCATTATAGAGAGAAAAGAAAATGTAAGGACTCTTTTCTTCTTCTAATCTCGGTATCCAATATTCTAAGAAGTCTCTAGACTCTACTTGATTTAACCCAAAATCATATAAGTATTTTTTTAATGTAATCTCTAAAGAGTTTATGGAGATTATCTCTCCATTCTTAGGTATTATTTTTTTTGAAACAGCAGTTTCATAGTATAAATATGGGTAGTACAATTGATTGTAAAAAAGTTGTCCATTAGGATAAGCAAGAACATTTTTCCATCCTGACAACGGATCGTAGAGAGGATCACTGACTGTAACATGTCCAGGTATATCGAGCTTGACATCAACATATAAGGGGCTAAGAGGATAAAAATAAAGTACTGGTTTATCTAGACATGAGTAGAAGCATTCAGGATTATTAGCATATTTTGTATATCCCTCTTTCTCTTTTCTAAAGTAACAATAGCCTGTTCTACTTGTTGGACATTGTTCCATCTCAGGTCCTGAAGTATAGGGACAACTACACGCTGTGGATGGACTATTACACCATAATACTTCATCGGTGTTTTTCTTGCAGGTACATGTATTTGTTTGAGGAGTGCCGCCAGGGCAAACATTATCATCAGAAGGTGGAGGTTGAGGAGGAGGAGTATTTACAATAGTAGTCGGGATAACAGTTTGTCCTGGTGTAATAGGAGTACTAGTTGGAATAGGAGTTGAAACTGCAAATGATTTTAGTTGTAAAGATTTTTTATCATTTTTTCCTACTTCTAGAATTGGTTTATAGAGCGTTGTAGTATCTGGCAAGCTGAGGTAGTTCACATAGTTTATATCTCGATATCCTTTAGCTAAAGCTACTCCAAACCCAATAATGATAAGAATTATGGCAGCGTTGATCCAGCCCGTTGGATTTTTCTTCATATATTTATACTAGCTGAAATAGAGCTTTTACGCAAAAAGATTATAACTTTTTTTGTAAATCGGTTACGTATTGGAGTGTATCTTCTGCTGTTCTCAATTGCATAAGGTCATTTCGTATTTCACTCGCGTTTTCAAATCCATTAATATATACTTTGTAGAATTTTTTTAATACATTAAAATCTTTTGTTTTTCCCCATGTTTGATCCCAGAGCATAATATGGCGTTCAAGAAACTGTAAACGTTGAGGAACACTAAATGAAAGAGGATCTATAGCAGGATCAAAAATCCAGAAATTTTGGAACATACCCCGACCAATCATAATTCCGTCAACGTTATACTGTTTATGTAAATTAATTCCTTGTTCATATGATAGAACATCTCCATTCCCTACAATAGGAGTAGGGACTTTCATCTGATTTCTTACGGTAACAGCTTTCCCTATTTCGTCCCAGTGTGCAGGTACTTTTGACATCTCTGCAACAGTCCTCCCATGAATTGTGAGGTTAGCAATGTCTTGCTCAAGTAAGAAAGATACCCATTCTTCGGTAACAATTTTTTTCATTCCAATGCGAGTTTTTACACTCACTGGTAAATTTCCTGCTCCTTCTTTTGTTGCTTGAATAATTTCTTTTGCAAGTGAATGATTTTCAATAAGAGCAGAGCAACACCCTTTTTTGACTACATCTCGATCTGGGCATCCCATGTTTAGATCTATTCCATCAAATCCCATCTCAACTATTTTTTCTGCAGCTTTTTTATAGTGTTCTGGTTTAATTCCCCAAATCTGAGCAATAATAGGGTGCTGATTCTTTGTAAACTTTAGGCGATTAGATACTTTTTCAGAACCTTCTGAACAGAGCCCATCAACGTTTGTAAATTCAGTGAAGAGAACATCAGGTTTACCAATTGAAGAGAGAATTTCTCTAAATACCACATCAGAAACTTGTTCTAAAGGAGCTTGTATAAAAAATGGTTTTTTAAGTTCTTGCCAGATGTTTTTCATAACAGCCTATTATACCGCATTTTTACTTTCTTTCTTATGTTACAATAGCGTTTGTGAAGATCTCAAAGAATCGTATCAATATATTGTTAATTTTTCTGACGATTGTATCAATAGTAGGGTATAGAAATATTTTTATTGATCCTCAAACAGAAGCGGCAAATAATACAACCCAAACTCAGGAAAACTATTGGTTTGAGCTGCAAAGAAAGTCAGATATAGAAAATTTATATAAAGGTGTTCCAGGAGACAAATCAAGGAGTATTCATGTCCGTTCATTTAAAGTAAAAACAGGTATTCCAGGAGAGCGCCCGACGCCGCTTCCACAATTGATAGGAAGAGAATATTGGATAATTACAGATAAACAAGCACAACCGGATAATCCTGAAACAGCTCCCTACTTTTTAACGTTAGATGTTCCTGTCTCTCAAGAACCTCCTTTTGGACCCCAACCCTATGAAGAGTGTAATGGGCAATGTGATTGGATATTACCAGGTGCATTTGGACTGCATGGTACTGCAAACAATCCGTCAAAATTATCTGATGGAGATTTAGGAAGTAGTGGATGTATTAGACATAGTGATGAAGACATTACCTATTTATATAATTTGCTAGATCCTCAACATGAAGAGATTAGATACTATATTATAGATGCTTAAGGGTTCAGGATAATAGTTGGGAGAGTTCCTCCTGGTCCACTCGTTGGATTTGGAATAGTAGTTGGAGATATTTGAGGGGGCGTATTTGTTGGAATAACCACTGCAGTTGGAACAGGCGTATTTGTCGGTGTTGGTTCAGGTTCTTCTTCAGGAGATGGAGTAGGGGTCTCTGTAGTTGTAGGGCTTGGTTCGTTACAACTCTCTTTCGGAGTAGTTCCTGGTAAAAAGTACTCAGGGTATGCGCTTGTTGTTGCAACTTCTGATCTTAATCCATTTTCTGCACAAACTTCCATTTTAATAATACCGTCAGGTTGTTTGAACTGTACTACAGGTTTTCCTTTTAAGAAGTATTCCATAATCTGACGCCAGATAGGTGCTGCTCCAAGAGAACCTGCAATATTATCCATCTCTGTATTATCATTATTCCCTACCCATGCTCCCACAACAATCTGGGGAGTATACCCAATAGTAAGTGCATCTCTGTAATTTTCTGTTGTTCCTGTTTTCACTGCAGCTTGTCTAGATATATTGAGTGCACTCCCAAATGTACTAGAGCGAGATTTATTATCTGAAAGAATTGAGGAAATTTGGAATGCAACAGTACGAGGCATCACTCTTTCTGATTCTTCTTTGTGCTCATATATAACTTTCCCTTTCTTATCTTTAATGGACAATATAGTAGTAGGGGTTTCTCTCACTCCTTCATTTGCAAATACTGCATATGCAGCAGTCATTTGGGTAAGTGGTACCTCTGCAGCTCCCAGTACAAGAGAAAGCCCATATCTATCTTTTTGAGTAAGTGTAGTTATACCAAGCTGTTTTGCGAAATCGACTCCATCGTCAATTCCTACTTTTTCCATTACTAAAACTGCAGGAATATTAAGAGAGTTAGCAAGGGCATATCGTACTAATACTTTTCCTCTAAATCTATTATCATAGTTTTTCGGTTTGTATCCTCCTGGGAAGGTAATCTCTTTATCCTCAATTTGCGTAGCTGGAGTAATAAGCTTTTCCTCAAGCGCTTTTGCATAAATAATTGGTTTGAACGATGATCCAGGCTGTCGTGGTCTTACTGCCATATTTATTTTCCCGTTTGTTTCGTCTGCCCAGTCATGACTTCCAACAAGTGCAAGGATCTCACCTGTTTTAGGATCCATAACTACGGCAGCTCCATTAGTCACGTCATTTCTTGCAAGTCTTGCAACTTGCGTTTTTACAACATTTTGTGCATATTCTTGTCCTTGAAGATCTAAGGTTGTTTTAACAATAAATCCTGAACCAGCTACTTTTTGTTCCCCATATTCTTTGATCAATTGATCTTTTACCATTAAAGCAAAATGTGGAGCAACAACGTTTATAGATTCAGATGATGGGTTAAATGTTATTTTTTCTTCTGTAGCCTGAACTCGTTGCTCTTCCGTAATATATCCTTGATCTTTCATTAGTTTGAGAACTAATTTCTGACGTTCAAACGCGCGTTCTTGATTACCTGTAATTGGTGATAAAGCAGAAGGAGCAGGAAGAATAGCAGCCATTAAGGCACTCTCTGCTAATGTAAGATCTTTTGCATCTTTGGAAAAATATGTTTTTGCAGCGTCTTGTATGCCGAATGCCCCCTCACCAAAATATGAGGTATTCAGATACATTTCTAAAATATCTTCTTTTGAGTATCTTCTATCAACTTCAATGGCAAGGAATAGCTCTTGATACTTACGTAAAAAGTTTTTGTTCTGAGTGAGTAGGGTATTTTTTACAAGTTGTTGAGGAATAGTAGATCCTCCTTGAGAAAGGCTTTCATTTTTAATATTTGCAATAATTGCACGTCCAAATCCTTCAATTGAAAACCCTTTGTGATTGTAAAAGTCTTTATCTTCAACTGCTATAACTGCATGTTGTACGTCCTCAGATATTTTATCTATAGGTACTACTTTTTTTGTTTTTGCTTCATATAAAGTGAAAAATGGTTTTTCATTTCGATCAAGAAGGATGACTCCTTCATTTTTGCGGGTCATTATACTTTCTTTGCTTGAGAGATCTCTCACAAAATATAGATAAGTAAAAATAGGGGTTAGTATAAGGGCAATAAGCCCAAGTATAAATAAATACAGAAAGGGTTTTTTCCCACTCTGGTATAGTTCGGAAATAAAATCTTTCATAGTTGGTATAAATCCCTTTTCTTTAATCTGTGTACGTAATTCACTAAACTTTTTTATGCTGCTAATAGCAATATATTTTACTTTTGTAGTGATTTTTGTATGAGTTCTATGAGAACTGGAGGGTATTATACTATCATCCATATTAAAAGTATAGCAAAGTGAG
>JBDHUV010000044.1:0-6072 GCA_039809365.1 Candidatus Levyibacteriota bacterium
CATAATTTCTCTCACTTGCGTAATTTGTTTTTACTTGAGTAGAATTATACAGTATGGTTATTAATATTCTTCTTTTCCTTGCCGCTTTTTTCTTTATCTGGGTAGGAAGTGGTCTTATTGTCTCTGCTGCAGATAGACTTGCAAAAAAACTTAAACTCTCTTCATTTGCTCTCTCTTTTTTTATATTGGGATTACTTACTTCTATTCCAGAGTTTTCTGTTGGAGTCTCAGCAATTGCGAGTGAAGACCCAGAGATTATCGTGGGTACTTTACTTGGAGGTATTGTGGTAATGTTTTTGTTGGTTATTCCTGCTCTGGCAATATTGGGGAATGGAATAAAGCTTTCATCAGATTTTGATAAAAAACGGATGATTGCTTCACTTGTTGTTGTTTCTCTTCCTTCATTCTATGTATTAGATCAAAAAATATCTTTGATTGAAGGTATAGTCATGCTTATTTCGTATGCTGCTGTTCTTGTATTTGTACAATCAAAAAAAGGCATACTTTCAGAGCAGTCTACCGAAGCTCTTGCAAAGAAATCATATTCATTTCTTGATATTGGAAAAGTCATTGCAGGAGTTGCATTAGTATTTGTCTCAAGTGCACTTATTGTAGATAAAACAGAATATTTTGCAGATGTATTTTCAATCTCTCCCTTTATTATTGGTCTTATTCTCCTTTCTGTTGGTACAAATTTGCCTGAGTTATCGATTGCGATTCGTTCAGTTCTCAAAGGGAAAAAAGATGTGGCGTTTGGTGATTATCTTGGTTCTGCTGCTGCCAATTCATTTTTGCTTGGACTTTTTACAGTTGTACAAAGAGGAAATATTGTGACCTCAGAACAGTTCTATATTATTTATGCATTTACTTTAATTGCGGTCGTTTTCTTCTATTTCTTTGCTCGTTCAGAAAAAAGTATATCTCGTTCAGAAGGATTAATCCTCCTGATGTTTTATATCCTCTTTGTTTTATTTGAACTTGTTATTTAATTTCTTTTTATACTTCAAGAGTTGCAAATAGTGGAAAATGATCAGATGCTTGAGAGTTTTCAATTGAAAATGAATGAGTGTGTATGTCATTAGTTGTAAAAATATAATCGATACGGTGTTGGGGATGTGAAGGGTTCTTAAAATTAGTCCAAGAAGGATTTGTCAGATGGTTTAATACAACAAACTCTTCAGAAAGCCTTTGGATAATTGTACTCGTCGGTTCGCTGTTAAAATCTCCCATTAATACTGTCTTTTCTCGGGGTACTAATTCGAGAAGTTTGTTTAGTTGGTACGTTTGAAGTGGAGTCGCTTGTAAATCTTGAGAATATCCAAGATGAGTAGAGATGACATGAATAACAGTTCCGTCCTCTCCTCTAATATCTGCTTGTACTGCATTTCGAGGCTCTGTTGTTGAATTCTTTTCATATTGAGAAAGATCACTGAGTTCATGTACTTGTGTTTTTTCTATTGGATATTTACTAATAATTGCGTTTCCTAAATCATAGACTGTTTCGTGTCGATCTGTACGAAACGCTGTTGCATATGTTACATGATATCCCAGTTTTTCAGCAATGATGAGTGCATCATTTTCAAGATTCCCTTGATTATCTCTGACTGTTACTTCTTGAAGTGCAAGAATATCAAAGGGAGTATTTTGCAAAAAAGAGACAACTTGATCTCGGTTCTTCCCACCCCAAATATTCCATGATATAAACTTAAACTGCATGCTGTTAGTATACTCTTAACCGCTACGTTGTGACAATGGAGAAGAAAAATTAAAAATAAAATTATTGCCTAGTGCTTGTGTTCTCTGTAATCTGAGAAGTATAATGAAGGAGAAAGGAAGTTTACCAATGTTAGAAGTATATTTTAAGACCGTAAAAGATAAAAAATTTAAAAAGATAGACTCAGTCCGTGCAGGGTGTTGGATTAATGTTGAAAGAGCTACAGAAGAAGATTTAAAAAAAGTATCTGAGTTAACAGGCTTGAGTATGCACGATTTACAAGATAGTCTTGATAACTATGAAGTCCCTCGTATGGAAAGACAAGAAGAAGGGATTTTAATGTTTGTCAGAACTCCATCAGTATCTGAAGGAGAGCTGTATACAGATTTGTTAACGATTATTACTACAGATAAATATCTTATTACTATCTCTTCAAATAAGAACTCAGTTATTACATATATTTTGGATCAAAAAACATCGATTGCTACTACACAAAAATCTAAAGTAGTATTACGAATGCTTCTTCGTCTTGCGCACGAATATACGGTACAAATTAAAAAATTACGTACCAGTGTGTCTCGTAGTACTCATGATTTTTCTCAGATTGATACAAAAGATTTTGTCCGACTTGCTGAAACTGAGGAGGTTTTAAATCAATATATTACTGCACTGGTCCCCATGAATAATGTATTTGAAGCGATTCGATCTGGGAAATTTATAAGTCTGTATGAAGAAGATGCTGATTTAGTTCAGGATTTATTGGTTGGTATTAAGCAATCTGCAGATATCTGTTCAGTTAATTTAAGAAGTATTAGAAGTATTCGAGACTCATACCAGGTTATATTTACCAATAATTTGAATAAAATTATTAAGCTGTTTACCTCATTAACGGTTATCCTTACGATTCCTACTATTGTTGCGAGTCTTTTTGGTATGAATGTGAATGTTCCGTTTGATGAATACTCCTATGCATTCTCTGCAATTACCCTTTCTACAGTACTCGCATCACTCCTCGCTTTGTTCTTTTTATACTACAAAAAGTGGCTCTAGTGATTTTTTGTTTTGAGGCTAAATGATCAATAATTGTGATCAAATATACCCCAAAAACTTGACTATTCAAGTTTCACATGATATTATCCCAAAGTTCGAAAAAATATGCTTAAAAAGCAAATGATTGCAAGTATTCTTGCCATCATATTTACTCTTTACAGCGGAGGCCTTACATTTGCTTCTGCTGCTACGCAAAATCTCCAAACAAACAACCCCACATCGAAGGCCGACTTCTGCTCCGGTTACTTCCTTTCTCCTTTGTGTGGGAAAATCGCAGATGTATGTATGCCTGCAGATATTTATCATCTTACTGACTCTTCAGTAACATCATTACCACAGGAAGCAACAAAAGGGTTATATGCAATAACATCGTCTAAAAAAGAACAAAGACCTGCATTTGCTCATACCTATGAAGTTGCAATGGCAACACCAACAACTGTACCAACCACAACAGCTGTTCCAAGTCCTACTGTTGCAGTTCAAGCTGCAGTTGCAGTAAATCCTGAGATAAGCCAACCTACTGGAAATGGATTAAATCCTGATACTATTTTTGCAATGGTAAATGATATTCGTGTACAAAATGGTCTTGCTCCGTTTGAAAAAAGTTCAGAACTGTGCGCTATTGCTAATGAGCGAGCTCCTGAGTTATATGCAGAGATTTTTGTAAATGGGAATATGCATGCTGGATTTAAAAGACGCCAGCCATCTATTCCTTATTGGTTAACTGAAAATATGATCCATCAAAATACTGAACAACAAGCAGTAACATGGTGGATGAACTCTCCTATTCACAGAAGTGCTATTCTTGGAAATTACACTCATGCATGTGTAGCGTGTCAAGGAAATAGCTGTGCCATGCTTTTTTCAAGTTTTGTAGCTAAATAACTTTCTCTTATTCTTCTCCAGGTTCTTAATAAACTCTTACAAAAACTTGAGACTATCGTTACAAATTAACAGGTACAATACTTATAGTAGATATACTAGAGGTACATGTTCTAATACATGTTAATTTTTTGGAGAAAAAATGTGTAGGATTTATGGAAGATAACAATCATTCAAATACGCTGGGTAAAATACTCGTAGTAGACGATGATTCTTCTATTTTAGAAGCGATTCAAATATTACTTGAATATGAAGGATATGCAGTGTGTACAGCACATGATGCAAAAACAGCCTTAAAAGTTGCTCTCACAAAAAAACCTCATTTAGTAGTTTTAGATGTGTTGTTATCTGGAGATGATGGGAGAGATATTGCAAAGCGACTCAAAACTACTCCAATGACCCAACAAATACCGATTCTGATGATGTCTGCTCACCCGAATATTCGTCAAAGTGTTATTGAAGCAGGAGCAGATGAATTTATTCCAAAACCATTTGATATGGACGTATTATTACGATTTGTAGAACACTATACTAAAGCTCCCCTCTATGACTAAAATAATGTATTGCAATTAGTCTTGATATTGTTATAATAGCTTGTAATGGCAACTTCTACAAAATCTACAACTAAGAGGGCTAGTCGTAAAAGTACCACAAGTACTAAAAAACCGGTAAAAAAAGAATCTTCCCAATCAGTAGTTTCTAAAGTAACTTCTTTACCGAAAAGAATGCATGCTCCTACTCTCCACTGGGGTAAACTTGCAGTCGTATTAGGAGTTGTACTTATTGTTGCTCTCCTCTATTTTTTCCAAGATAAATATTTATTTGCAAAAGTAAATGGCCAACCAGTTACAAAACTTGATGTGTTAAATGAAATGGAGAAAGTAAAACAGAGTGATGTGTCTGATGTAGTAAATGTAATGATCGATAAAATGCTTATTTTGCAAGAAGCAAAGAAAAGAAATATTGTAGTGAGTGATGAAGAAATCGACAGTGAAGTAAAAAAAGCAGAAGCACAGGTAAAAGAAGCAGGAAGATCTCTTGATAGTGAGCTTGCCTCTTTAGGATGGACAATGGAAGGTCTCAGAGAAAACTACAAAGTTCAGAAATCTATTGAGAAAATGGTTGGGACAGTTACCGTAACAGATAAAGAAGTTGAGGACTATATTGAAAAAAATAAAGAGATGATTCCTGAAGGACAAGATGAAAAAACAGTTCGTGACCAAGTAAAAGCGAGTTTAACAGAACAAAAAATGAATGAGAAGTATCAGTCATTTATTACAGAGTTGAGAAAAAATGCTGACGTTACTACGTTCCGCTCATACCTCAATCGAGTACCAAGCCTTTAATAATTTCCTATTCCAAACTGTTGTTTAACAGTGATCCACACTTTCTTCCAGAATGACCCATTCTTGTAATCCAAATATGCTTTTCTTTTTTTGATATCAATTGAACCAGGCATTGGCGGGTCTACCCAACAAGAAAGAAGTACCCACTCATTTTTCTCATTTTTTGTTGCTATGACGGTAACATAATAAGTATTTATTTTTTTCTGAAACTCTGTTGTATGTGCTTTTTTTCCAGGTATTGTTTTATCAGGGGTGCGGAATGCTTCAAGAGCCATAGATTGGGGCATATATCGCTGATTTAGCCGCTCTAATGCGTGATTTGTCCAGATAACGCCACCGTATTTATTATTCTGTGTCATACAGAAATTGTACCATATCGTATTAACCCTTTATTATTATACGAATAATTTATCTAAAAAATTTGCATCTTGATTTCTATACGTTTTTTTCAGTATAGTGTATAGACGATGGATAACCAATCTCAAGATCCAAACGAACAAGACTCGATTGTTATTGAAGAAGTTACTGTAACAGAAAGTACAGAAGAACCAGAAGTATCTGTTGATCAGAGTACTGTATACCTCAGTCTAGAAAATCTTATTAGAAGTAATTTAACCACAATAGATACATTACAAAAACAGTATAGAGAACAAAAAGAGATGGTAGATAATGTACTTGAAAATGATCAGACATACAGACAGCATCTTGAACAGGCAAATGAGGCGAATAAAGTTAAATCAGGGACAAAGCAACAAATAATGAAAAGACCTGATGTAATAAAGATTGCTGAAAAAATGAAAGGGATAAAAGAAGAGATGAAAGAAGTTCAAGCAACTATCTCTGATTTATTACAGGAATACCAGAGACTTTCAGGAAGCAATACAATTGAGCGAGAAGATGGTCAGATTCTAGAGATTGTATCTACTTCAAAACTTGTGAAGCGGTAATCCACTTTTCTCATTGCAAAATTCTTACAGTATATTATTCTCGTTCTTATCTCATTCCCCTACACTACACTCATATGACAGTTATGGCATGGATGATGTTTTTATCACTCATACTTTTGATAATAAACTCTGT
>JBDHUV010000045.1:0-5770 GCA_039809365.1 Candidatus Levyibacteriota bacterium
AACATTTGGTGTGTTTTGATTATCATCCATAGTCTTATTCTCCTACATTTGCACTCTCACTTGCAACTGGTTTGAAATTGATTGAAGCTTGAAATGCTGATTGGAACTCTTCTACTACATCTTTTACTGATTCTTTTGCTTTCAGAACTGAAGTGTATGTATTTCTAAAATCTGTTCTAAACTGCATGGCGGTAGTGTTTGCAGCAATTTGTGCTCCAGTTTCTGATGATACAGACATAACATATGTTTTTCCTGCCTGAGTCGTTACTGCAGTTTCTGCAGTCGTAATTGCTGTACGTGCTCGAGTTACTGCAGACATCACTTCAGTAGTATCTCCTCCTGCTTTTTCAAGATTTGCAGCTTCAGAGCTTACTCTATCTACTATAGTTGTCATTTGTTCTAATGCAGTTGTCCATCTTTGTGTACTTTTATCATTAATTGTTTCAAATCTTGTATCAAGGCGTTGCATAACAGCTTTTTTCTGCATATCTTGAAATTCTTCTAGTTTTTCTTTGAGCGTTATTTTTCGTATTTTTGCTGCTTCTTTTGCAGCATCTCTTTTTTCGTTAATAGTTGTTTTTAGATCTTTTACTGCATCTCTCATAACAGGATTTACTGGTAATGGGGCTTCTACAGCCATGTTTGTTTGTGCAGGCAATACTTGGGGTTCTGTTGCTCCTTCATGCACTTCACCATCGTGTGCAAATACTGGAGATACGGTAAATAAGACGAGAAAAACAGCAATAGCAAAATTATATTTTGTCCGCATAAATATACGTTACGGGAAATGACTTATGTTTGTCAAGAGGACTCATTTCTAAAGTATCTCACTGAGATCTTCCTCAGGAATTTGCTGTTTGAGGATATACACATCTTTATTTCTGTCATCAACGCCTACAAACTCTGCCTCTCCTTTAATAACTGATTCATAAGGACTACACGCAAAACAACCTGTTTCGTGACTGCATTTAAATCTTCCTAACTGACGAGCTACTTTCATCTGGCGAGCAATTTTGAGGATATCTTGCTGCGCTTGATCTAAATTACACAACTCTACTTCAGTCGGCTCATCACTCATTTCCAAATACCAATAACTTGCCTTTGTAAGAGGTCGGGACTGACAGTTTGTTACTAATAATTGATATATAGGGAGTTGGAGACTCTCTTTATTCTCTTCAGTTTTACTCGTTTTAAAATCTATAATGTGGACACTATCTGTATCTTGATCATACTCAAGCCAATCAATCTGTCCGCACAGAATGATTCCGTCTTCTTCTGAAAGCCAGTAGTGAGGAATATCCATTTTTATTTTCACTGCCAAGTTTTTTAATGGTCCTGGATTTTTCCATACTCTTTCTATCATTGCTCTTCCTCTACTTTTATATCCATTTTCTGTTTCTTCAGATTCAAATCCACCTTTTTTACCACTTACTTTTTTCCATGAAGTTTCAAATTTGTCCATAAGAGATTCACTAAAACGTCTTTCTGTAGGAAGTACAGAAAGTGACTCAATTGTATCGTGTACAGCGATACCAAGAGACATGTAGGGAAGAGCAACTTGAATTTTTCTTCCAGTATCTGGATTTTTATATATATTTTTCAGAAAATATGCACGAGGGCATTTTAGAAAATCATTTATTGATGAATGAGAAACCCAAATTGCAGAAAATTTATCAGCAGGCATGATGAGGACATTATACTGGTATTTGTCAAAAACTAAAAGGAGAAATACTTTTCTCTCTAAAAAGAGATTCGTGTCTCAGTAATAATGCTTATGGAGGATGGCAGGACAAAAGAAACATAGTGTATATATCGTCTCTTATACTTCATCCGAAGTTACTGGTTGGCTTACCTGCTCACTTTCCTCTTCCGTACTGTCTTCTTCTGTATACATCTCCCTATGTAATCCAGAAAATGATGGTGTAGGTACCATATACGTATAATAAAAGGAAAGATAGTCTTGTAAATGCCGCCTATTCATAGAGACTGTCATATATATTCACCCCCTCTCTGTCCATGTCTTAACTCTAACTCACTTTTTAGCTATGTGCTTGACAACACCCACCTTCTTTCATGACAAAATCTTGACACTTAGGCTCATTGCATTTTTTACTCCCATTTGATTTAATAACTATGCATTAAGAGATCCTTGGTATTACAAGGACAGCAACCGAGAGGACACACGGTGCTTATTCTTTTTCAAGAAAATGCGGTCTAGGAAACTGGACAAAACATAAAATGACCTCTCGGATATTGAGAGGTTTTTTTATGGTAACAACATTTACATCAGAGTCTGTTTGCTCAGGACACCCAGATAAAATCTGCGATTACATATCAGACAGTATTGTTGATGCTGCGCTTGCACACGATCCCAAAAGCAGAGTAGCAGTTGAGACACTTGCCACTTGTAATAAAGTAGTGATTGCAGGAGAAGTAACAACGTCTGCAAAATTAGACTACAAAAAAATAGCTAGAGAACAAATAAAAAAATTGGGATATACTCAAGATATTCTCCAATTTACGTATAAATCACCTATTGAAGTACTTGTCCATCAACAATCACCAGAGATAGCACAAGGAGTAGATTTAGAAGGAGCAGGAGATCAAGGCATGATGTTTGGATATGCCTGTAATGAAACACCTGAGTATATGCCTCTTCCTATCATTCTTGCACACAAACTCGCAGAGGCAATAGACACTGCACGAACTACCACTCTCCCATATTTAAGACCAGATGGAAAAACCCAAGTAACAATTGTATACAAAAATGGGAAACCAACAGGGGTTGAGTCGATTGTGCTTGCTGTTCCTCATAAAGAGGATATTAAAAATACTCAGTTACGCAATGATCTCTACTCACATGTAGTACTTCCTGTACTCGAACAGTATAACTACTCATTTCCCAAAAAAGATATCGTTATCAATGGAACAGGCATCTGGCATATTGGAGGACCTACGAGTGACACAGGACTCACAGGAAGAAAAATAGTGGTAGATGGATATGGAGGATATGCAAGAGTAGGTGGAGGAGCATTTAGTGGGAAAGACCCTACAAAAGTAGATAGATCTGGAGCATATGCAGCACGGTATCTTGCAAAAAATATTGTTGCAAACAATCTTGCTGAAAAAGCAGAGGTAAGACTTGCATACTTTATTGGAGCAAAGAAACCACTCATGCAAGAAGTAGAGACATTTGGAACAGAGAAAGTAAGCAACGCACGTATTCAAAAATTCATGGACTCTTTACTTGACACATCAGTATCTGGGATTATCTCAGGTCTTAACTTGCAACGCCCAATTTATGCAAAAACTGCTTCTTATGGACATTTTGGAAGAGATATTTTTCCTTGGGAACGTATTGTTACATAACCCATTTTCTGCCTATAACTTGCATATTTTCCAAAAGTACGAGTATACTAAATACTGCATATGAATTCCCGAACAATTCATACGGTGCTTTTTTCTGGTATCATCACTATTTTCTTAGTTGGAGGTACACAAGTATATGCTCAAGCTCACATCAAATCTGAGCAAGAAGCACCTCCTCCCCCTGATACTCAACAAAAACCTTCTACTCCATACATCTCAACACAACTCCCCATTATTATTGACGATGTTGGAGAAGAAATTAACACAAAACAAAAAGAGACTACACCAAAGGTAACCATAACACCCCAACCTACAAAAAAAGTATCTGAACCAAAAACAGAAGCGACTCCAACAAAGACACCCACTCCTACTCAAACCCCTTCTCCAACTTCTACCCAACAAACGACAAACCAGACTATGAAAAATACAGGCGGACTTGACCCAGAAAAACTTTTTGCGATGAGTAATGCATATAGGAAAGAAAGAGGATTACCTGAGTTTCAAAAAGATGACAAAACATGCTCTCTTGCAGCGTCAAGAGCTCCAGAGATTAGTGCAGAGATTGCTTCAGGAGATATGCACAGCGGACTTCGTGCACGTAATTTAGATTACTGGAATACTGAAAATATTATTTCTATGAGAACAGAAGAATCTGCTTTTAATTGGTGGGTCAATGATAAAATTCATCATGACGCTATTGTTGGTAATTTTACCTATAGTTGTGTCGCTTGCTCAGGAAATAGCTGTGCCCAAGAGTTTACAAACTACCAACCAAAATAACTTTTTTTCCCTCCCTCTTTTCACTGTATGGTATGATAGATACCCTTTATGACACATTCACTCATAAAAAGTACTGTTGAAGAAAGAAAGAAAAAAGATTTACAAGAAAGAATTGAAAAGCAAAAGAAAAAGCTTGTCTCACTTATTACGAAATGTGAGCTATTGCGTGTTGAGTTAGATATGATACGCCAAGAGTATACAGTACGAGTTGGCCAACTTTTCCATAAAAGTAACCAACAAGACTTAGATATTATTTACTATAGAAATCTTATAGAACTATTAGAAAAAGGATATACGTACTCTGATGCAGTAAAAAAACTTGATGATACATACTATGCACAACAGCACAAACTTCACAAAGAGAGAGAACAGATGCAAAGAGATCAAAAAATATATGAGATGAGAATTGAGTCTGCAGATAAATCTCAAGACCCACAAATTAAAAATCTATGGAAACAGTTAGTCAGTAAATTTCACCCAGACTTAGTACAAGATCAAAATGAAAAATCGAGAAGAGAAGAAATGATGAAACTGATTAACAGAGCATATCAGGAGAAAAACATGGATACTCTTAAAAAACTTCAGAACAACTCTTCTCATATTTTTAACGCTGAGAATACAATCCAAAGTCTTGAGAATATTTTAGTAGAGATTGAAAACCAGATTATTGAACAAGAAGAAGTATATGAAGAACTCAAAACATCAGAGTGGTATCACTGGAGAACTACAATTGCACGGGCAAAGAAAAAAAATCAGGATGTTTTTATCGATATTGAACACAATCTACTGAATGAGATTGTCAAGAAAATGGAGTTGCTTGAAAAACTAAAACAGACAGTTGAACAAATGCGAGAAACAAAACATATCAATAACTAAGAGACTAACGTATTAGTATTGAGTAGGCATATCTGGGAGAGCTTTAAGGAAGTAACTCATATCTTGGAACGTTACATCAGAAGGTGCTTCAAACAGACTTTCAGAGATAGACTCATTTTTACAGCTCTCTTTGTATTTTTCAATCTCAGACTGTATTTTTTCTCTTTCGCTAAGCGCTTCTTCCTGACCAGTATCCCCTTCAGTTGCCTCTATATCTGATTCAGGATCATCTTCTGGCACACTCATGGTAAATCCTTGTTTAGATGCAACATCCCATGTCCAGATATTCTCTCCTTTAAATATCATACTTCTCTCTTCTTCATCTACCCCACCTGTTGAGTCTACTCTAATTTTTCCATCCTTTACATAACTTGTAATATTTCTCCCTTCTTCATCTACAAACTCACATTTTACAGAACCTGAACCAGAGATGGCTTTTTCCATATCTTTCATTGGGTCTTGAGATAGAGGATTAAGAGAGCTTCCAGAAGATTTAAAGTAGAGAAAACCAGCACCAGCAATCAGGACAACGAGTGCGATGATTAAGATGAGCTTATTGGACTTCATCATATCTTGATTGTATACAAGATATGAAACCGAATACAAGAGGGAGAATTATTTCTCTTCAGGATAGAAGTCAAGAATGTCTACAGTGATACTTGGATCTCTCTCATTTACCAGTTTTTTAAATTCTTCAATATCTGCAAATCCGTCTTGTCCCCGATAATGATATGGATGAACAACT
>JBDHUV010000046.1:0-5583 GCA_039809365.1 Candidatus Levyibacteriota bacterium
GGACTTGGCCAGCTCCAAGTCCTTCCCACTCAGCTTGTTTTTCAAAAAGTAAATTGTGCATCTCCCAGAACTTGTCTTGCTTTCCTGCAGCTTCTGCAGCTATTGCTGCTGCCTGAGCATTTTTATGAATTGAAGTCAAAGGAAAATGCTTATACATAAATCTCACATCATCAGGATAATCAGCTAGAATTTGTTCTACAAATGGTTCATTTGCTTTACATGCAGGACACTGGAAATCTGCAAACTCAACTAACGTTACAGAAGCTGAATCAGTTGCTCCAGTAACCCACCCAGTATTTTCAATAGTCACTGGTGTGTTTGCAAGACGTTCTTGTTCGGCTTTCTTTTGCTGACTTGAGTAGATAATAAAGCCTATCAATCCAACAATTATTGTTGCAACTACTCCAAAGGTAATCCATTTCATAGTATCTTCACTTGATCTAGTAGGAGTAACTGTTGATTGGGAACGCTGCTGTTGTTCATGTTCCATGCGACGAAGTTCTTTTAACTCTTTTTTTGTTGGTTTTTTTGCCATAGAGATATAATAATTTAATCTTAATAATAAGTCAATTATATTGGTCTTCTTGAGACCTCTGCTTTAATATAATGATCTATGACAAATTTTGCAAACTCATCATCCCAATGAAGACCCTCTAGCTGTGCTTTGGTATTGATACGAAGAGATTCTAAAAAAGGACTCTTTATTTGTACCCCTATATATGTTTGTAAAAACATATCCCCCCTTTTATATAACTGAGAAGTACATTCAAATGAAGTAGGTTTTCCAGACAAATCCAAACTATAATTTAACCCAAGCCCAGGTACGGAATTTATTGTACCATCTGTCTTAAATCCTGATTGTGCAAGGTGAGGATGTAAAAATACCTGTCTGTCATTGTCTACAAACATAAGAATATTATCTTTTGATATACCAAACTCTACACCTTTCTCTTCAGTATATGTACAATATGATTCTGTCTCTTGGAAAATACGTTCTAAACTCTCATAATAATCAGAATATGAAAGACCATTTAAGAATTCGTGTATATTTATTCCTGTCCCCTCACTAATTTTGGGATTATATTGTAATCTATATGATTCTTGATTATTAGGTATTTCTATATTTACTGTCGGAAGTCCAGAAGGATAGTTTGGAATAATAACTTCAGATGAATTAGATAGATTAGCCATTCTAGGTCGTGTACTATCCAGGCTTACACATATCTGCGGCTCAAATGAACCTAATCGAGATAACCTTTCACTCATATTAACCGGCATTTTACGACTAATACTTTCAAAATACAATACTCGTAACAATATTTTGTATAATACTTCCAATGCCCCCGTAGCTCAATGGATTGAGCAGTCCCGTCCTAAGGGAAAGATTGTAGGTTCGACTCCTATCGGGGGTACTCTTTTTGCAATTTCACTTCTAATCCGAGATAATCAACTGCATGATTCAAGTTAAAAAATTATCATATTCATATGGATTTGGTCCTGTTTTTGATAGTGTGTCTTTTACTATTGGTGCAAATCGCAAAGTAGGATTAGTAGGTCCAAATGGTGCTGGTAAATCTACGATGCTTAAACTTCTAAACGGCCTGGAAGATCCTCAATCAGGGACTATCGAAGTAGTAGGTAAAATTGGCTATGTTCCACAAGAAATTAAACACGACCCTATACTTGATAACTCATCCAATATTAGAGAATTTATTGACCCGAATAATAAGCATGAAGATTTTGAATTACTACAAATGATCAGAGAACTAGAAATGGAAGATATTACTCTCTCTGAATCTCCCAAACATTTGAGTGGTGGGCAAAAAACAAAGCTTGCCCTACTCCGTGCATTATTAGAACAGCCTGATATCCTGATGCTTGACGAGCCAACCAACTTTCTTGATACAGCCGGTAAAAAATGGGTTATGGGATTTTTGTCAAACTATCCAAAAACATTAGTTATAATCTCACATGATCTTGCGCTACTTGATGCACAAATCAATGCTGTACTTGCACTCAATCCACACACAAAAAAAATAGATGAATATACAGGCAATTATACTCAGTATCTTCGTCTTAAAAAGGAACACGATGAGCTTGAAAAAAGACAAATCCTCAATGAACAGAAACATATTAAACGAATGGAAGCAGGGTTAAAAAAGATGCAACGAAATAAATCCAAAAAAGGCGTCCGCCAACGTACAATGTTACGTAAAAGAATAGAGAAACTGAGAGAAAGCCTGCCTGAATTACCGCCAGAGATTAAAAAAATTGTGATCCATCTTCCCGAACCCCATCCTGTCGGAGAGATACCGATCAAAGCAACAAATATTGTCAAAATGTATGACTATGAAATGATACTTGCAGATGTATCTTTATCAATTGTGAGAGGGGAACGAGTAGCACTTATTGGGCCCAACGGTGCTGGTAAAAGTACATTTATTAAAATACTTATTGGAATACTTGATGCAGATGCAGGCGAAGTAATTCGTGATCAAAATTTAAAGATAGGATATTATTCACAAGAATTTGAGACTTTTGATTTTGACAAATCTATTGTTGAAAACGTTCAGTCAGTAAGCGCAGTACCAGAACATGCTCTCCGCCCTATTCTTACAAAATTTAACTTTCCAGGACAACGAATTTATCAACAAGTGAGTACGCTTTCAGGAGGAGAAAAAACAAGACTCTCTATTGCAATGCTTATGCTACAAAATTACAATCTTCTTATTCTTGATGAACCAACAACATATCTTGATGTCATGTCTCAGCGTATTATTTTAGATGCTTTAAAAAGTTATACAGGAAGTATGTTATTTGTCAGTCACACACCAGAATTTGTAGAAGAACTACAACCGAATAGAGTCCTATTGTTACCTGAAAACAAGATTCAGTACTGGATTCCGGAAAATCTAGATAAAGTTTTGATAACTTAATACTCCATTCATACACAAGGTTATTTTCGTATAGAACCTTCCTCCCTATATTCCGCATAACCTAAATTATCGTATTCTAGTCAGAATATACTTTTTATTGATATAATCAGGCGATGTCATGGCAGTTCTTTCTTATTGTTAGTATTGGCTCTGAAGTATTCGCTCGTCTTTTACAACGAGTGCTACTGAAAGATGATAAAAGTGATCCTGTTGCATACTCTGTCGTTACTCAGTTAATTACAGGGCTTCTTGTAGGTATTTTTGCACTCTCGCAAGGATTTGAAATTCCTGATCTTTCAACAATATGGCCACACCTTATTGCTATGCCTGTATTATGGGGACTTGCTAATCTTTTTATATATAAATCACTTAAATCTACAGAGGCATCAATTTTTGTCATTCTTTTTTCAACTCGTGCAATATGGCAAATTATTTGTGCAGTTTTATTTTTACAAGAAGTATTTACCATTCAACAATTTATTGGCACTCTCCTTATTTTAGGAAGTGTCATTCTTGTCTCTTCAAATAAGACAAAAATCTCATTTAAAAAAGGAGAACTTTTTGCAATAGTAGCAGCAATACTTTTTGCAATATCTCTTATTAATGATGCGTTCGTTGTACGTACATTTGATGTCCCATCTTACCTTACATTCGGATTTTTCTTACCAGCACTTGTTATCTGGGCTCTGTATCCTAAAAAAACTCCTGAGATTATCTCAATTGTTAAAAATACATCTATTTGGAGAATAGGGGGACTTGCAACACTTTTTGGTATATCTGCATTAACAACATTGTATGCTTATAAATTAGGAAATAATGCTGCTCAGATAGGAGCAATTTTCCAAACGTCTACAGTACTTACTGTTCTTGCTGCAATCTTTTTCCTGAATGAAAGGAAATCTCTTATTCTAAAAATAATAGCAGGAATTGTAAGCTGCATAGGAGTTGTCCTAATTATATAAAGTATCCACACACATGAATATCTTTGCAATCAATAAACCTATTGGAATGACATCCCATGATGTTGTACACAGAATAAGAAAAATAACAGGAATAAAAAGAGTTGGACATGGAGGAACGTTGGATCCTCTTGCTTCAGGAGTATTGGTGATCGCAATTACCCGTGAGTTTACAAAACAGTTAGATCAGTTCGTAAAAGGGAAAAAAGAATATATTGCAAAAATTGAGCTTGGTTTTCACAGCACTACAGACGATGCAGAAGGAGAAAAAATGCAAATAGTAATCGATAAAATTCCTGACTCAGAAATGGTAGAAAAGACTGTTAAATCATTCATAGGAGAAGTGCACCAAACACCCCCCAACTACAGTGCAATCAAGCTTTCTGGGGTACCAGCATATAGAAGGATGAGACGCCGTGAAAACATTACACTCGAACCCCGAAAAGTTAAAATATATGACATTCAAATACTTTCTTATACATACCCTACCCTTGAATTAAAAGTTATAACAGGCCCTGGTGTATATATTCGTGCACTTGCCCGAGATATTGGAGAAAAACTTCATACTGGAGGCTTTCTTGCAGGATTACAAAGGACAAAAGTTGCAGATTATACTTTAGACTCTGCATTAACTTTAGAAGAATTTGAAGACAAATTTAAAAAATCCACTATACATGTAAATACTAAAGATTAGATTCTCTTTTGAGAATTAAAAAAGCTTGAGTGAGAGAGGAAACGAGATCAGAATACTCACCCAAGCTAGCAGACCTATCCTTGAGGAAGGTACCTCTTCCATCCTTTAGGAATACGGTACCCTTTCTCCTCCAGATTTCTGGCCAAGACCTCGAGGGCTCGTGGCCCAAAATTTCTGGAGTTCAACAGTCTCTCTGCCAGTTCATCGGCGAGCACATCGCCCACTGTTGAAAACCCAGCCTCTAGCAAAGGATTCACGACTCGCAGAGGGAGGTCAAGCTGTCCGATTCGGATGTGATAGAGATACTTCTCCATCAAAGAGAGTATCTTCTCTTCAACATCTTGGCCCCGATTCTTCCTGTGAAGAAGTATCATCAAGAGTCCAAGATCATGCTCCTCTTGTGCCAACTTAATTCGAGCCTCTTTGACCCTATCCTGCAATAGAGCCTGGAACTGTTCATAGTCCATTAGGACATCCTCTCTCACTCTTGTACAGTAATTCACACCAAGTACACTGTTGTACAGGCATGATTACTGAAACAAAGGAATTATACAAAAATACGAAGGAAATGTAAAATTATAGGATATAAAAAGGAAAGAAGTTATTTTTTCTTTACTTGAGTAAAGTGTTCGTGTGCTGTGTGATAATCATAAAGTTCTTTATCTGTAAACCAATGACTAATCTCTTGCTTTGCCTCCTCTTCATCACCAGAAGCATGAATTAAATTAGGAATACCTACTCCTTGATCATCAGCATATGCAAAACTCATGTGAGAGTAATCTCCTCTGATTGTTCCAGGAGGTGCAGATTTTGGCTCAGTAGTACCAACCATTTTTCGTACTAATGAAACAGCCTCAACTCCTTCTAATACAACAGCAAGAACTGGGCCTGTCTGCATCATATCCAGAGTTATATCAAATACTTTTTGTCCACGACGAGAAATCATTTTCCCAATATCTTCATAATGATGATGAAAATGTTCTTTATCTGGAGC
>JBDHUV010000047.1:0-5570 GCA_039809365.1 Candidatus Levyibacteriota bacterium
TGTGTATATCCTCCGTATTGAACGGGGTGAAGAAGCAATAGAAGAAATTCTGATGTTTTGTGAGAAAAAACAAATAAATGCAGGATGGGTAAACGGATTAGGAGCATGTGATAACACTGAAATCAGTTACTATGATTTAAGTAAAAAAGAATATATAAAAAAAGTAGTAGATGAAGAATGTGAACTTCTGAACCTTACTGGAAATATTGCATTTACAGATGGAAAACGTATGGTACATGCACACGTAACGCTTGGTAAATCTGATTATTCAACTGTCGGAGGACATCTCCACAGTATGAGAATATCTGGTACAGGAGAGATTCACATTACAAAATTAGACGCAAAATTTGAAAGAGAGTTAGATATACAAACTAGACTAAAACTACTGAAAGAAATATAATTATTTTTTCTTGTTTCTCGTTACCCACCAATCACTTTCTTTATCTCCAAACCACCACTCATCAGATTTAGTTGTTAATATTTCTTGAGCAATTTTCTGTGCTGATTTAGTTTTTAATCTTTTGACTGCTGAGGGAAGCCATGTCTCAGCACGCCGATTTCCAATATCTACCTGTTCTTTTAGTGACAGAATCCACTCTAAATTATCTGCATCTTTTGCAATTAGAGATTCTTTACTTTCACGCTTTTCGTATTCATGAATTAATTGTTTCAAGTCCTTGCCAAAAGATACTGTAGAAGCTAGATCATTAATAGCTTTATTTTCGTTTACTTTTGCATATTGCTGATGGACATAATTTAAGTCACTTGTTCTCGCTTCAGCAATATCATGAAACAAACACATCTTGAGAACTTTTGCCTGATCAACATCTTTTTCCATAGTAGATAATACATACCCAATGTACGTTGTACGATTAAGATGCTCTGAAACAGATTGTTCACCACTTCCAAGAAAATGAAAACCCGAACGAGGAGTTTTGGAGAGTATTCCTACTTCAAAAAGAAAATTTACAATGCCTTTTAAACTTTTCTTCACACCCCATTCTAGATCTGAAGAAAAGAAAAGTCAAACACCTACCAGCTTCCGCCGCCACCACCACCAAAACCACCGCCGGAAAATCCTCCACCGCCTGATCCACCACTGCTTGAAGGTGTTGATGCCATAGCAGTTCCAAGAGATTGGGAAAAGCTAGACATACTACTTTGGAAATTGCTTAAATTCATGAGACTTGCTCCTTGATACCAGGTTAGTGTAGATTTATCTGGGGTATATCCTATTTTTTCAAGAGCTTTGGCAAACTTTGTAGTAAGACCAAACACTATTACATACGGTAATACTTCATTAAACATATTTTTACTTTCAAAAAATTTTTGTCTATGTTTTTCTACATTTTCTATAAAAAGTCTGTATCCTTTAATACGTCTGGACATTTCATACCCTTTTGCAGTTTTTCTAGACATAAACTGAGAAGTAATCAAAAGATTTAATCCAGTAATTGCACCTCCAACTCCTATCATAAAAAGGAATTCGTTTTCTGATCCTAACCCAGAGAAAAATACGATGGCACATACTACCATGATAATTATTGCAGGGATCATATAGAGCATCCGAACTTTCTCTGGATTTGAAGGGAAAAAGCCTTTTTCAACTACATTTGCATATAACTGTTCTTTTACTTTTTTCAGATCTGTATAAAACTTCTGTTTTAATGCAGACATTTTTACTGTATCTTGTCCGTCAAACAATCTATCGAGAAGTTCTTTTTCATATGCTAATAATCCAGCTGTACTTTTCGGCTTTTTTATAAATGTGTAGTCTTGTGATCCAAATACCCATTTCTTCTTTTCCTCTACAATATTCAGATACCCACGTGAAGCAAGATCAATAATAGAGGCAGTAATATCAAGCGTGTCTGCTCGTTCATCCATAATTACTCCAATCTCAGCAGGTCTTAATTTTTCTGGAGAAGTATACTCAACGACTACAGTACTACTCCCAAAAAATGGACGTTTTTCTTCTTTTGCATTTGGATCAAATAAATGGGTGCCTTTGTACCAAAAATCTCTCCCTTTTTGTGACCAGAGAAGAAAAATTGAGAGAGTTCCGATCCCAAAAACAAAAAGAAACGTAAGAATTGCAGGTAGTGAAATAAGCTTTTGTCCAAATGATTTTACTACAGGAAGTGCAGTAACTCCTTGGGGATAGGAAGCAACAACCGTTACCCCTTCCCCAGATTGAATAGTACGAGAAGATATGTACGCGTTTAATCCATCTTTCTGTGCTTTACACGTTTCCTGAGATCCAGTTGCCCCTACATAACAAGAAATCTCTGTTATTTGTTTACTCGGAATAGAGATATGGGCAGAAGTAGATTCAATAGGAACTTCCCAATAACTTCCTGTTACATTCCAATACAGTTCATCGTGTGAAGAAAACCCTCTTAAAACTCCTACTACAGTATAGTGAATAGTGTATTGCTGTAGTCCTGCAACCAGTTTGTCTGGATCTCCAATTTTAATTCGTACAAAATCCCCTTCTTTCGATACTGAATATGTATGATTTGGTACTTTTATATTCGTTATTTCTGTATAGTACTTTGACCCATCTTTATTCGTATATTTATATGGAATATCTCTATAAATGCCATGTTTTTGAACAAAAAACTCTGCTGATATTTTTTCAGAAACATTCACTTCACCTGAAGACTCAATCTGTATGTCTGAAGAAAAATTATGAATAATCCACTCTGAACTTTGGGCAGAAACACGTGAGGAAAAAAGAAAAAGGAAAATAAAGAAAGAGGCTATCCACTTCATACGTTAATTATACACTGAAGTTCCAAAAGGGAGTATAAAGAATATGTAGGAAAAGACTATACAAAAATTATGTTATTTCTTCTCAAAATAAAGAGTTACGACAGAAGTAATTTCTTGACTACCTGGCTGTAAATCAGGAGCATTTGATCCACCCATTGCACTTTCGGCAGATAATCTTGCGTATGGCATGATTGGGCTAGAGTTAGGAGAAGACTCAACCACATTTACTACTTTTCCTAATCGAATACCTAAAGAATCAGCTAATTTTTCTGCTTGCTCTTTTGCATTCTGAATAGCTTTATTTCGTGCTTCTTCCCTGAATTTCTCAGGATTATCTACTGAGTACTGAACATTATATACTTGATTTGCTCCAGCATCTGTTACAGCTTGAGATATTTGAGCTACATTTTCAATATTTCTAATCGTAACACTAATCGTCACATTCCCAGTATATCCAGTAATATTTCCTGTCCTTCCTGCACTAAAATCTTGATTTGGATTTACAGAATAATTTGATGTTTTAATATCTTTTGCTTCGACACCCAACTTTTTGAGAGAGTTTACAATTGCATTATTTTTTTCATTGATCTCAGCTTGAGCAGCTTCTATTGTAGTTGCATTGGCTACTAAAATTCCTGCTTCAAGACTTGCTTGGTCAGGCACAACTTCTACTTTTCCTTCTCCGACAACTGAAAGATCTGATGCTTGGCTTGTGGTAACTCGTACAGGATAAGAGATGTTTAGCTCTTTAATAAGAATCAATCCAACCAGTGTAATTCCTACAAGAACTGCGTAGGTGACAAGGAGTTTTTCATTGAGTAATTTCTTCATGTTCTATCTATCTAACCATTATTTATTTTCCAATTCAAGTAGTAGATTTATTAACACAGAAAACAAAAATTGGATTATAATGGGTAAGTATGAAAAATATTACAAATATTATAAAGCTTGCAAAGCCACTGCACGGGCTTATTATTCTTATCGCATTTTTAATTATATTTGGGGCAGCACTTGATCTTATTGCTCCAATTATCTCAAAAAGTATTATTGACCAGATTGTAGCTCGGGTTCAGGATAAAGGAGGAAATGTTAATACCCTTATTACTCTTGTCCTCATAGCATTTGGAGTTAACTTACTCTCTCTTGTTACTCAAACAATAAGTAACAGGTTGGGTGACCATTTCTCTGCAAAACTTGGAAAATTCTTAACAGAGACATACTATAATAAAGTACTTCAACTCTCTCTTACCTATTTTACTTCTGAAGTCTCAGGAAAAATAATACACCAACTTAATCGTGGAATTGTATCTATTCAAGGATTTATCCAGACAATGACTAATTTTGCATTGCCTTCTCTTCTCCAAGCAATATTTACCGTCGCAGTTCTTGCGTATTACAATGTCCCAATTGCTCTATTTACCTTCCTTCTTTTCCCTGTATATATCTCAATTTCATATTACTCAACCAAAAAATGGGGAGAAGCTGAAGTTAAGAAAAACCAGATTGAAGACGCATCAAGAGGAAGAATTCAAGAGGTTATCAGTAATATTAGACTCGTTAAAAGCTTTATTACAGAAAAGCTTGAGTTTACAAAAATTGTAAAGAACTATGAAGATATTAATACAATCTATGCAAAACAAAGTCAGACATTCCATATATTCGATTTTTTCCGAGGACTTTCACTCAACATTGTTTTACTGGTTATTAATATTGTGGTTTTTTATGACACCTTTCAAGGAAGGCTCACCATTGGAGAGATGGTACTTATTCTCCAACTTGTTGCGCAAAGTAGACGCCCACTATTTGCAATGTCTTTCATTTTAACAAATATTCAGAGGGCAGAAAGCGGATCGAAAGAATATTTTGAAGTACTAAAACTCAAATCCTCTGAAGACTACAAAGCTCCAACAAATACACATAGAATTGAAAATCCTACAATTGAGTTTAAAAATGTTTCATTCTCATATGAGAAAAACGAAAAAGTACTCACTGATGTTTCTTTTACTATTAAACCCAATGAGACGGTCGCGCTTGTTGGGCATAGTGGAGCAGGTAAATCAACCATTGTAAATATGATACTCAAATTCTATAACCCAACCGAAGGCTCAATCCTTCTCAATAATATTAATTATAAAGAGCTTGACCACCAATACATTCGAAATAATATCTCACTTGTATTCCAAGATAACGAGCTTTTCTCATCTACCATAAAGGAAAATGTTGCATATGGGAAACCCAACGCAACTGATGAGGAAGTTATCGATGCGCTTAAAAAAGCATACGCATACGAGTTTGTTCAAAAACTTCCAAAAGGAATAAACAGCTTAGTAGGAGAAAGAGGAGTAAAACTATCTGGAGGACAAAAACAAAGGATTCAGATTGCACGAGCAATTCTGAAAAATGCTCCTATCCTTATTATGGATGAAGCAACAAGCTCATTAGACGCAAAAAGTGAGAAAGAAGTTCAGAATGCACTAGAAAATCTTATGAAAGATAAACTTGTTATTATCATTGCACACAGATTCTCCACAATCCAGAATGTAGAGACAATTATTGTTATAGATGGTGGAAAAATTGTTGATTATGGTAGTCCACAACAACTTTCTAAGAAAAAAGGAGTATACTCTGATCTTCTTAATTACCAAATTGAAGGGAATAAAAAACTACTTGAGAACTTCGAGATTTATTAAAGAGAGAAGAGAGATACAAACTGAGAATATTGAAGACAAGAATTCAATTTGCTATTCTAATTGTTCTAAATCAGTATCGATAGGAGAAAGATCTGCTTCTGGACT
>JBDHUV010000048.1:0-5529 GCA_039809365.1 Candidatus Levyibacteriota bacterium
ATTATTCCTGGAACATTGCTCCAGTAAAATAATTTGATACAATATTCCTGCTATACCTAACTTCTGTCGTCTGATTAAATCAGGCCTGATGAGTCCTTTTCTTTGATTAACGCAAAAGAACCAGGACGAAACAGAATATAGATCTTTTACAAACACTCCCTTCTATATATCAATAAGAGCCGACTTGTATGAGAGTATACGTTGATACTTTTATATATGTCGGTTTTTAGTGAAAGGAGGAACTTATGGTACTTGGCAATACTCCTCAGGAGGATCGTAAGATTGTGAGCTTCGAGAAAGAAGCTTGGAAACGAGGCATATCGGCTTGGGGAAATGACCCATCGATACCCCTCCGGAAGCTCGCTTTGGAGAATGGCCTCCATCAGGAGGATTTTCCTCCTTCAAACAAGGAGCTTCCGCCCGAACTGTGGGAGGAAATACAACACTCCGTAGAGAACTATGGAGTGGAGGATTTTCTTCCATTCACTGATATCCCTGAAGATCTTCGTGAGAAGGTCAATGCAGTACGTCGTGAGGTTATCCTTGCACGACTGTGGCAAGTTTCTCCACGAAGATAAGCGAAAGAGTGTTCGTGATTCTTGCGACCGGATTCGTTCCGGTCGCTTTCTTTATTATCCAATCTAAAATATATAATTATTCGTAGCGTAATGCATCAATTGGAGAGAGTTGAGCTGCTCTGCGTGCAGGATAAAGACCAAAAACTACCCCTACTAAAGAGGCCACACCAACAGCAATAACAACAGCTGGGATACTAATCACAAATGGAATACCCGCAACTAAAGAAATAACATATGCTCCTGTAATACCAATTACTATTCCGACAACTCCACCTGCTAGAGTCATTATTACGGACTCTACCAGAAACTGCATTAATATATCTTTTTCTTTTGCACCAATTGCTTTTAATAATCCAATCTCACGTGTTCTCTCTGTAACAGACACAAGCATGATATTCATTACTCCTACTCCTCCCACTACTAATGATATGCCTGAAATAGCTGCAATCATCGCTGTCAGAAGACTCGTAATAGTCTGGACAGTACCAAGTATATCTTGAGCGCTCTGCATCTGGAAATCATCTTCATCTCCTTCTTCTAAATTATGTTGGTCACGAAGTAAAACACGTACATCTTCAATAGTCTGATTTATCTGGTCTGTATCATGTACACTTACATCAATTTCTTGGATATATTCTTGACCTGCAATTTCATTAAATACAACATTAATAGGGACATAAATTGTATTATTTAATACTCCACCTGCAAGTGCACTCGAAGATTTCACAACTCCTATAACTTGAAAAGGAATATTTTTAATTCGTATTCTCTCCCCTACAGGATCAGTATCTTCTCCAAAGAATTTTTCTGATACTTCACTTCCTAAAACTGCAACTCTTTCTGCAGTGGTATCTGCTTCAGGTGAAAGAAACTCTCCATATAAAATATCTGGATTCAAAATCTCAGCAACATCACTTGTTGTGCCATATATCATAAGTGAATCTTTCTCATCATTTGCTGTCACAATATTAGTAGAAACAGCATTTGGGACAACTTTATTTACATTTGTAAGTGATGTGTCTTTTTGTATCGATTCAAAATCATCCATCGTTAATGTATTAACTCCAGTAAATGAACTAAATGCATCTCCACCTGGAGTTATCTGAAAATAGTCTGTACCAAAACTAGACAATTCATCGGTCACAAAAGCAACAGCTCCCTGCCCAATTGACACAATCAAGATTACAGAAGAAATACCAATAATAATACCTATCATCGTTAACGATGTGCGTAAAATATTACTTTTTAGCGCTTGGATAGATGTGGAAATGATCTCTTTATAATCCATATATTATGTATTCTTTTTATCTGACACTATTTTCCCATCAACAATTCTTATTACTCTTTTTGCATAGTGAGCAATTTCTTCTTCATGGGTAATTAGAACGATTGTTTTCCCATTTTTATTGAGTGTTTTAAAATATTCCATTACTTCTTGTGAAGTTTTTGTATCTAAATTTCCTGTTGGTTCATCTGCTAAAACAATGGCTGGGTTCATAACAATCGCACGTGCAATTGCTACTCTCTGAATTTGTCCTCCAGAAATATGATTAGATAAATTATTCGCTTTATCTGCAATTTTCACCAATGCCAAAGCTTGTAATGCTCTTTCAGCCCGTTCAGATTGTGGTATCTGTGCATACATCATTGGACGTTCAACATTTTTGAGTACTGTAGTTCTTGGAAGTAAATTAAACGATTGAAAAACAAATCCTATCTCTTTATTTCTTATCTCAGATAATTGGTCATTTGAATACGTAGATATTTCTTTTCCATTTAGTAGATATTTTCCAGTAGTTGGTGTATCTAACGCTCCAATGATATGCATTGTGGTAGACTTCCCACTTCCAGAAGGTCCCATAATTGCTACAAACTCACCAGGATAAATAGATAGAGTAACCCCATTCAATGCTTGGTATGATTCGCCATCTCCAAGCGGGTATTGTTTTGTTACATTCTCAAGATGTATAAGAGGAGATATCCGTGCCATGATTAGAACAAACTTCCACGTTTTAATTGGTCATTTGGTAATGAGATTATAATTTTTTGTCCATTAGTTACCCCTTTCAAAATCTGAGTTCTTTCCTCTCCTTTTATTCCTACTTCAACAGGAATATACTCTATTCCACCTTTCTTTTTATTCTCAATTCTTACCGCTTTTCCTCCTTTATATGGTTTAACAGCACTGTTTGGGACTGATAATACATTTTCTGCACGATCAACTTCAATATCTACATTTGCAGTCATCCCAGGCCTTATTCTCTCACTGGGATTGGTAATAGTTACCAGTACGGTGTAAGTAACAACACCTTGGTTATTTGTCCCTACACTATCTACATGATCAACAATTCCTTTAAACTTTTTACCGCTAAATGCATCTAAAGTTATCTCTGCTTCTTGTCCAATAGTTACTTTAGGAATATCTACTTCATTTAATTGAATTTTGATCGAATAGTCTGAAAAATTTGCAAGTCTCAGAACAGGAGGAGTAGACTCTCCGGTAACGCTCATGGGTGTAGCTGCTTGAGTAGTAACTTTATCCCCAACTTTTGCAGATAGATTAGCAACTTTCCCTGATGAAGGAGCTTTTACTACTACATCTTTCGTTGCTTCATAGGTAAGAAGTGTTGCCCTAACTTGTGCATTTGTTGCTTTAATTGCAACATCAGATTCTAAAAGTTTCGTCTCAAGAGCTTTAAAGTTTTTTTCTGATTGAACAACTGCCGTATCTATTGCTTCTTTTTCAAGTTCAGTATAGTCATTTCCAGTTGCTGGGTTTTTTGTGTGATCATCTTTATATTCTTTTGTATTCTTTGCTTGTAATAATGCTTGCTGAGCTGCCCACATTTGAGAATCTACACTTAATTTCCCTTGTTCAGCTGTTTTTACATTACTCACTGCTGTCTCATAATTTGCATAAGCAGCTGCCCTTTCTTGCTCTGTAGCAGTACTTCTCACAAAGAACAATGAATCACCTGTCTGTACATCTATTCCATCATTTACATATATCTCTTCAATAATCCCTGTAGCAGTCGAATATACATCTACACTCCCTGCAGAGTTTACATTCCCTGTCTCTGATACTTTCTGTACAATGGTAGCAATTTTTGCTTCTTCAGTTACATAAGGAGAAGGTGCAGTAGCTTTTTGAATTTGAGATACAACAATGAAAAAAATAATGATAAGTAAAAAAATGACAAAGACTTTATTTCTTTTTCTCGTTTTTTTAAACCAACGAAACGGTTTTTTTGCATGAGAGAACACAGTATGAGCCATAGATTTCAAGTTTTAGTGTATCATACTAACCTATTACGTACCAACAAGAATATGATACTATTTGATATATTTAGATATATTAAATCGACCGTGAAAATGTATTTCTCATCTTCAAGGATATCTTTTATTTGAAATTATTCTAGATTCAATTGTAAGAAAATTAGTTTTACCCTGTTTTTCTCTTGAAAAAAGAAATTATAGATGCTATCATCCTGAGAATAACGCTGCCCCGCTTAGACGGGGTTTTTTATTTAGAAAAATATGGATAATAAAAAAATTACAATTACGATTCCTACCCAAATATTCGGTACATTCACCACAGACTTACTTAATTCATACATGTCTGTTAAACAAAAATTTCAAAAGGTCTTCATACTGTTCTATGAAACTGGGGTCAATATTACCAATAAAACAAAACGTGGTGTTTTTCATTCTATGAATATAGTTAAAAATGGCTTTAATAACTTCAATAAAAAGAAAGCAAGAAAACTTCTTATGTTTTTTGTTCCGCTTGTCATTGTTGTAATACTTGTAATTGCAGGAGTACAAGCATTAAAAGATACAGGAAAATCTAATGCTACTGTATTAAGCTCTAAATCATCTCAAGATATAGTACTAAAAAGTCAGAAAATAAATAAAAAATTCTCATTCCCATTAACTGATGAATCAGGTAAAGAGATTGGTAACTTTTCTTATGATATTGAGAGTGTAGAACTGAGAAACGAGATCATTGTTAAAGGACAAAGAGCAAGTGCAGCTCCTGGACGTGTATTCTTTATTGTGAATCTTCAGTTGAAAAATACATTAAAACAAGGATTACAAATTAACAGTAGAGATTATATAAGGTTGTCTGTAAATGGAGATAAAGATAATTTACTTGCACCTGAGATCCACAACGATCCTGTAGAAGTACAAGCGATCTCTACCAAATATACAAGACTTGGTTTTGCAATCAACGAGACTGATAAGAACTTAATACTCATAGTCGGTGAGATTGATGGGGATAAACAAGAGATCCCTGTGAAATTCTAGAGGATATTCCTCTAAGCGAGATTACAATTATTATGGATTATTCGACAAAACGAATTTCATCACAATTGATTGAAGAAATAAAGACAGCGCTTCAGAGTGTAAATTTCGGTAGCATTGAGATATATGTCTCTGACAGTAATGTTACGCAAATTACCACTCGAACAATTAAAAAAACAAGTACCTCAGTAAAAGAAAAATCACAAAATAAATCAAGTGGAAAAACAAAGAAATATCTTGTTGGAAATCTTGTAAACTTTAATGCAAAGTAAAAAGAGAGGGACAGTGTTTCATCTCTTGACACAGATAGTACAATTAGATATAGTTAGGAAAATTGAAATCTTTCTTACACATTTTTAATAGTTAAAATGTAATATAGGAAAGATAACAGCAATGAAGCTGGCCGCAAACGGAGGCTTCTCTATCTATCTTAGATGATAGGTCGAGGAGTCTCCGTTTTTTTTGTTTCTCTGCTTAGGCAGGAACAAAAAGACGGAATGATAGTGCATCCCAACAGGAATGTTACGGGAAATTTCGTCAAAGAGGAGGTGAAATAAAATGACACAATTCAAAAAACAAATCTTTTCAGTAATCACAGCAAGTACTTTAGTACTCAATACAGCAGGAGCAGCATTTGCAAGTACAA
>JBDHUV010000049.1:0-5513 GCA_039809365.1 Candidatus Levyibacteriota bacterium
TTAATGATAGGAATAACATTCTTCATTAGAAAAGTATTGTAGTAGATAACTCTGGAAGTTACAAGGAAAGGAGAATTATTTTGCTTGTTCAAATCTGCGCGAGACTTCTTCCCAGTTTACAATGTTCCACCATGCTTGAACATACTCTGGTCGTCGATTTTCATACTGTAAGTAATATGCATGTTCCCATACATCCAGCCCTAATAAAGGTGTGGAGCCTGACATAAAAGGACTGTCTTGATTCGGTGTGGTTTCTATTGTAAGTTCTCCATTTTTCAGTGTAAGCCATGCCCACCCACTTCCAAAAACTCCTGTAGCTGCTTCAGTAAAGTTACTTTTAAATGTTTCCATATCTGTAAATGTAGAAAGTAATTTTGATTCTAACTCGCTACTCGGTTTACTTCCTGAAAGAGGAGTCATTATAGTCCAGAATAGTGAGTGGTTTGCATGTCCTCCGGCATTATTTCGTACTTTGGTACGGATATTTTCAGGAACTTTATCAAGGTTTTGAATTAACTCTTCAATAGGCAAAGCAAGAAGTTCTTCGTGTTGTGCTAATGCATCGTTGGTATTTTTTACATATCCTGCATGGTGTTTATCATGATGAAGTCTCATTATTTTTTCTTCAATTGCAGGAGAAAGTGCATCAAACTCGTATGGGAGATCTGGAACTGTATACATACTACTAGTATACACCCAACGATTTGTTTGTGGGTAAGAGATATGTAAATTACGCTTGCTTCTTTGCAGTTCGGGCAGCAAGAACAGTAGTAATAGGCACGGCAAGCACTAACCCTATGCTTCCGGCGAGTGTGCGAACTACTTCTTCTGCAATCATCTGACTATTGAGTATGACCCAATAAGGTTGATGAAGAGGATTAAGAATAAATAATATAAAAAGACTGAGAGATGCTCCTGCATAAGCTAAGACGAGTGTATTTACTAAGGAAGCAATATGTTCTTTTCCAACAGTATATCCACGCATAATAAGATCTATAAACTCTAGTTTTTTATCTGCATGCGAGATCTCATATACAGCAGCTGTTTGTGAAGTTGTTATATCATCAAGTACACCAAGCGCTCCAATAATAATTCCTCCCAGCAAAAGCCCTTTTGTGTTAATACTTGCTGCTCCGAGTTGAAGTAAATACGTATCTTCGCTCCCCATTCCAGATAAATGAGCAAAAGAAACAAAAAGAAAGGAGAGAATTCCCGTAAGAAGAAGTGAAATAGCAGTTGCTACGAGTGCAACACCAGTCTTTTTATTAATTCCGTGAGCAAGAAACATGGTGAGTATCATAATTGCTAAAGATCCAATAATACTAATCAACAAAGGGTCTTGTCCCTTGAGGATTTGAGGCACAATAAACTGAAGAATAATGACGACACTACAAATCATTCCTAAAATGGAGCCAAATCCTTTTTTACCTGCTATAAACACTACGAGAATAAAAAACCCAATAATAATAAAGATAAGAGAGTTAAGTCTGTAATTATCCACGACAGCGTATGTGATAGAGTTTTGTGTTACAGATTTTACGAGTATTACTTGTTCTCCGGGTGTTAGAAGAGGAGAACTGTCATTTTTTATTACTCCTTGGTGAGTTAGTTGGATTATTTTGTTTTTTTCATCTCCCTTGACTATTTTTATCTGGGCAGTTTGTGTGAAATTCTGTGTTTTGTTTACTTCATTTATTTTTTCTTGCAATATTTTTACAACAGTCGCTTTATAATATGTCTCTTGTGGAGGTTCTGGAGGTAAAACTCTGTTTTGTGCATGTACATGAGGTGCAAGAAATAGGCTCATTAAAAAAATGCTAAATAGAAAGAAAACTTTTTTCATAACCACCTAAGTATACCAGTCTTGATCAACATCTTGTGGCTAAAATAGAGATAAGATATAATAAACCAACTATAAGATTATGATTAATAAATCTTTTTTTAAATATCTCTATACCAACCAAATTATTGTAGCCCTGTCTATCCTCGCGATTGGATGGCTCTTGCTTGAGCTTATAGGAGTTATTATTGCTGGGTTTATTGCGTATATAATCATGGCTGCAGTGGCTCCATTAGTCTATGCACTCTCTGGCAGAGGGATCCCAAAATATCTTGCGGCAGGAGCAGTATATTTGCTTGTGGTGGCAATATTAGTTCTCCTTATTTTCCCTTTAATCCCATTTTTCACAAACCAGACAATGCAACTTATCAAAGGGCTACCTGAGTATATTCATAATGCGACTGAGTTATTAGGTGTTCAAACACGCCCAAGCGAGTTGCAAGGAATCTTTTCTTCTCAGTTAGGATTTATTGGAAGTAATGCAATTCAGGTTACTTCTCAGTTATTTGGAGGAATATTTACATTACTGACCATTGTTGTGCTGAGCTTTTATCTTTTATTAGATCATACGAGAGTTCAGAAAAGTATCGCTTCTCTTTTTTCTCCGCATTTAAGAAAAAGAGCTCTTGAGACAATTGAAAAAGTTGAAGACAAATTAGGATCGTGGTTAAGAGGGCAAATAGTGCTTTCTTTTGCAGTAGGCTTTGTTACGTGGATAGGGTTAACAGCAATTGGAGTAGAGTATGCTCTCCCTCTTGCACTACTCGCTGGGTTACTTGAGATAGTTCCTACCATTGGACCTATTATTGCTGCTATTCCCGCAATGATTGTCGCTTTGAGTATCTCTCCGACTGTCGCGCTTCTTGTTGCTATTCTATATATCATTATTCAAATTTTGGAAAATAATTTCCTTGTCCCTCGCATTATGCAGCGTGCAGTAGGACTGCATCCAATTATTGTTATTTTAGGTATTATTATAGGCGGAAAACTTCTTGGGGTGTTAGGAGCACTTCTTGCGGTCCCTTTTATCTCATTATTAATTGTAGTTGGACGTGAAGTTCGCAAATCAGAGTGATACAATTTCCTCATCATGATCTCATCTTTTGACCAAGCCCTTACCTATCTGTTTTCACATATTCCAAAGAATGAGGTGCGTAAATTTCCTGGTGAGGCAGGAGTTTCCCGAATGAGAGCATTGGTAAAAGAGTTAGATAATCCTCAAGAGAAATATGAAGTTATTCATATAGCAGGAACTTCAGGGAAAGGATCTACAGCCACTCTTATAAGTACAGGGCTTGTAGGACAAGGATTTAAAGTGGGATTACAAGTCTCTCCGCACCTTTTAGATATTAGAGAACGAATACAGATAAATAATACGAATATTGAAAAAGAAAAGTTTGTCAAATATTTACAAGAGATTATTCCTGCTATAGACAAAGTTTCCAAGATGGAATGGGGAGAAGTAACCTATTTTGAAATTTTAGTTGCTCTTGCATACTACTCTTTTTGGAAAGAACAAGTTGACTATGCAGTAATAGAGACAGGTATGGGTGGCTTGTATGACGGAACAAATGTTATAACAAATCCACATAAAATTGCGGTTATCACAAAAATAGGGTTAGACCATGTGTCTGTTTTGGGAAACACAGTAGAACAGATTGCAGTGCAGAAAGCAGGGATTATTCACAAAGGAAACACCGTAATTGTGAACGATCAGAAGGAGAGTGTACTTGAGGTCTTTGAAAAAAAAATAAAAGAAGTACAGGCAACACGAATTCAGGTAGTGGGTGAAGAGAGACAGATACTTTCTATTACAGAGAAAGGAACAGTATATAAAGACAAAAAAAGAGATGAAGAAGTGACTCTTTCTCTTATTGGAGAGCACCAAGCAGAAAATGCTCAAATAGCAAGAGAAACCATTTTTGCTGTGTCTGAACAAGATGGCTGGGTTGTTGAAAAAGCTACACTACAAGAAAGCTTTCAATCTGTGAGAATGCCAGGAAGAGTAGATATTATAAAAAGACAACAAAGTAAATTTGTGATAGATGGAGCTCACAATGTTCAGAAAATGGAGGCTTTTCTCAAAACTCTTACCACACTTTATCCCCAGGAAAAGCAGGTATTCCTTATAGCTTTTAAGCATGGGAAAGATATTCAATCGATGATTGAGATGATAGAAAAATATGCTGAAAAAATTATTCTTACGAGTTTTTGGGTTGATACACAGGATATGCTTAATATCTCAGAACCTATAGAGCAAATACGGAAATATATAAAAAACACGCTTGTTATTACTTTTAAAGACCCGAAAGAAGCACTAGTATATGCTCTTTCATTAGAGCAGAGAATTGTTGTTACAGGCTCTCTCTATTTTTCTTCAGAGGTATATACGTTGTTATCACAAATAGAGGGAAACAGAGCAGACTAGGTTAGCAGTCTATTGACAAGACTGATAAAATTGGTATACAATGAGGACATGGATAACAATGCTGTAGAGAATCTTTTAAAACCAGTAAGCCCAGAAGAGGCATTAGAAAAATTCACCATAAACTTAACCCAGATTGCCAGAGATGGCAAAGTAGATCCTGTTGTGGGAAGAGAGACAGAGATTCGAAGAATAATGCAGATTCTTTCTCGAAGAACAAAAAATAACCCAATTCTTATAGGTGACCCAGGTGTAGGGAAAACTGCTATTGTTGAAGGACTAGCCCAAAAAATTGTGCATAACGAAGTTCCTACAACTCTGAAAGATAAAGAACTATTGTCTCTAGACTTTGCATTACTTCTCGCAGGAGCAAAATTTAGAGGAGAGTTTGAGGAAAGGCTCAAAGCAGTAGTGAAAGCAATTGAGGATGGGGACGGGAAGTATATTGTTTTTATAGATGAACTTCACACAATTGTGGGCGGAGGATCAGCAGAAGGAGCAGTAGATGCAGCAAATATTTTGAAGCCTTCTCTAGCTCGTGGACTGTTGCGTCTTATTGGGGCGACTACAATTCAAGAGTATAGAAAGCATATTGAAAAAGATCAAGCCCTTGCTCGTAGATTTCAACCAGTTTTTGTAGATGAACCAAGCCAAGAAGATAGTCTTTCTATTCTTCGAGGTATTAAAGAAAAATATGAGTTACATCATGGAATTCGTATTACAGATAATGCGCTTATTGCTGCAGTGAAGCTTTCAAGTCAGTATATTCCTCAACGATTCTTACCAGATAAAGCGATAGATCTTATTGATGAAGCTGCTTCAGGGATAAAAATTGAGGCAGAAAGTATGCCTACCGAGCTGGAAGAATTAAAAAGGAAAATAACCCAAATAGAGATAGAGCAAGCTGCATTAAAGAAAGAGGATACTCCAGTCGCTCGTAAAAAGCTTGAAGACGATAAAGAGTCTTTAAAAAGATTAAAAGAGCAGGCTGAAACACTTGAGAAACGTTGGAATGAACAAAAAAACATCATGCAAGACATGCAAAAAGTGCGAGCTCAGATAGATGCCTTAAGAATAGAGCTTGAAAGAGCAGAAAGATCTGTTCAATTAGAAAAAGCTGCAGAGATTAAATATGGAAAACTACCAGAGCTTGAAAAGAAGTTGGCTGAATATACACAACAATGGTCAAAGATTCCCCCAGAAGAGCAAATATTACGTGAAGAAGTTGATGAAGAAGATATTGCCCGT
>JBDHUV010000050.1:0-5484 GCA_039809365.1 Candidatus Levyibacteriota bacterium
TTAATAAAAGAGCATGACATGTTAATAATAATTGAAGCTGGCCTTGCACATTTTGGTTCAGATACAGAGCTCTATGGAAAAGGGGTTCTTGAAAAGATGCTTAATTCTTTTAAAGTTATAAACTAAATACTCATTAAAGCACAAAATCTTTGAATATCATAAATTAAACTATGTTCTGTTTTGTGCCAAAAAGTTCAAAGTTCGGATACTAATGCCTGCATTGTTAGTTATCTTCATATAACTATATAAAACAAATCAGATTCGAACTTCTGCTATAATTTCGGTATGAATAAAAGGCTTCGTTTTGCACAAGATTTAGTTCCTCTCGTGCTTTCTAGTGAGAAGGTATCTACTTGGAGATTGTGGGATGACAAAGATTTATCTGTTGATGATGTTGTTGACTTCATTGAATATGGAACTGATAAACATTTCGCAACTGGGAAACTTACCAAAGTTATAGAAAAACCACTAGGAGAGCTTACAGAGCAAGATAAGCAAGGCCACGAGAAGTTTGAAAGTGATGAGGAAATGTACAAAACTTACACAAAATATTATGGCCGTACTGCTGATAAAGAAACATTAGTCAAACTTATTTGGTTTGAATTAGTTAAATAACCAAACATTTTCTGTATATCAATTAATTTTTAAAGAAGAGCTATACATACTTAGATTAACAACATCACCTTCTCTTAACACTACTTCACCTTTTGTAGGGGTAATTACATAGACATCCCCTTCTCCCATAACATGTATATCATCATCTTTATAAATAACTGCAGTATTCTCATCTATTCCAATACCAATTCTGTCAGGAAACTTTTGTACCAGTCCTATTAATCTTTCTTTCCTGTTTTTCTGAGAAAAATGTTGATCTATAATTGGAGTAATAAAACCAAAACCACGGGCATATGAATCTCCTACTGGCATAATCTGCCCCATAAAAGATGCTCCTGCTGAAGTACCGATAATAGTTCCCCCTTTTCTGTAATATGAACCTAATTCTCTACTCAGTGGGGTACCTGCCAATCTTTCCATCAGCATATCTTGCTTTCCTCCTGTTACAAAAACTCCAGATGTCTCTATAGATAAATCTTGCTCACTTCGCTTCTCCATTCCAAAATGAAGACAGTCCATCCCTATCTGACCAAAAATATTTTTATAATTTTCATAGTTAGGTTCAGGCTCATCAGAAGCTAATGTTACAACTGCAAGATCTTTAGGAGGATTAATATAGTCACCAATAGCATGAAGTGTTTGCCTTTCCGCTCTACCACCAATAATAATAAGAGTACCATTTTGGCAGTTTCCACTTATCTCGGGTTGAGAATGTATAGAACTGATTGGATTGTGTTGTTGTTCTATGACTGACACAGTAAATGCTCTTCTATTACTATATCGATAAATATATAACTATTGCAAGAGATACTCAAGAATCTTTCCTTGACAACATTTTGCTTTCTTGAAATACTTATCCCATGAAAAAAAGGCTTTCATGGATAGATATTGCACGAGGAATAGGAATCCTTGCAGTATTGTATGGACATGCAGTCTCTGGAGATAGTATGAGACATATCCTCTATGCCTTTCATATGCCTCTTTTCTTTTTCTTATCAGGGGTTGTGTTTAGACCAGCAAAATATAAAGAGTTTTTTCCATTCCTTTGGAAGAATATTGTGACAATCCTTATCCCCTACTTTATATTTGCATTTCTTAGCTATCTCGTTTGGCTTACTGGTCGTTCACACTTACCTTCATATATAGATATGGGAAATCACATTCTTAATATTATGTATGGAAATAGCAGTGGGCTTTTCTTTAATGTGGTTTTGTGGTTCTTACCATGTCTTTTCATAACAAAAGTATTGTTTTGGGGTATCTATAAACTTTTTCCTACGTCTAAACAATTAAGTGTTGTACTTATCATTATCTCCATAATTGGATATATTACCTCACTACTATTTCCAGGCATTAAATTGCCTTTAGGGATAGAAACAGCCATTACTGCAGTTGTTTTCTTTGGAGTAGGATATTTATGGCATTTATACGGTCAATCTGTATCGCAAAAGATCAATCTATCGAGTCCTTTGCTCATATTGATACTTCTCATGATCATGATTTCTCTTGCTCAAATAAATTTTCAGATGTATGGATATCAGATTGATATGAGACTGAACAAATACAGTAATTTCTTCCTTTTTTATATTGCAGCATTGAGTGGTATTTTTGCAGTTGTCCTCTTTAGTCTTAAAGTAAACTCCCAAAGAGTTCTTGAGTATATTGGGAAAAACTCTCTTACTTTGTTTGTATGGCACATTATTGTTTTTACTTACCTTTCTCAATTTACCCACATGTTTATAGACAATAAAACATTTACTTCTCTTCGAAACTATTATATTGCTCCAATTTTTACGATAGTCGCAACTATTCTTATCCTTACGGGGCTAAAAATATATCAGAAGATTAAAAAAATAATTATCTCTAAATAAAATATGTGGGAGGAAAAGTATTAACTGTCCCTCCCACGTAGTAGAGATTTGTCCAAGTTATCTCCCTTCATTAAGGATCCCTGCTTCGTAGAGGAACCTTAGAAACTGGATTCGTCTCCATTCCATTAAGGAGCTTGCAAATTCACTGTGTGGAAAACTCTCTCGGAGTTTCTTAAGCAGTGCAATCTGCTTAGGTTCAAACCCCTCGTTCTCCATCTGACGGACTAACTCTTGATCAGTCTTCCACTCCTTCTTCACTGCCATGATATCCTCCTAGCAGATCCTGATATCCAAGAGCCTTCGACTCTGCGAGTGCTCTTTATATAGGGAACTATACCATAGAAAAGTTATTTATTCTATAAATTACTGGAGGGAAAGTACTTCTTGAAGTGGTTTATTATTTATATAAATATCTACATTCTCTATTGAAGGAAACTGTAAAATGGTTTTCATAATCTGTTGCTCAAAACGTGGATTATCACAAACTCCACCTAACTGTACTGTGCCTGTTAGGTGAACACTCGCAACTTTGTCCTCAATTATAATGGATTCTATTTTAAGATCTGATTGATATAAAGAATTATATAATCCAGACTGTCCATAATACTGCTGTTTATATGATAGAAGTTCATTTAAAGCAGCTTGAATACTGTCTTCCCCTGATATATCCTTACTTACAGCAACGAGACTATCATTACATCCAATTTTTTCTCCACTTTTCCCATTATCCTCAAGTGCAACAAAATACAGATTTGCCGAAGTTGTTGCAACAGGTGTCTGTGTAGGAATAACTTGTTCTTGAACTAAAGTAGGAGTAGGTGAAGTAAAGTACGGATTTATATACTCTCCCTTACTAAAAATGAAGTATCCTGTTACACCTATTATGATGATTAAAATACCGAGACTGATTGCTAACCACTTCATATACATATGATAACAGACAAAGATTAGCTCTTCCACTTTTTTATTGCTCCCCATTTTGCAACAAACAGTATCAGTATGCTATGGTGAAGTATGATGAAAAAATCACCTCTTTATATAGTTTGTATTGGCCTTTTTATTCTTATCTCTACATATATTCATAACTCTCTTCAAACAAATCCTCCTTTATTAGAATCTACTCCTCCAACTATTACTCCTACCCATACAAATACTCCATTTTCTCCTCAGGTTCTTGGTGAGACAGACTTTGAAGAAGCAACTATTTCAGCAGTTGTTGACGGAGATACGGTTAAGCTGGCCAACGGTAAAACACTCAGGTATATAGGAATAGATACTCCTGAGACAGTTGACCCAAGACGAGAAGTTGGTTGTTTTGGATCTGAAGCAAGCACATATAACAAGCTTTTAACTACAGGAAAAACTGTTTATTTGGAAAAAGATGTATCGAATACAGATAAATATGGGAGACTTCTTCGCTATGTATATTTACAAAGTGGAGAGATGGTAAATGAGATGCTTGTGAGAGAAGGATATGCCTATGCTTCAGCCTATCCACCAGATATTAAATACCAAGACCATTTTGAAGGACTAGAAAAAGAAGCTAGAGATGCTAATCGTGGACTGTGGAATGCGTGTTCAAGTATGATCTCACCTACTCCTGATCCAAAAACTTTCTCTTGTGATTGTAGTAAATCTTGCAACGATATTACGACTTGTGAAGAAGCTACATTTCAACTTCGTTCATGCAGTTGTAAACACCTTGATGGGAATAATGACGGTATTGCGTGTAATAGTCTTTGTAGATAATTTGCTACAATAACTTCATGCAAACATATCCAAATCTCTTGATAGAAAGGGAGTTATGGGATCAGGGATACACTGTTATAGGAATTGACGAAGTAGGAAGAGGAGCATTTGCTGGTCCTGTCTACGTTTCGGCAGTTGCATTTACACCTACCAAATCTTTAGAAAAAATTGAGTATTTGGAAAGCCTTGGGATCAATGATTCAAAAAAAGTATCTAGTACCAAAAGGAGGATATTATCCACTCTCCTACAAAAAGAGGATCTTCTACACTCAACAGCATCTATAGATAGTGCGTATATTAATACAGATGGGATTATGGCAGCATTATCCCAGGCAGTTCTCCAAGTCACGCAAGATTTAATATCTCAGCTTCCTGAAAAAAAACCCTATATTCTCCTTGATGGTAAGGACAATCCTTTTAAAGAATCTGTAGAGAAATATATGTATAGAAATATTATTAAAGGAGATAGTATCTCACTTTCTATTGCAGCCTCTTCAATTATCGCAAAAGTAACACGAGACCAGTATATGGCAAGTTTAGAATCTGAGTTTCCTGTCTACAATTGGTCAAAAAATAAAGGATATGGGACAAAAGGGCATATTGAAGCTATAAAAAAGTATGGACATTGCCATCATCATAGACTATTGTATTTAAGAAAAATAAAGAGTACACTACAATCAACCAAATGAGATCATTAGAAGGGCTTGCTTCATCTATTTCAGATTTCTCTTCACACATGGGCTCTCTAGAGCACACTTCACCACGTCAAGATTTACTTGGAGTCGGAGCTGAGTATGATATGGATCCAAATACCCAGTTTATGAAAGAAGGTGTCCTCTATTCTCTCCTTAATACTTTATCTGATGTAATTGATTATGCAAAAAAAAATCCTAAAGTCCCTGTAGCAGCATTAACAGTAGGTGCAATTATCGGAGGCACAATTCTCCACTCTTTAGATCGCCAAGATCAGGTAACTACCCCACAAACAGAGCCTCTTTCTGTATAATAAAGAGATGCTCTCAAAAGTTACAAAAGTCCAGATATTTTTTTGTTTGTCAGGCATATTCGTTATTTTCCTTTTCTTTCTTTTCACCTTTATTGTAAGAGCTGACGTATTTACCTCTTTTGATTTTGATACTACCCACAGAATCCAGAATATAACTCCTTTACGAATAGATCCGTTTTTCTCTTTTTTGAGTGTTATAGGAAGATTTGAGTACACAATAGTCTTTCTTATTGTCATACTCGC
>JBDHUV010000051.1:0-5307 GCA_039809365.1 Candidatus Levyibacteriota bacterium
GGTCTTTTAGGTGGAGCATTTTTAAACTGGACATTTTGGTTTGCATCAGGTTGGACAAGTGCTTCAACAGATAGTTTGAATCTTCTTATGGCACTTATTCAAACTGTTGGCCTTGTTTTTGTAATAAAGCAATATAGAAGTGCGAAATAATTTACGATGGATACCCCAAAATTAGTAGAAGCAATAAAAGAGTTTTTTAGTGGAGATATTGAGTATGATGATAAAACCCTTCACAAATATAGTCATGATACGAGTCTTTATGAAATAGTTCCTCAGGTTGTTGTTTTTCCTAAAACACGTGAAGATATAAAAAATCTTGTTTCTTTTGTTTCAGATCATAAAAAAGAGTATCCTGGCCTATCAATTACTGCGCGTAGTGCAGGGACAGATATGTCTGGGGGAGCAATTAATAATTCAATAATTGTTGATTTCACAAGATATTTTAAAGGTGTTGGTGACATAAATGAAAAAGGTACAAAAGTAGAGCCAGGTGTATATTATCGAGATTTTGAAAAGAAAACGCTTCGTCGTGGATTATTGCTTCCTTCGTTTCCTGCATCAAGGCAACTTTGCGCATTAGGCGGTATGGTGAATAATAATTCAGGTGGGGAAAGAACACTTCGGTATGGGAAAACCATAGATTATGTAAAAAACATAAAAATGGTTCTTTCTGATGGAAATGAATATCAGTTCGGAAGAATTGCAAAAAATGAATTAATGGAGAAAATGAAGCAGAAAGATTATGAAGGAGAGATATATAGAAAAATATATAAATTAGTAGAAGATAATTATGACTTAATAAAAAGTTCAAAACCTGCAGTTTCTAAAAACTCGACTGCATATAATATCTGGGATGTCTGGGATAGAGAGTATTTTGATTTATCTAAAATATTTGTAGGAGCACAGGGAACGTTAGGTGTTAATACACAGACTACAGTAACCCTTGTTCCAAGACTCAAAAGATACGGGTTATTGGTAGTGTATATCAATGACATTAATGTGCTTCCTCATCTTATCCAAGATGCACTCAAGCACAGTCCAGTAAGTTTTGAAGCATTTGACGATGCTACATTAAAACTTGCGATCAGATTTATGCCTCAATTTATTCGTATTTTAGGATTTTCTGGGACTATAAGAATGGGAATCCAGTTTTTACCTGACCTCATACGATTTGCTGCGCAAGGATTACCAAAACTTACTTTATTAGTTGAGTTTGACGGGAAATCAGCAAAAGAGATAAAAGAAAAAGTATATGCATTAAAAAAAGCATTAGAAATTTATACTGTACGTCTCCAGCCTGTAGAGTCTGAAGCAAAAGCAAAACAATATTTTACCATTAGGAGGGAAAGCTTTAATTTGCTGAGAAAGAATGTGAAAAACAAGCATACCGCACCGTTTATTGATGATTTTATTGTAAGACCAGAATATTTAGTGGAGTTTTTTCCAAAATTGAATCAGATTTTGGAAAAGCATGAAGTTGATGCAACTCTTGCAGGTCATATTGGAGACGGAAATTTTCATATTATTCCATTAATGGAAATAGAAAAACAGTCAGAGAGAGACAAAATAGATGTTGTCCAAAAAGAAGTCCAAGATTTAGTATTAGAATATAAAGGCTCAATTTCTGCAGAACATAACGATGGGATGGTAAGAGGTCCTTTTATAAAACAGATGTATGGACAGGAAATGTTTGAGGTCTTTAAAGAAGTTAAAAATATTTTTGATCCTCAAAATATTTTTAATCCGCATAAGAAAACAGATGCTCGATTGTCATTCTCTCAAAAACATATAAGACAGAAATTTTAGAACATCTATTTACACGTTTTTTGTCAGAGAAAAATCCAGCTTAGATACTTTGCAGTGCATATGTCCAGTAGGCTATACTAATCACTATGTTAAGAAAAATGAACCCTATTGTTGTAGCTTTTATTTTTTCGGAAGCTTTCTTTTGGTCAGCTTGGAATTTCATATCCCCAATTATCTCGGTTTTTGTTGTAAGTACATTACCTGATGGAAGTATACGGACAGCAGCTTTTGGCTTTACTCTTTATTTACTTGTAAGAGTTATTAGTGAGTTGGTAGTAAGTAATTACATGGTATTTCTTTCTGATAAGAAAAGAATGGTTACCGATGTGTGCGGAATGATACTGCTTACAATGAGTTACTTGATTATTGCATTTATTCCAAACCTTATCACATTTTACATTTTCTTTATTATAGCTGGAATGAGTTTTGCTATTTCATCTCCTGCAAAATTATCTATGTTCTCATTAAATATGGGCAGAGCACAAGCATCAAGAACATGGGGGATGTATCACGCAATTATATATACCGGTATGGGTATTGCTACTGCGTTAGGCGGAGTAATAGCGGACTCATTTGGATTTAAAACACTTTTTATCATTGCAAGTATTGTAAATATAATTGGAATTGTCCCGTATTGGGTATATAATTCAAAACATAAGGATCATAAGCATTTTTATGAGGAAAATTAAGAATTATGGTAAAAATTAAGCGTATCTATGAAAAAGCTGATCCTGATGATGGTTTCAGAGTGTTAGTTGATAGGTTATGGCCAAGAGGCGTATCCAAAGAAGAAGCAAGACTAGATATTTGGTATAAAGATATCGCTCCATCAGATGAACTAAGGAAATGGTTTAATCATGACACAGCAAAATGGGAGGAGTTTCAGAAGAAATATTCTGAAGAGTTACGAAACAATCCCAAATTTCCTGAATTCAAAGATTTAGTGAAAAAACAGAAGAATATTACGTTGTTGTTCGGAGCTCATGACACAGAACACAATCAAGCGGTTGTTTTACAATCTTTCTTCAAATGATACAGTTGTATCTGTTGCAAATGAATTTCCAGATCTGATACGATAACAACATGCAAATGCTTGCTATCATTCTAGAAGTCCTCATTGTTATTGTTGCACTAAAAGCTGCGCAATTTAAAAAAACAAAGTTTGCATATGGATTCGTATTAACATTTGGCCTCTATGTGCTTTTTGATTCTGCACGGCAGTTTAATTTGCCAATCCCACAAGATTTATTACACATTTTATTCTTTATTGCTACAGTCTCTGCCTTGTGGACTGTATGGCAGTTATCTCAACTGAAATGACATTACTAGGATTATTATTAATTTGTGGTGCATGGGTAATCCAGTATCTTGGAAAAGCTCAGGCTCTAAAAAAAGAGTTTGTTGTCATCTATGCAGTCGGGTCTTTGATTCTTGCATATGATGGGTTTGTTAGTGGAGTATTCCAACTTGCAATACTCAATGGTTTTGTTGGTATTTTTGCTTTCCTCGTCCTTCGTAAATTAAAAAAATAATTTATTCTATTTAATTTTATTTTTTCCCGTCAATAAATTTATAGTACATAAGTTTTACAGACTGTGTAGTAACAAAGAATATTAAGACAAGGAGAAAAATAATGAGAAGATGGGAGGTTGTTGGAGGAGTAAACTCAAATACTTCTTGTCCAAGACGAGTGAATGGAAGTACCAACGTAGAGATTGCGGCAACGATAGTGAGTATAATTAAAGAGAGTGCTGGTCGGCTTGCTTTAAAGAATACTCGTTTACTTCGTACTACATAAATAAACACAAGTTCTGTCAAAATACTTCCAATGAACCAGTTTGTTTGAAGTACTTGTGGAGATATTTTATAGAAAAGAGCAAAGAAAAGGAAATCGTCAAATGAGCTAACTATCCCCATAATAGTTGCAAAAAGAGCAATTCCTTTAATATCATAATTTCTTGGATTTTTAATTTCTGTAGAATCTACATTGTCTGTAGCGATTGCAATCATCGGAAAATCAGTCAATAAATTGATAAGAAGGATTTGTAATGGTAGGAGGGGAAGAAAAGGAATAAACAAAGAAGAGATTGCAACAGTATAGAAATTACCAAAATTAGAGGCAAGAGTAGCATTAATATATTTTGCCGTGTTTCCAAAGATTTCTCTTCCTTCTGTTATCCCATTAATAATTACATGAAGACTTTTATTGAGGAGAATAATATCTGATGCTTCTCGCGCTATGTCTGAAGCACCTTGTACAACAATTGCTACATTGGCTACTTTTAATGCAGGAGCGTCATTGATTCCTTCTCCTAGGAATCCTACTGAATGCTTTTCTTGCAGTAATTGTATAATACTGTGTTTTTGTTCAGGGCTTACTCTTGCAAATACTGAGTATTTGGAGACGGCTTCGTGCTGCTTTTCAAGAGGGAGATTATCTAACTCATCACCTGTGAGTACCTCTGCAGGGTCTGTAATAAGGCCCGTTTGAAACGCAATAGCACCTGCAACGTCTTTACTATCCCCGGTTAAAATTTTAATTTTTATTCCAAGACGTTCAGCTTTTTTAATAGATGCATGTGCAGTTTTTTTAAGAGGGTCAACAAAAGAAATAAGTCCTACAAGTTCAAGATCTTTTTCATACTCAATGAGTTTGTCCGTAGGTCCAGATAGAGCTCTTTTCGCTATAGCAATAACTCTTTTTCCTTGCTTTCCTTGTTCTTCAACCCATTTTCTTGTTTCATTTTCTGCCTCATGTATTGATGATTTACATAATGGAGCAATACTTTCGTATGCACCTCTGACAATGAGTTCATATTTTCCTCCGTTGCTCACCAGCACACTGTTTCTTCTCCTTTTTGGATCAAATGGTGCTTCATCTAGCTGTGTATAGTGTGTGAATAGTTTTTGTTCTTCTTTTGAAAGAGATTCAGTGAGTGCGATATCAAAAGAATCTGTTGGTTTTTTACCTTTTGGAGTAATAGATGATGCAAGCGCTCCCATAAGTACAGTACCGTCTTTTTCTGGGAAAAAAGAACTTACTGTTAGTTTGTTTTCTGTGATAGTTCCTGTCTTATCTGTACAGAGAATCTCAATACTTCCAAGATCTTCAATTGCTGATAATCTTTTGACAACGACGTTATGCTTTGCAAGTCGTAATGCACCTCTGGAAAACGAGAATGTTGTTACAACAGGCAAAGCTTCTGGGATTACACTGATTGCAAGAGCTATAGCAAAAATAATGAGTGTTGGTATATTTACGCTTGATCCTTTAAGGAGAATATTAATAACAACTATCAATATAAGAGTGGAGGCGATAAGTTTAAGAATAAATGCACTGAGTTTACTAATTCCTTTTTCAAAATTACTTTCATGCTTTGTCTCTACTGTTAATGCAGTTATTTTACCGATTGTAGTGTTCTTTCCAGTGTTTAAAACTACTCCGAGTCCATCTCCACTCACAATTGTTGTTCCGGAGAATCCAATATTTTGTGCTTTATA
>JBDHUV010000052.1:0-5152 GCA_039809365.1 Candidatus Levyibacteriota bacterium
TTTGATAAATTAGGTCTCAATGAAAAAAAACCCAATCTTTCAAGATTTGAGAAATTAATTAAAAAAATAGATAAATCAAAAGATAAAACTATAGAGATAGCAATTGTAGGGAAGTACTTTGGAACAGGAGATTATCAATTACGTGACTCATATGCAGCACTTTTTGATGCTTTAGACCATGCAGGGTGGGAAATAGGAGTTACTGTTAAAACAAGATGGGTAAATGCAGAAAAAGTAGAAGCACATGGAGTAGAAAAAGAAATAGGCAATCCTGATGGCATTATTGTTCCAATTGGATGGGGAGAAAGAGGAACTGAGGGAATGATAGCGAGTGCAGGATATGCAAGAGATAAGAAAATCCCTTACTTAGGTCTTTGTTTTGGTATGCAACTTGCGTGTGTTTCATTTGCAAGAGATGTTCTTAAGTTTAAGAACGCAAACAGTGAAGAAATAAATTCTAAAACAAAATACCCAGTTATCCATTTTATTGAAGATCAGAAAGAACTGATCGCACAACGTGCCTATGGAGGAACAATGAGATTAGGAGCATGGGATGCAAAAATAAAAGAAGGAACAAGAGCCCACGCAATTTATACAAAGTATAATGCAATGGATAATAAAGCAAAAAGTATAGCAAGTGAACGACACCGCCATAGATATGAATTTAATAACACATATGCAAAAGACTTTGAAAAAGCAGGACTTGTTATTAGTGGGCGTTCTGTAAAAGAAAATTTAGTAGAAATTATTGAGTTACCTGAAAATGTGCATCCTTTCTATATGGGTACTCAAGGCCACCCAGAGTATAAAAGTCGTCCAGGGAAACCTCATCCATTTTTTGTGGAGTTCCTCAAAGCAGCAGTCAAACACACGAAATAATATTAAATTCAAAAGGGGATTTATTCTTTAGACTCAGGGTAAAACGGATAATCAAGATGTCCTACAGAATAATCTATATCTTGAAAAGTTTTACCTTTATTATGTGGGATTTCAACGGGAACTCCCATTTCAAGAGCAACATCATCATCCCATCCAGGCATACGATTCTCAGGAGTTGGATCAATCCTTCTGCCAAAATCTGGGAGTCGAGGAAATTCAGTTCTTGTCATTTATTTTGTTGGGAGTTTTAAAAGCTTTGCTTTGCGTACTACTTTCTTTGGCTTTTCAACTAATTTAATCTCTGTAATTGTTGGGAGGTTGATTGGATAAATACGATCAACATATACGCCGTCAATAAAACTTCGTACAGTAATCATACGATTTTCATCTTTTCCACGAGATTTAATGAGCTTTCCTTTAAAGGTTACAACTCTTTCTCTTTTTGCTTCTTGAATTTTCTGTGAAACTGCAATAGTATCACCGACTCTAAATTGTGCGTCCATAAGAGCTAATTATATAAGAAAAATAGGCTATTTGCAACTTATAACTATGAAGGTATACGCCTAGATCTTCGAGTACGTTTACCCTTTCTGTTTTCTTTTGGATGAAACCAATAATAGTAGACAACTGGAATAAAGAAAAGCATGATTGTTCCTGAGAATGTAAGACCTGCAATAATCGCCCCTCCAAGACCTCTCCAGAGAGGATCTGAGACAGTAATAGGGATAAGTCCTATGATAGCAGTGATAGAAGTAAGTGCGATTGCTTCGAGCCTTGATACAGAGCCGTCAATAATACTTTCTGTAAACTCCATACCAATCTCTTGATTTGCGGTGATTTTGTCTACAATAAGAATAGAGTTTTTCACCACAATTCCAAAAAGTGCAAGGATTCCTATCAAAGCGGGGAAAGATAGTGGAATCTGGAGTAATCCAAAAAGAATAAATACACCAGAGATAGAAAGAGGGATTACAAGCATAACTATAATAGATTTTCTAAATGATCCGAACTGTATTACCATTGTGACAATGATGAGTAAAAATGAAAGTAACATTGCAGCCATAATTGAGTTAATAGACTCTTGATTTTGTTCATTTACTCCTCCGGTTTTCCATGTATAGCCAGTTGGTAGATTTAACTCAGAGTTAGCATATTTTTCAAGTTCTTGGTTTAATGTTGGAATATTATATCCAGCTTTTACTGATGCAGTGACTGAGATTGTTCTATCACCGTCCTCACGGGTTATTTGGGTAGGATTTGACTCCATTTTCAATCGACCAAGATCTGTGATAGGTACAACACCTTGTTGTGTAGGGAGTGCCAGCCTATAAATGTCATCTACTTTTTGTACACCTGAGTTAAGTCGGAGTGTAATATCTGTATCATTACTTCCTGAAAACTTTATACTATCTAGAGTAAATCCGCTTGCAAATGTTCGAAGCCATAGCCCAATCTGGTCTTGAGATATACCATATTGTGCAAGCTGTTGATGGTTAGGTTCAAATACGAGTTTACTCGTACCAGATTTAATAGATTTTTGCGGATCATTAATTCCATCTACTGTTCGAAGATGAGATAGTATTTTATCTGCGTATTGATCAAGAACAGCAAGATCATCTCCATATAGTTTGATCTGAATGTCTGATCCAGCTGGTGGACCTCCACTTACCTCAGAGACTACAAGTTCTCCTTTGTTATAGTTTGCAAACTCATCTCTTAAATCTTGCGCAATCTTAATAGATGTTCTGTCTCTCTCATGAAGTGGGGGTAAAACAACAGAAAAAAGTACTGTATTCTCTCCTGCACTTCCGTATCCTGTTTCACTGTATGTACGCCCAAAATCTGCAGTAACATAGAGTACATCTGGTGTTTTCCTTAACTTGTCCATGACAGACTTTGCTTCTTTTTCTGTTGTAGTTCTATTTGTCCCTGCGGGAAGTTCTAATGAAACATATAAAGAGTTTTGATCACTACTCGGAAAGAACTCATTTTTTACAAACCCAAGAGGAACGAGAATATATGAAAAGAGAGAAAGAAGAACCACAATAATAATTGTATTTCTTCTATTAATACGACTAGAAAGAATATTGCTTAGTATTGATCTATATTTCATATCAATTCGAGAAAAGCTTATAACTCCTGATTCAGAATACTTCATGAATCTATTCAGAACACTATTTTTGGTTTTTTTCTGAGAATTAAAATATGTACGAATACGTGAGGTGAGTTGTTCACGCGTAATCATAAGAACAAAAATGAAGATAAAGAATGAGAGTATTTCAACAACAAAGAACTGACCTTTTGGTGTTATGACAAAGTAGAGTGTTGCAAGAGATACGGCAAGTAAAATTCTTAAAAATATAGAAACTCGTCTTGGAATAGTAGGAACAAGAAGAATTATCATGAGTGGGAGTGTAATGATCATTGCGACAAAAAGCGAAGCAAGTAGTGTACTGGATACAACAATAGGAATGGATTTTATAAACTCACCAATGATTCCACCTGCAAGGAGTAAGGGAAGAAACGCCCATACTGTTGTAAGTGTAGTTGTTAAAATTGCGATTCCAAAATCTCTCCACACAAGAAGTCCTGTTTCAAGTGGAGTAAATTTCCCTGTTCGAAAATATGAGCTCATTGCAGAAATTACAACGATAGTGTCATCGACTAAAAGCCCTAAAGAGAGCAGTAAACTAAATGTAGACAAAAAGTTAAGAGATATTCCACTGTATTTCATCACAGTAAAACTAATAAGGAATGTGAGCGGTACTGCAAAGAGTGATACAAATGCTTGTCTTGCACCTAAGAAAGTAAATAGGACAATGAATACAAGGACAATGATGATAATAAAATCTCTAATAAGCTCATTAAACTGTTCGTCTATAAGTTCACCTGAGTTTGTAATTGACTGAACATGGAACTGTGAACCAAATGATTCAATTGTTTCATGTACAACGTCTTCACTATCTGATACAGCGTCTGCAATATTTGCAGTTTGAGCTTTATAAATATTAAATGTAATGGTCTGAGTGGCACTTTCATCTGCATTTGCATAAAATGATTGGAATTCCTCAGGTTTTGCAGCTTCTTGAATTGTTGCTATTGCAGAAAGAGGGAGAGTTGCACCATTTGATTGAATAGGAAGATTGCGTATATCTTCAATTGATGTAATTGATGGATCAAGACTTAATGTAAATGTAGACGTGTCAGTTGTTACAGAACCTGCAGGAAATGACCCAGCTGCAGACTTTATCTGTCCTGAAAGTAATGCAGGATTAATACCGTAGGTAGCAACTTTTTCTGGAGAGATTGTGATCGAGATCTCTTGTGTTTGTAAACCACTTGTTTGAACTTCACGAATTGAAGATTTTTCTTTCAAATTCTTTGTGAGAGTATCTGCAAAGCGAGCAAGACTTGCTTCGTCTGGTCCAATTACTGCAAAAGACCACACAGGCTGATTTTCAAAATCTATTGTTTGTACACGAGGTGATTGTGCATCATCAGGTAACGTAATTTGATCTATCTGACTTTGTACATCATCTCTGACTGACTCAGGATCAACATTAGACTCAAACTCAATTGAGATCACTGACATGTTCTCTTGAGATGTAGAAGTTACTGTTCTTACATCAGATAAAGTTGTTAAGGCAGACTCAATTGGCTCTGTAACAAGTGTTTCAACATCTTCTGGGTTTGCTCCAGGAAGCACGGTAACCACCGTTATAATTGGAATCTCTATTTCAGGGTTTAATCTGCGTGGGAGTGAGATATAACTTGATACACCTACTGCAGTGATCATGAGAATGACCAAGAAAACTAACCTCGGGTTTTTAAAATATTTGGCAATAAATAAATTGTTTAATTGAGGCTCAAATTTGAGCTTTCGAAGATACGTTGTAATATGTTCCATATGTTATTGACATACCTATTTGGTATTAATCGCTGTTCTGTCTGTTTTTTCTGAAATAACGGTAATTCTTTCACCGTTTATGACACTTCTATCAAGGATTATTTGGTCACCTGTACTTACTCCAGACAATACTTCAACATATTTCCCATATACTGATCCGATTTTTATTTTTCTTGATGATACTGTGTCGCCATTTACCACATTTACATATGCAGCACTTTGTGACTGATATACTGCATCAATAGGAATGAATGGTGTAGTTTGGACTGTATCTGAAAATGCGATTGGTACTTCAATAGGAATATATCCCTCATCAGTTATTGAGTTGAGTGCTTGTTCAGGAATAGAGTAAATTACAGAGTAGAG
>JBDHUV010000053.1:0-4705 GCA_039809365.1 Candidatus Levyibacteriota bacterium
AATACTTTTTGTCCACGACGAGAAATCATTTTCCCAATATCTTCATAATGATGATGAAAATGTTCTTTATCTGGAGCTACCATTTTTGCTCCAATCATTTTAAGTCCAACTTTTTCAAAACGAGTAAGAATTTCACCTGCAATACCACGCTGGAGTGCGTCAGGTTTAAGAATAATAAGTGTCCTCTCTGTATTCATTGTTGTAATAATATCTTATTTTACCTCATTTTTCAATGCGTAGTATTATCTACAAAAGCAAATTCCCCTTCTCGTAATCCGACATCTTCTCCATTTTCAGGAGGATTTAACTTATGAGTAAAGTATGGGTGTAAACCATACTCATTTTCTATTTGCATCATCAATTTGTCATGCTCCTCAGTTCCTCTAACTTCTTCTATTCCTAATTTATGCCTGACGTCCCAATATTTACGTTCCGTTTTTTCTTTATGCTTGGGAGTCATACTAAATAATCGATCGTTTTTTTGCCCATCCAACATCTGGGCATACATATGCAATCTTCTATATTCATCTTCTTTAGGGTCTTTTTCAACAGTACTAAAATTATCAAAGAGAATCTCAGCAGGATAGTGATGGCTTTCAAGTGACATTACTGTATAAGTTTTTTAAATCTCTCTTCATCTTTGAAATCTCCAATTATTGCGAGATTAAATGCTTTCGTATCAAGATATTTTTTTGCAACTCTTTCTACATCATCACGAGTTACTGCCTCTATACTCTCAAGCGTTTGTTCAGGAGTTCTTATTTCTTTTTCAAGAAGTTGGTTCATACCAAAATACGTAGCAACACTTTGTGTATCTTCAAGCCCGAGTACAAAATGGCCTTTGTTATATTCTTTTGCTTTCTTTACTTCTTTTTCTGTAATTTCTCCTTTATGTATTACTTTCATAAATTCATCTTTAACCACCGTAATTGCTTCATCAATTCTTGTTTTGTCTACTCCTGCAAATGCAGCAAAATATCCTGTATCTAAGTATCTATCTGCATATGCACGAACATAGTATGCTAAACCTCTTTTTTCTCTTACTTCAGAAAAAAGCCGAGAAGACATTCCTCCACCAAGTACAGATGCAAGAATAGAAAGAGGATAACGGTCTTTATGATTAAGCAGTCCTGCTGAGCGGACTGCAAGCGCAAAATGTGCTTGTTCTGTTGTTTTATGTACTAATTTTATTGCTGGTTTTGTTTGTTTCTCAACTACTTTTTCAAATGTACCAATATCCCATTTTTTCAAATCTGAGAAATATTTAGCTGCTTTCTCTTGAATTTTCTTTTCATCGATTTTCCCAGAAACAATAAGTACCATATTAGATGTTGAGTACCATGTCTTCATATAATCGACAAAATCTTTTCTATTTACACTGCGGATAACATCTTTTGTACCGGCTATATCCCATCCAAGAGGCACATCTCCATACAACAACTCTTCTATTACATCCCCTATTTTACGAGCAGGTGTATCTTCATACATATTAATCTCTTCAATAATCACTCCTCTTTCTTTTTCTATCTCTCCCTGGTCAAGCTCTAAATTAGTAAGCATGTCTGAAAGGAGATCAAGAGAAACATCTACTTTATCTGCAGATGACTTTATATAATATCCAGTATATTCTTTTGAGGTAAATGCATTACTTTCTGCGCCCATTCCATCGATAATACTTGCTATCTCAATTGCAGAAGGTCTTTTCTTTGTTCCTTTAAAAGCCATATGTTCGAGGAAATGAGAGATTCCATTATTATGTTTATTTTCATAGCGGGAACCTGCTCCTACGAGGACTAATGTTGTAACTGATTGTACTTCTTCAATAGGAATCGTGATGAGTCGTAGGCCGTTTGGGAGAACTGTATTATTGTACTTCATACGTATGAAAGAATACCATATCTTAAAAAAGAGTTCAATGTAGAAAGATACAAAATATCCTATCACATCTTATAAACTACCGGTATCCCTAATAAGGTTAATCCATTCTCCAATGTCTGGCCAACTGATTTTGCCAGAAGAACTCTAAATTGCTCTTGTTCTGAACCAATCACTGTATGTTTTGCATAAAACAAATTGAATTTTTGAGCAAGCTGATATAAATATTCACATACTAAATTAGGAGCATATACTTGCGCTGCATAGGCAACTATTTCAGGGAAATGTACTAAATGACGAAGTAAAATCTCTTCTTCTTTCTCAAGTGCTAGATCATCATCTTGTCTACCAGTTTTTGTATCTTGAGCTTTGGTTAAAATACTTTGAGTACGCACAAATGTATATTGTAAATATGGTCCTGAATTCCCTTCAAAAGTAATAGATTCTGAAAAAGAGAATGCAATATCTCCTCCAATACCAGACTTGAGTAGTGCATATTTTACTGCTGCAATCCCTACTTTCTCAGCAGTCTCATCTATTTTGTCATCATCAACTGAAGAATCGTACATTATTTTGACGACTCTTCTTTTTGCTTCATCCAAAAGCCACTCTCCTGTAATAACATTTCCGGTGCGAGAAGACATCTTCCCTTCAGGAAGCCTTACCATCCCATGTCCAATATGCAGTGTTTTTTCTGCAAGTTCTGGTCTAATAAGCGAAAGTGCTTTGAGCAGTACTTTAAAATATTCTTTTATCTCATTACCAGTGATAACAATTGATTGGTCATAGGGAAAATATTCATATTTTGCCGGTGCAAGTCCTAACTCTTTTGCCTCATAGGTAGGAAGTCCAAGAGAGTTAATAAATACTCTGTTGTGCAAACCGTATTCTTCTCCAGGGAAAATAACTGCTCCATCACTTTCTTTAAATACTCCTTTTTCAAGATATCCTAATACTAACTTTTTCCCGTCTTCTCCAACCTCACTCTCAAAAAAGAAATGGTCAAATACTGTACCAAGTCTTGCATATATCTCACCAAAATATGCCAAACTCCATGCTTTTCCTGTTTCATACAAGTCTACAATCTCAGGATCTTTGGCAAAAATCTGTTTATTTACCTCAATAATTTGTTTTTTTGCTTCTTCATCTTCTTCATATGCAGTTGCTCCAGTTGCATATGCCTGCCCAAGAAAATGGACTTGTTCATGTAGAGACTTCTTTTTTAGCTCTTCAAGACTCGTAGCTGATGTGACAATATTTTTTTGTAATCCCCAAATCGCTTTTGCAACATGCAAACCAACATCTCCTTGATAACACACTCTTTTGACATCAGCTCCTTGAGAAGCAACAAGACGAGACAGAGACTCTCCCACCGTATTGCTGTATAAATGACCAATATGGAATTCTTTAAATGGGTTTGGGTCAGTAAACTCTGTAATTATTTTTTTATCCTTTAAAATATCTGACGTACCAAATGTATCACTTTTTTCTTCAATAATATTCAAATTATTGATCAGCATACTCTTTGACAAAAAGAAGTTTATAAATCCAGGACCAGCAATATCTACTTTATCTACAATATGAGAGAGGGAGTCGTCTAACAAAAGGTTTTCTTTTAAAATTGCTGCTACTTCGCGAGGAGATTTTTTAACAGGCTTTGCAAGTACTAATGCAATATTTGTAGAGTAATCACCATGGTCAATATTTTCAGGTATATCAACAGAAAAAGAGACTGAAATACCAAAAAGCTTTTCTGAAAGTTGGTGCAGTGATTCGTGTAACTGGGATTTTATACTCATTTACCGTATCTTATCGCAAATTCTATAAGATCTCAATAAACGAACTACGAAACAACTACCGTCTTCCCACCTTTATCTTCACTTATCCCGAAAACTATATATTCAATAGGATTATCTGAAGGATTATACATCGTATGGATTTCACGAGGATCAACAACCACTGCATCACCTCTCTCAAGGATAATTTTTTCCTTATTAATAGTCATCTCAACTGATCCTTCTATAATAAGAAAGACCTCTGCCATATCTTCGTGATAATGTGGATTAAATGATGCATGAGGTTTAAGTTGTGCCCAATTTACCATCTGTACTCTGCCAGGCATTAGATCAAGTTTTTCAAGAAGTACTTTTTTTATGACTTGAGGATTTTGCTCATCTTCATGAGAAGAAGGGATAAAAGGTAGATCAGATCCAGAGATATATTTCATGTATATAGGTAAGGAGATCGAAATAATTTAAATATATTTTTAACCTAAATCTAGATTTTTTAAGTATTCTTTAAACTCACCATTAATATCTGGATGTTTGAGCGCTAAATCTACAACTGTTTTCATATACTCAATTTTATTTCCAGTATCGTAGTATTTACCATTCTCAACAACTACTGCATATAAAGGCATTCCATTATTCTTTAAATGATTTATTGCATCTACAAGCCATAACTCTCCACCTTTTCCAGGCTCTATATCTTTCAGTGCTTGAAAAATTTCAGGAGGGAAAATATATGCTCCACCAGTCATAATATTTGAAGGAGCATTATCTGGATCTGGTTTCTCTACAATATCTTTAATTTTATATAAGTTGCCTTCTATATGATCTAAATCCCCTATTCCATATCTTTTTAGATCTTCTTTCTTTTTTATCTGAACTCCAGCAATAACAATGCCTTCTACTTTTTCATAAACACTCATCATTTGCTGAAGACGTGGAGGAGAAGCATAGACAAACTCATCCCCCCATAATACAGCAAATGGTTCATTTTTAATAATAGGCTCTGCTGCAAGTACTGGAGTACCATTTCCGTATGGGCC
>JBDHUV010000054.1:0-4692 GCA_039809365.1 Candidatus Levyibacteriota bacterium
TCTTATCCAGTATATAAAGCAAAAAGGGCTGCATATTCATTTGTTCTTTCAAAAGCGACAAAGCATGCAAAGAAAATAATTGTACCGTTAGAAGCTACAAAGAAAGAAGTAGTAAAGCTATATCCTGAAACAGGAAATAAAATTGTAGTTACTCCTGAAGGATTTGATCTTCGTCTCATCCACAAAAGTAAAATCTCATCACATGTACAGGACGTGCTTGATAGTACATACTTTTTATATGTAGGAAATGCATATCCACATAAGAACTTGTCTTCTCTTATGCAAGCATTCTCTTCATTTAGATCACAAGATACTTCTGATACAAAACTGGTGTTGGTAGGAAAAGATGACTATTTCTATAAAAAGCTTCGCACACAGTTTTCAAAGGATATAATCCATTTAACAAATGTTTCAGATTATGAGCTTGGACAGCTGTATAGAAGAGCACAAGCTCTTACACTTCCCTCGCTTATGGAAGGGTTTGGCCTTCCAGCACTTGAGGCTTTGTCTGTAGGGTGTCTTGTTGCGGTGTCAGATATTCCTGCTTTTCGTGAAGTGTGTGGTACTTCAGCAATATTTTTTAATCCACATGATGTATCAAAGATACAAGAGATGTTTAATAACATTTTAACTATGAGTGAGAATAAAAAAGAGGTATATATTACAAAAGGAAAAAACCAAGCAAAAAAGTTTTCTTGGGATATAATGGTACAGCAAACAAGGGAAGTCTATGAAAGTAGCATTAGTATATGATCGAGTAAATAAATGGGGTGGTGCAGAACGAGTACTTCTTGCACTGCATAAGATCTTTCCGAGTGCTCCGTTATATACTGCTGTGTATAATGCCTCTTCTGCAAAGTGGGCTGATGTTTTTACAGTAAATACTTCATTTTTACAGTCATTTCCGTATGCAAGAACTCATCATGAGATATTTGCTCCTCTTATGCCTCTTGCATTTGAGTCTTTCTCATTTGAAAAATATGATGTTGTTATTTCTGTAACAAGTGAGTCTGCAAAAGGAATTATTACTCCTCCAGGTGTTCAACATATTTGTATCTGTCTTACTCCGACACGGTATCTATGGAGTGGGTATACAGAGTATTTCAAAAATCCCCTTTTCAAACTTATCTCTTTTCCAGTTATTTGGTATTTAAAAAAATGGGATAAAGTAGCTGCAAAACGCCCTGATGTACTTATTGCAATCTCTGAGACTGTACAGAAAAGAATTAAAAAGTATTATGACAAAGACTCTGTTATTGTCTATCCTCCTGTAACACTTAAACGATCTATTGTTTCTCAAAAAACTAGTAATGCTCAAAAAAAAGATTCACGCTACTTTTTAGTTGTTTCAAGGCTTTCAAAAATGACTGCATATAAACGAGTAGATATTGCGATTAAAGCTGCAAATACACTCAAACTTCCTCTGGTAATTGTTGGCACTGGAAGAGATGAAGCATATTACAAAAAACTTGCAGGGGATACTGTTCAGTTTGTTGGAAATGTCTCAGATAGGCAGCTTTCTGAGTACTATCAAGGATGTAAAGCTCTTATATTTCCAGGTAATGAAGATTTTGGGTTAGTCATGGTTGAAGCACAAGCACACGGAAAACCTGTGATAGCGTATAGGAAAGGGGGAGCAAAAGAAATAATACAAGAAGGCAAAACTGGAGAGTTTTTTGATAGACAGTCTGTTAAAGATCTGATTCGCATATTGAAATCCTTTGATAATACCCGCTATAATGGGAATGATTGTATTGACAATGCAAAAAGATTTTCATTTGAACAATTTGAAAAAAGAATAAAAAAAATTGTGAATTTATCATAAGATATGAAAATAATTGTATTTGCTGGAGGAGTCGGATCACGGTTATGGCCTTTATCTCGCAAGAGTACTCCGAAACAGTTTAGTAAAATCATTGAAGATCAGTCGATGATCCAAATTGCAGTACACAAACTATTCCCAGAGTTTGCATGGAAAGATATATACATCTCCACCGGAAAAAACTATGTTTCATTAATTCGAGAGCAATTACCAGAATTACCAAAAGAGAATATTATTATTGAACCTGAAATGAGAGATGTTGGACCTGCAGTAGGACTCGTTATCTCCCAGTTTGTTAAAAAATTTCCAAATGAACCTATCACTTTATTATGGGGAAGTGACCATTTAGTTAAAAAAGAAGCACTTTTCCGAAAAGTGTTAAGAATATCCGAAAAGCTTATTGAAAAGGATCCAGAGAAAATTGTATTTATTGCTCAAAAACCTCGATATGGAAATCCAAATGTAGGGTATATCGAGTTTGGAAAGAATGTGACCACAGTCGATGATATTCCTGTTCATGGGCTTGAAAAATTCCAGTACGCTCCTCCACTCAAAACTGCTGAGAAATGGGCTACAGATGGAAAACATGCATGGAATCTTGGATATTTCACAACCACTCCTCAGTTTATCTGGTCTCAGTTTGAAAAATTTGCTCCAGAGTTGTTTTCTCAATTAAAGAAGATCCATGATGCGTATGGAACAAAAGAGTATGACGAAGTTCTTGAGACAGTGTACCCTCAACTTGAAAAAATCTCTTTTGATAACGCAATTTTGGAGAAAATGGATCCAAAAGCTGGCCTTGTTATTTCTTTGGATATTGGATGGAGTGATATTGGAGCGTGGGAAGCAATGAAAGAAGCGTTGGCAGAGACAGAAGATGAGAATGTAACAAGAGGTAAAATTATGTTAGAGGACTCACGCGATTCTATCCTGCATAATGAGACGAAGCAGCTTGTCGTAGGGATAGATTTAGATGGTTTAGTCGTTGTGAATACAAATGATGTTCTTTTAATCTGTCCAAAAAACTCTGTTCCAAAGATTAAAAAACTTGTAAATAACCTCAAAGGAACTGAGCATGAGCACTTAACATGATAGTGTCTTGTATATGTCTCCCAATTTCCATAGACTAATAATATGACATATGATCTTATAAAACGTTTTATAGATATTCTCTTTTCTATTATCTTACTCATTGTTTTCTCTCCTATTATCCTTATTACGCTTATTGCAATTAAATTGGATTCTGAAGGTCCTGTTTTGGCAGATACACCTCCTCGAGTGGGAAAAGATGGGAAACTATTTAGAATGTATAAGTTTAGATCAATGGTAAAAAATGCGTACATGTTATTGCAAACAGACGAGAGATATAAGCAGTTATATGAAGAGTATAAAAAAGGAGGATATAAACTTACTCACGACCCACGGGTGACTCGAGTAGGAAGATTTATTCGTAAATACTCAATAGATGAGTTACCTCAGTTTATTAATGTAATTAAAGGAGATATGAGTCTTGTGGGGCCTCGTGCATACTATCCTGATGAGTTAAGAGATCAGCAGAAACAGTATCCAAACACAAAAGACGCAGTAAAAATCATGATGGGTGTAAAACCTGGAATTACCGGAGTATGGCAAGTATCTGGAAGAAGTGAAATAAACTTTGATAAACGTATTCAGATGGATGCTCAGTATGCAGAGAAAAAATCGATTGTGTATGATTTTCTCCTCCTTTTAAAAACTCCTTTTGCGATGCTTAGTGGTAAAGGTGCGAGGTAAGAAAAAATCCACTCTATTTATTTTTTAATCATAATCTGTAAAGCCTATTTGAGGGTGTGTTGCTGTATTGCGTTATCCCATTTTTTTGTGTTTAAATGAATAATACAGTATAATATGGAGAACCTAGAACTCAAAAAACTTGATATAACAAATCACTCAGATGATTCATCAGCAAAAGCTGATGAGCAAGAAAAGAGCCCTATGGCACGAAAGCGAAAAAAAATATCCATTTTTAATAAAAAATACCTGAAGGTATATATTGGCGTAATCATTGCATTGGTAGCGTTATTTGGCTTTGTTGGTTACAAAGCATTTGCTGCATATGGTCATGCTCAAGAGGTGATGACCAAAGCTCGTGTAGCAATGGACGCGGTTAAACAACAAAATGTAGTTGTTGCAAAAGATGAGCTGGTAAAAACACAGGCTGAAGTTATAGAACTTAAAAAAGATTTAGACTCTATTGGCTTTTTAGGATATATTCCTTTTGCTGGAGCCTATATTCGTGATGCACAACACATAGTAAATGCAGGTAATTATGGTATAGAGGCTGCAATTACCACTGCTGACTCTCTTATCCCGTATGCAGATGTATTGGGATTACAAGGTGGAGGAGGTTTTACTGGAGGTTCAGCCCAAGATAGAATCAGAATTGCAGTTAAAACATTAGGTAAAGTTGTTCCAAAAATTGACGATATAGAAAAAGATCTAAAACTTGCTCAAAGTGAGATAGATCAAGTAGATCCTAATCATTATCCAAATTTCTGGAAGTTTAAAAAAGTACGAGAACAAATTGAAGAAGTACGATCACTTGCTGATGAAGGAGTACTTTCTGTAGAGCAAGGAAAACCCCTCATTAAAGTATTGCCTCAGTTATTAGGAGAATCAGAACCTAAAAAATATCTTATCTTATTCCAAAACGATAAAGAGCTCCGTCCAACTGGTGGATTTATTACCTACTATGCAATTTTCAAAGTTGAAGAAGGTGTCATTTCAGTAGAAAGATCATCAAATATTTATGATCTTGATGATACTATTAGTGGAAAGCCAGCAGCTCCAGATATACTCCGAAAATATCTAGAAGTTTCAAGGTTAAATAT
>JBDHUV010000055.1:0-4653 GCA_039809365.1 Candidatus Levyibacteriota bacterium
ACTCTACTTCCTGAAATTTGTTTTGTAATATCATAGAAATATTCTACCAGCATCTCAAATGCAGATTGGAGTCTTCCTGGAATAAGTCGTCTATTTTTGTACACCAAAAATACAAATGCAAGAAGTATCACGTCAATAAATAACGTGGTAAGGAAAGTATTAAAAATTGGAAGTCCAAAAAAATTAAACAGGACTTCTGGTCCAAGTGAATGATGCATAAATACTTTTCGATTTTATCCTATCTGAACTCAGGCGTCAATCCCGCACACGTATCTTCCTAATAATTAAGGTTTATATATTATAGAACTTTTGAATATTTTCAGCGAGAATTACTGGCTGTTCATCTTTAAAATCAAGATTTCCATTTATAAGGATAATAGTATCTTGGAGTAAAAGAGGCTTTGAAATTTCATACGTTTTAGGGAATACCACACACTCCATCTGTCTTCCCACCTCATCTTCTATAGTAATAAATGCCATCTCTGCATTAGATTTTTTGGTAAATATTTTTTTTACTGAACAAATCATTCCGCCTGTTTTTACTTTACGAGATGTATTTTCTTCTTTTAATGCTTCAATGGTATGGGTTACTGATCTACTCAAGTTCTCCATGACATGAATCATTGGATGACCTGTCAGGAAGAAACCAAGAAGTTCTTTTTCAAATTTCAGTTTTTCTTGTTCTGTAAAATCTTTTCCATGAGTGAGTACTCCGTATGCATCTTGTTCTTCTTCTTCCTCTCCGAAAAGGCTTACTTGAGCTTTTGCAGCTTGTTTTGCTTTTTTGTGGATCTTTTCAAGAACAGTAGGGTAAGTAGAAAGAAGAATTGCTCTTTTCCCAAATGTATCCATTGCACCTGCTTTGATAAGACTCTCAATGGTTTTTTTGTTTACTTTCGATAAATCTACTCGAGTTGCAAAATCATGAATAGTTTTAAATGGTCCACCTTTTCTTGCTTCTAATATTGCTGTAATTGCTGCAGAACCAACATTTTTTATAGCAGATAGTCCAAATCTAATTTTTTCGTTGTCTTCAATAGAGAACTCTGGTAGAGAGTGGTTCACAGACGGGGGGAGTATAGTAATTCCCAATCTTTTACATTCTGCGATTGCTTGTCCAATTTTCTCATTTTTCGCTGGTCCTGATGTACCCCTATTCTCAGCAGTGAGAAGGGCAGTCATAAACTCTACTGGATAGTTTGCTTTCAAATATGCAGTACGATATGCAATTGTTGCATAACACGATGCGTGTGCTTTATTAAATCCGTATCCGGCAAATGGAGCGATGAGGTCAAAAATTTCTTGCGCTCTTTTTTGTGGTAATCCTTTTTTTACTGCTCCTGTGATAAACAATTCGCGTTGTTTTTTCATCTCTTCTGGAATTTTCTTTCCCATTGCTTTGCGGAATTTATCCGCATCAAGCCATGTGTACCCAGCAAGAATAATGGCAGTGAGCAAAACATCGTCTTGGAACGCCAAAATCCCATATGATGGTTTTAATATCTCTTCGAGTCTTGGATCAGGATACGTAACTTCCACTTTTCCATGTTTACGAGCGATAAACTCGGGAATAGCAGCCATAGGTCCTGGCCTATACAACGCAACCATAGCCATAAGATCAAAAATATTAGAAGGCTTTAACTCTTTTATATATCTGCGCATACCAGAAGACTCGAGTTGGAATATTCCTGTTGTTTCAGCTTCTGAAAGAAGATCATATGTTTTTTTATCATCGAGGGGGAGTTTAGAGAGTTCTATCTCGACCCCTTGATTCTCTCTAATAAATCTCATGGCTTCTTCAATAATGGTAAGATTGCGAAGTCCTAAAAAATCCATTTTGAGTAATCCAACCCCATCTTCTCCAACTGTGTACATATCATACTGAGTAACAATTTTTTCTCCATTTGTTTCTTTTTGTAATGGTACATACTCAGTGAGAGGCTTATCTGCAATAACGACACCAGCAGCATGGATAGATGCGTGGCGCGCAACTCCTTCTAATTTTGTTGCAAGGTCAAGTAAGTTTTTTGTTTCAGGCTCAGTAGTATATGCTTTTTTCAAATCAGGGCTTTGTTCGAGCGCAGATTTGATTGACATTGCATGTCCCTGCCAACCAGGAGGAATCATTTTAGATAACCTGTCTGGAACTGCATAGGGAAGTCCTAGAGCTCTTCCTGCATCTCTTACTGCGCCTTTTGCCTCCATATTTCCAAATGTAATAATCTGTGCAACTTTATCGCTTCCATATTTTTCTGTCACATATTTAATAACTTCTTCTCGTCTTGTATCAGCAAAATCTAAATCTATATCTGGCGCAGAAGGGCGGAGTGGATTTAAAAATCGTTCAAATGGTAGATTGAAGTAAAAAGGATCTATGTCTGTAATGTGCAGAATATATGAAACAACTGAACCTGCAGCAGATCCACGTCCTGGTCCTACGGAGATACCGTTTTCTTTTGCCCAGTTCACAAAATCTTGAACAACAAGAAAATATGTTTCATATCCTTTATTAAAAATTACTTCCAGTTCATAATCTACCCGCTGTTTGATCTCGTCAGTAAGTTCTGGATATCTTTCTGAAATACGATCATCAACTATTTTTTTAAGATATGACTTTGGATTATATCCTTCAGGCACTGGAAAGATAGGCATTTTCCATTTTCCAAGTTCTATCTCCACATTACATTTCTCTGCAATTTTAACTGTATTTTGTATTGCTTCTGGATACTGCACAAATGCACTTGCCATCTCATCACCACTTTTCAGATAAAAGTCAGGTGAATCAATCATTTTTAGTTTTCTATTTGGAGTATTTACGGTGGTTTGTGTTCCTATACAAAGAAGAACATCGTGAGCTTGTGCATCGTCTTTGTTTACATAGTGATTGTCGTTGGTTGCAACGAGCGGTACTCCAAATTTACGTGACATCTCTACTAATTTATCTGTAAGTACATCTGCCTGAGGAAGATTCTCATGTCTTTGAATTTCAAGATATAGATTTCCATCTCCATATATTTCTTGTAAAAGTTTGAGTCGTTTTTCTGCCTCTTTATCATTTTCTTGCATAAGAGGATCAGCTATATATCCATTGAGACAGGCAGTAAGACAGATAAGACCTTCAGAGTATTTTTTGAGGAGATCAATATCTGTACGAGGTTTATAATAAAAACCTTCTAAATATGATGCAGTAACTATTTTTATTAGATTTTTATATCCTGTCTGATTTTTGGCAAGAAGAATAAGATGGTTATAATCATTGTTTGCTTGTCCTTTTTCAAATCTATTTGATGTTATATATATCTCACATCCAATAATAGGTTTTATTCCTGCTTTTAAACAGAGTTGATAAAACGTAATTGCTCCATACATGTTGCCATGGTCAGTTAAGGCAAGAGATGTAAATCCAAGCTCTTTTGCTTTTTCAACCATGTCTTCAACACGAGAAAGACCATCAAGAAGAGAGTACTCAGAGTGATTATGAAGATGAACAAACTCTGTCATAACAATTATTAGGCAACTAAACTTGTATAGAATATATGTCTTGGATTGTCTGAAGTAAGTGCTCTCATCATATTTTCTCCAATTCCTAACTGTGCAATGAATGTTGTGTACTCTTCAGTGCTTGTAAATGTATCTTTACATCTTAAATAGTTTTCAAATGTTATGATACCAATAACATGTTCTAGAACTTGGGTACTGATGCGTGAATCTCCTAATTCAATTTTCAAAATGTTTTGTATCTCTGTGTACGTATTCGCACTGGCTAATTTATCTGTAGGAATTCTTTCTATATCTTTTGCAATTTTTTTGAGTTTTATTTCAGTATCTGCAATTTCTTTAATTGCTAAGTACTCTTTGTATGCAACTCCCTCTGGATTTTGTTCTAAATACTCTTGAGTGCTTGTTATATATTCTTGTACTTCTGGACTGTCGGAAGTGAGGAGTGAAGCCGTCTGAGAAAAAGTAAACTCTGGATCTTGTACATTTATTTTTCTTTCAATATTTTGTACGAATGTATCATGTAGTTTACTCAGTTGATCTTCTGAAAGTCCTAATAATAGTGCTACACTTTCGTCTGCAGCACTTGTTTGGCGAGTAACAATTTGAACAACATCAGGTGGTAGTCCTAATTTGGCAATTTCTTGTGTTAATACCGCTGCACCGACTTTAATAACCATATCTCCAAACTCTCTCCCGTGTTTTGTATTTCCAGCTTTTAGATTATCTACATCACATGAGATAAGTGCCCATGGAATATCTTGTTGTATTGCATGAGTAAGGAGTGTTACTACGTGTGTACGAAAGAGTCCTTGTTCTATAGGAAGCTTTGTAAGCGGGTCTAGATCCGCTTCTTCGCGCAAGTTATTTGGATTAGTGAACAATAGATGCGTTTCAACAGGTACCCCTTGTATTTCTAATCTTTTTTGCCATGGGTTTTCAGGTTCGTCAGAAAATAATTCATTTATATCTGTTCTGGGTTCGTGTGTGGCTGTAATCTCTGCATTACTATCTATCATGATTCTTGCAAGTGGGATTTTATTTTTGCAAGGACAAGTTGTGTATCAACTTTTTTCCCAATTTTTCTCATTACCTGTCCTAGTAGAAACATTATGACAGATTCTTTCCCATTTTTGTAGTCTTGTACAGCCTTTT
>JBDHUV010000056.1:0-4621 GCA_039809365.1 Candidatus Levyibacteriota bacterium
TTACCATTTGAAGAGATTGTAAATGTATCTTTACTTGAAACACTAAACCGTTCATTAAATACATCTATTAGTACATTGTTAGTGTTGTTTACCCTGTTGCTTTTTAGTGAAGGTACACTCCGTTGGTTTATTCTAGCACTTTTTGTTGGTGTATTATCTGGAACGTTTTCATCATTATTTAATGCATCTCCATTGCTTGTTACCTGGAATAACTGGGATCAGAAAAGAAAGAAGAAATTAAAGAAATAGAAAAAGGCGTATATCTATTTTTTAAAAAACTCAGCTATTTCACTCCATATTGTATAATCATCGACAGGATCAAGATGTTCTTCCCAACAGTGTGCAATAGATTTTCCAGTTGAAGAAAAAGAGAATAATGTCCATGAGGGGGTTCCTTTCCCTTGTGGTCTGGTGAGTATTTGTCCGTTTACTTGTCCGGTAAAAGTTTTTATTCCCTTTTTATGCATAAAACAAAATACTTCTTTGTATATTACATCTCTGTTCGGTTTGTCCTGCATAAGATTTAATATATCTTTTTCACTAAACCATGTATTTATCTGCTTCATAAATGGTCCAGGAAATCCGTTGAGTGCAGGGATATACCATGCTACATCATTTACGAATACAGGGTGTTGGAGTTGTTTAAATGCTTGCTCAGCTTTATGTTGGGCAATATGTTCAATATCATCGGATTGGAGTTCGTCAAAATGAAGATTTTTTTGGAGTACACGTACTCCTAAAGGGTTAAGATATTTATTTGCGACTGTGATTTTTTCAGGATTTGAAGTAACGTAGTATACAGGGGTCATGAAAGTTTTTCTCGTACAAGAGTACTCACGATGCTGTTATCTGCTTTCCCTTTAATTTTTGGCATAAGAGTGCTCATAACTTTCCCCATATCCTTCATCTCAGATGCGCCAGTTTGATTGATAGCCTCTTCAACTATTTTTTTGATCTCATCTTCAGATAGTTGTTCAGGCAAATATGTTTGTAACACTTCTATTTCTTTTTTCTCTTTTTCAGCAAGTTCTGGTCTTCCTCCCTGCTCATATAATTCAATAGACTCTTTTCTTTTTTTAATCTCTTTTCCCACAACATCGACAACATCTTCATCACTAGCAGTATATCCTGCTCCGCCTTTTTGGATTTCGTAATATTGAATAGCACTTTTTAACATACGAACAATAGAAAGTCTTTGCTCATCTTTTGCTCTCATTGCGTCTTTTAAATCATTTTGTATCTGTTCTTTAAGATTCATATGTTGCAATATTATATCATGTTTATTATTCCTTAATTTCTTTGATTCTTTTTAATAAATATTCTTTTGTATTAAGAGATAAATCATTATCTACCTCTTCAAATAATTGTTTTAGAATCTGCCCAATTTGTGGACCTGGTTTTATATGCAACTCATTCATGATATCGTTCCCGTCAATTGCTAGATCATTAATAGAAAATGGAGGATTTAATTCTTTTTCAATCATTTCTTTAAATCTTTTCAGTCTCCAGCTTTCTGCTCGTTGTGTCCCAGATCCAAGTCTATCTCCTATTCGCAGATCTATCATATCTTTTACATTCTCAATACCTACACGGCGTAAAAATTTTCTTACTGCGTGATCAGTAACTGTTTCATCTACTGAGAACATATGCCATCGAATTAATGTGAAGATTTTATCTTTTTGTTTTTTCGATAGTTTCAGACGTTCAGCAATTGTTTTTGCAATTTGGGCACCTTTTACTTCATGGTTATAAAAAATAATAAACCCTTCATCATCTTTTGATGCAACATGTGGTTTTCCAATGTCGTGTAATAGTGCAGCAAGTCTTACGATAGGGTCTTTTGAAGGAGTGTATCGCAGTGTCATAAGATTGTGTGTGTATACATCGGTGCTGTGATGTCTACCAGGTCGGGTTTGATCAACTCCTTTTCCATCAAGGAGTTCTGGGATAATATATGAAAGCAAAGAACATTCATCAAGAAGCTGTATTCCTTTTTCAGGTTTATCACTTGCAAGAATTTTTAATAACTCATCCCGTATTCTCTCCCAAGAGACGAATTTAATTCTTTCAGAATTATTTTTAATTGCCTCCCACGTTTTTTTTTCAATAGTAAATGAAAGTTGACAAGCAAACCGTATAGCTCTCATAAGACGTAGTGCGTCTTCTTGAAATCTATCATCTGCATTTCCGACTGCCCTGATGAGCTTTCTCTCAATATCTTCCTGTCCATTATATGGATCAATTATTTGGTTGTCTTTGACAGAGTAGGCAATAGCATTACAGGTAAAATCTCTCCGTGAAAGATCTTCTTCTATTGTTTTTCCCCAGGATACTTCTTTAGGATGGCGACTGTCTTCATACTCTGATTCAGTTCTGTACGTAGTAACTTCAATAAATTCTTTTTTCTCACTATCAAATGGAATTTTTACTGTTCCATATGTATTTTCATAGTATGAATCTGGAAATACTTTTTGTGTTTCTTCTGGAGTTGCATTTGTTGCCAAATCCCAGTCTTTTACAGGGATATTCATAAGAATATTTCTTACACATCCACCGACAAGATGTACAGAAAATCCTCCATCTTCCAATTTTTGAATAACATCAATAATATTTTGTGGTATGTCCAGTTTCATGGTAATATAAATATCGCGAATGTATTATTCGCAAAATCTAAACAAAGTATATCATGAAACGATGGGACATACTCTATACTCCAGATACTTCTGAACAATTAGATCTTGAGACAATCACCGCAGCGTTACTTCATAACAGAGGACTTTTTAATAAAGAAGATATTGAAAAATTTTTATATCCTGAATTATCTGATATTAGTCTTGAAAAACTAGGTATTTCAAAATCCCAAATTAAAAGAGCAGTAGAACATATTAAAAAAATCCAAAAGGATGATAAGACAATTGTTATTTACGGAGATTATGATGTGGACGGAGTATGTGCAACTGCAATTTTATGGGAAACAATTTACTCAACATATAAAAAATGTATTCCATATATTCCTGATAGAGTTGAGGAAGGGTACGGGTTATCTAAAGTTGGAGTAGATAATGTATTAGAAAAATATCCTGATACAGCATTAATTATTACTGTAGATAATGGCATAGCAGCATACGAAGCAGTTACCTATGCAAAAGAAAAAGGACTTACAGTGATTGTTACAGATCATCACACGAAAGGAGCAAAAAATCCAGATGCAGATGCAATATTACATACTACGAAAGTTTGTGGAACAGGAGTTTCATATGCATTATCTCGTGAATTAGTAAACGCTAAAATGTCTACTTCTCAAGATACTCATACACACTTAGAACTTGTTGCTCTTGCAACCATTGCTGACTGTATGCCGTTAAAAAATGAGAACAGAGTGCTTGTTAAGTTTGGATTGCAAGCTCTAACAACTACCCAAAGATTAGGATTGGAAGCATTACTTGAGGAAGCAAAAGTAGAGAAAGCTAGTGTAAATGTCTACCATGTCGGGTTTGTTATTGCTCCAAGATTGAATGCTGCAGGCAGACTTGCATCTGCAATGGATAGTTTACGTTTGTTATGTACTGTGGATAGTGTTCGTGCGAGAATGCTTGCAAAAAAACTTTCTTCTACAAACTCAGAGAGGCAATCATTAACTTCAGATCTATTTTTACATGCAAAAAATACTGTGCTGGGGAGTGAGTTAAAAAAAGTACTTGTTGTTTCTGACTCTACATATAACCAAGGAGTTATCGGATTGATAGCATCAAAATTAACAGAGGCATATTATAGACCAAGTTTTGTTATCTCAGTTGGTGAGAATGGAGTATCAAAAGGATCTGCACGTTCTGTTAAAGGAGTACATATTGTAAAACTCCTTCAGTCTGTTTCAGATCATTTAATTCAGTTTGGGGGACATGAGATGGCAGCTGGATTTAGTATCCAAACAGAGAAAATATCTGAATTTTCCAAAGCACTTGTTACACAGGCTGATACTTTAATTGCAGATGATAATTTAGTAAAAGTAATTTGTGCAGATTTAGAGCTTCCTTTTTCTGTTATTAATTATGATCTATATACTGCGATACAGAATTTTGCACCGTTTGGACAGGATAATAGAGAACCGACATTTGTCACGAAAAATGTAATTATTAAGGATATACGGATTATGGGTAAAGAAGGTACTCATATAAAATTTTTACTCGAACATGATGGGAGTTTTTTGGAAGCCATCGCGTTTGGTTTTGCCAAAAACTTTACGGGTAAAGTTGGAGATACAGTTGCTGTGCTGTATACAGTCTCACTCGATACATGGAATGGGAAAAGTAAGATAGTGTTAAGAATTAAGGATATACACGTCTAGTTAGTCATCCTGAGCAGCAGTAGGAAAATGGACAGCTTCATTTGGTACTAATAAAATATCTTTTGGATCTTGAGGAGTAGCTGGACGAAAGTATAGTTCAGTTCTTCCGCCGTGTCGTATTTGATCAAGCTCATCTTGATTCAGAGCAAATTCTTGTTTTCCCTTGTAAGTTGAGAGTTTGCTATCAGGGGTATTTTGAGTATGTATTCTGTCTATATCAAAAGCTGAAAAATATGCCTGAAGTGCTTTATTTTCTCGTAGGCTTTCATTCAATGC
>JBDHUV010000057.1:0-4609 GCA_039809365.1 Candidatus Levyibacteriota bacterium
GCTTTAAGAGATTGAACTGTTAACTGATCTCCAACTGCGGCTAAAGATGTAATATCAACTGAGATAGATTCTGGTAAATCTGAAGGAAGTGCTTCTATCTCAACTTCATTCAACAGCTGAAGTAACATCCCTGCTTTTTCTGCGACTGCAGCAGCTTCTCCTTCAGGAACAAGAGGTACATGTGCAGTAATTTTCTCTTTCAGGTTAACAATAAAGAAATCAGCATGAATTGGATCACGTGTTAACGTGTGAATTGCTGTATTATGAATAAGAACAGGATAAGTTTTCCCTTCTAACTCAAGATCAACAAGCCCTGTTGATCCTACTTTTGAGAAAACTGTCATGAAATCTTTAAAAGGGAGTTGTACAGATGTTGAGGTGATATTTTTACCGTACACATTTGCAGGTAAAATTCCTTCTCTTCGAAGTTTTTTAAGTTGCTTTCCAAAAACAGAACGTTTTTCTACAGAAAGTTTTTCTCTTTGTGCCATAATACAATGCATTGTACAAGATACTGAGAAAAAAAACAAGCAAACCTCTGGTTCGTTTGACAAAACAAAGCGAGGGTGAGTATAATTGAGTGTGATTGTTGCCGCGGGGTAGTGTACGGCTGCACGCGAGGCTCATAATCTTGCAGACAAGGTTCAACTCCTTGCCCCGCAACTACAGAATACCTGTTAAATCACCTCATAATCTAAATACTTGTTTCCACTTCTTCCAATTTGGGTATTGTTGAGATTTCTGTGAATCTGGTGTTGGTAACGGTGGAGAAACAAATACAGGATACTCATTTTCTCTTACCAATCCAAGTTTTGATCGAGCTTCTCTCTCTACAAAAGAGTCACTTTTTACTTCAGACAATTTTTGTTGTAAAAATGCATGCCTCTGTTTTTCTTTCTTTAAATTATTTTGGAGATCTTGAACAGTCCCCTCATTTTCAATAAGACCGTAGATGGATACCACAGTATTTCTTATTAAAATAACAAGGATAAATATAATTACTATTGTAATGATAGTTCTGAGATTCATATTGACAAAACGAGCTAAGGTTGATATTATAGGTTGATCTATGTCAAATCAAATAAAACTTCGGGATGCTCATGGAAAATTTCAAGAATTTCTCAAAGGAAAAAATAAAGCATCAGCTACCATATTAGCATATGGAAAGGATATTGACCAACTCGTTTCATTTCTTGAAGAGCTCGAAAAACAGCATATTCATGAAGTAAAAGAAAGTGATATTCAAGCATTTCTGACAAAACTGCAAGATAATGGGTATACTCCAAAATCTCTTTCACGTAAGTTGAACTCAACTCGTACTTTCTATCGTTTCTTAAAAATAAACGAATATATTACAGATGATCCGTCTTTATTAGTTCAGCATCCAAAATATGAACTAAATCCTCCACGTGTTTTAAGCCCATTAGAATATCGTGCATTACGAGATACTGCCTCATCAGATCCTCGTATTTATGCGATTATTGAAGTATTACTTCAAACTGGAATTAGAATTGGGGAACTTGCTAATTTACGCATGGAAGATGTAAAAGATTCAGTCCTGTATATTCGAGCTCACGAAGGACATGAATCTCGAGAAGTTCCTTTAAATAAAAGAGCAAAAGATGCGCTTAAAAGGTATTTAGAAGTAAGAACAAAAACAGAAGATGACCATCTATTCGTAACTAAAACTGGAAAACCCTTTTTAGTACGTAATATTAGAGATGCTGTAGAAAGACATTTTAGAAAAGCAGGAATTGAAAATGCAAAAATTAATGATTTGAGGCATACATTTGTTTCCCATCATCTCAAGCAAGGAGTTTCTATTGTGTTTTTATCCAAAGTATTAGGACACAAAAGATTATCTTCAACAGAAAGATACCTACAATATATTAAAGATAGTAAAAAAGGTGAAAGTACAGTCCTCCAAGAACTCTAATAATTTCTTTCTTTTCTCACCCATTTATAGCTATAGTATTGCAATTTTGTGTAGAGTTGGTGCATCATAGAAGTATGGATCAACAATCTCCAACTACTTTTCAACCACCTAACTCATCATTTCCTCCAAATAGTGATATCCAGACATTTTTGTCGTGGAGTGCTCCAGGAAGACCGTTTTCAAAAAAAGGAAGACAATTTTACGCAACAGTTATTCTATTGATGATGCTCATTGAAATTATTTTATTTCTTTTCTCCTGGTATGAATTGATGGTTGTGGTATTAGCCCTAGTCTTTTTAGCCATTGTTTTATATACAATTCCTCCAAAAGATTTTCATTATAAAATCACTTCTGAAGGAATTAGAGTAGAAGATAATTTTTATATTTGGTCAGAACTATATGATTTCTATTTTAAAACAGTGGATAATGTAGATACTTTAGTCGTGAGAAGTGGAGTTATTCTTCCTGGTGAGTTAAAACTTACACTTGGTTCTCTTTCAAGAGAACACGTGAGAAGAATATTAGTTAATTATTTACCATACAGAGAGTATGTGAAACCTACATTTGTAGAAAGTAGTGCAGACTGGCTTTCCAGAAACTTCCCTCTTGATGGTAAGTAGAGTGCCCTCGGCGAGAATCGAACTCACATCTCAGGATCCGGAATCCTACAGTCTATCCGTTAGCCTACGAGGGCAAAACGCGCGGAGGGTACAGGATTCGAACCTGTGGAGGGATTGCTCCCTCGAGTTTTCGAAACTCGTGCAATTGGCCTCTATGCGAACCCTCCACCTATAATTTTATGTGCTCCCGGCGAGAATCGAACTCACATCAGAGGATCCGCAATCCCCCATTCTATCCGTTGAACTACAGGAGCAGTAATTGTATGAAGTATTGTAGTTTATTTTATACGGTAAATCAAACAATTAGTGTTGTATAATTGAGTCTGAAATGAATGGAAAAACAGAACAGTCTGCAGGTGGAATTGTAATAAAAAAAGAAAATGGTGAAATTTTCATCCTTTTAGTAAAGCATGCAAAATACCATGAATGGGGATTTCCTAAAGGGCATATAGGGGATAAAAAAGCAGATGAATCAAAAGAAGAAGCTGCATTAAGAGAAGTGAAGGAAGAAACAGGCATTGAAGCGGAGATATTATCGCAAGGAGCAAAAGAAGAGTATGTTTATACTCTAAATGGAGAGAAAAGACAAAAGACAGTCTATTATTATTTAATGCGGTATAAAAGCGGTAATTTTGCGGAGAAAGATCATGAAATGGAAGATGTAAAATGGGTCTCTCTAGCTCAAGTTGAGGGAATACTTACTCACAAAGATGCAAAGAAAATGTTCGGTAATCTATTGTCTGAAATCAATAAATTATCTGCGGGAATAAAAGATAATAATCATAAATGAGAAAATGGAGGAGTCGGATAGTGGACTATTCCACACGCTTGGAAAGCGTGCAAGCGCAAGCTTACGCGGGTTCGAATCCCGCCTCCTCCGCACAAAATGCTATTTTGCAAACATTTTTTTGCCAGGGACTTTTTCTTGAGCTGCATTATAGAAAACCATAAATCTATCTTCATACGTAAGCCCCTGTGCAATGCTGCCAATCATAAATCCTTGTATCATATCTGACTGTAGAAAAGCTTTTTCTGTTGTTTGGAAGAAAATGAACAACCCAGCAAAAATAAGCCAGTGGTGACAATGGAGAAATGTATTTCTTAATCTAATTTTTATTTCTGGAGTAATATGGAATCTCCAGACTCTTTTCTGTGGGAGTCTTCTATTTAAAGGTGAATTTGGATGGGATGTAAGGCTGAATAGGGAAAACCCAAGAGCCCCACCAAGCATAGTTTCTAGCATAGGAATATATTCAGAGAATGTACATGTATGATTGTACGAGAACTAAGTTAATTGTGTCAAGTTTAGCCTTCCTTCAAAAATATGATTATTTATGCTAGAATTAACTTCTAATGGCTGGAGAGCTCGGCTGGTTCGTAGCACCGCATTCATAACGCGGCGGTCGCGGGTTCGATCCCCGCTCCAGCTACACTCCATTTTTTATTTTCCTACTATGTTACATAATGATTTTTCTCAAAAAAAAATAATGATACTCGGATTTGGTGTAGAAGGGAGGTCTGCAATAAGATTTCTCTTATCAAAAAATGCCCAGCTTACGGTATATGATACAAAATCTGAGATAGTATTTGATATGCAGGAGATAAATGATCTTAAACAAAAAGGAGTCGAGTTTGTGTTTGAATCTTTGCCTGATCTTAATACGTATGATCTAATTGTTAGGTCTCCTGGATTTCCATTTACACATCCTCAACTCATAAATGTTCCAAAAGATAAAATAACCTCAGTTACAAAGTTATTCTTTGATTTATGTCCTGCACAGATAATTGGAGTAACGGGTACAAAAGGGAAAGGGACAACATCATCTCTTATTTACGAAATACTTAAAGAAAGTGGAAAAGATGTGTATCTCGGAGGTAATATCGGGACTCCTGCATTGGATTTCTTAGATAAACTTAGTATGGGAAGTATAGTTGTTCTTGAACTTTCTAGTTTTCAACTGATTGATCTTCATAAGAGTCCACATATTGGAGTCATGCTCATGGTGACTTCTGAGCATCTAGATTATCACAAAGATGTATATGAATATGTAGA
>JBDHUV010000058.1:0-4491 GCA_039809365.1 Candidatus Levyibacteriota bacterium
AAGTCCAGGATGAGTTGGTGGAAAATTAGCAACTTGGTTCTTAATTCGTGCAATATGTACAATACCATCAATGGCATTTAATCCTGTAAATCTTAAACCAGCATCAGTCATAATCCCAGAGAATGCAGTCAAAAAAACTGCGAATAATGAACTAACAAATACTACGAGTAAAAGTACAAAATCTTTCTTGTCTATTTCCCACCTATCCTTTTTAACAATAAACATAAAATATAAAATCAGTGTTATGACAATGAGTATATATTGAAATTGAGGAATTCCTAACCATGCTAGGAGATATGAAGTGAGTAAAAAAATTGCGATACCACTTACAATACTTAATAATTTTTGTTCTAATCGTGTAATCTTAGGAAGGCATATATGTATAATTATTCTTCCTGGAATATAAAATGCAGCTATGAATAACAAGATAAATTGCAGTACATCCCCTAGGTTGTAAAAGATTTGAATAGGCATTATCTAAATATTAAATTTTGATGATAATTTGGATTTTCAGACTCTTCAGTTTCTTCTATTCTCAGCTTCTCAACAACGATTCCTCCTCTAAATTCTTTTCGTTCTGTAACAGTCGCATGTGTATTAATAACATTTTTCTTCCAAAATGTATGAGCACCATGATCGTTGTCTAAAGGTGGATATAATATTAAGTATGTAACAGAGTGTTTATGACTTTCAGGAATATAACTATTCTGTTTTCCTCTCCACTCCATGAGATAATCCATTCCATATGTGTATGTTGTTGGATCATATACAAAGTATCCAAATTCCTCTCCTTTAGAATCTGCAAATATCCAATCTACTACCTCCAATTGATTTTTATATGATCCAGATGTTTGGTTAGAGGTATAGTTACTATATAGTTCTATAATATGCTGAATCGCAAGAATAGTATTTATTCCTATAAAGAGAATAACTAATACTTTTCCGAATTGGAATTTCCATATGTATTTAGCTGAAAGTCCAACTAGTAAAGCCATTGGAATGGTAAGTCCTAATACGTAATCATGGTAGATAGGGTATGGATATTTGAGAAAAACAACAAACATAACGAGAGGAATAAAAATAAGTATTCCATATTCTTTCATAACAACTTTATTCTTTTTACATTTATTCCACGATATCCATAAACCAGAAACAATTATCAGTAAAACTATAACCAATAAGAATACATTATTTGAAAAGTTTACCGATGTGACAACACCTTTAAGACTATTGAGATGGTCATATACCCTCTCAGAAAATTCTAAATACCCACTAGTCTTTCCAATTCCTTCATTAATGTTAAGTAACGACTTCGTCATTAAAAATTGATGTCGTAAATCAAATAGGAAAAAACTAGAAATTGAAAGAAGAAATGAAAAAATACTCAGTAGAATAATTTTGATTCTTTTGATAATACCGAATCTAAATACTAATACTGTTAAAACAAAAACAGGATTAAGTACAAGTGCTGCTGCTGTCTCGAATTGTAAGGTAAGCCCCACAAAAAAAGAAGAGAATATAACGGATTTATCATCTCCTCTAATAAACTTTATTAGGAAATAAAAAATGAGTAAATATACCAGTGGTACAGGGTTAATACCAATTGTGTTGGGGACATATGGCCATATACTTGAACTAATAGAAAATATGAATGCAATCAATAATCCGATCCATGTGTTATACAGTTTTTTTCCGACAATAAATCCCATGAACACTGTAACCAAAGCAAGGAATATATAAAAGTATGCAAATATTATTGGATTTCCTCCACCTATTATATAAACAGGAACTAGCATATATAACCACACAGGACCATGGAAAAATCCTCCCAATCCACTATGAGTACCTATAAGTGTGAGGTGATTGTTATAAATAATATCTTTAGTTAATAAATAGTCTCGTGCCTGGTCTGCAAGATAGAAAAAGTCTCCATCCAAAATCATTCGAGATCCAAGAAGAAATGTTAATAATAGTGGAAGTGCTAATAATAAATAAATTCTTTTCACTATTTTAATAATAATCTACTTTTTCGATTTCCACAATTGAATCATTTCCATAAATACCCCACCGGCCAAAAACATAAACGCCCAAGCAGCTGATTTTTCAGCAGGACCAATATTATTAAATTCATTCAATATGGCAGATACACAAACAAGCAAGATTGCCAGAACAAATGTAATAACAGATGAAGCTTTAACCAATCTTTGGATTGAAATCCATAAGATTATAATCACTAGATACACCATGTCATTAAGAATTTGTAATATGAAGATGTCATACATTACTGACATAATGAGAATGGATGAAAAAGAAATTGCAAAGGTCGTATGATTCTTATATATTTTCTTTAACCTTGAATAAGTCTTCCCTTTATAATATTTCTCCATTAAAGGTCTCAATAAATGTTTAAATATTCCAGAGATCCAAGCAATGTAAAGAAAAAAGGGCAATAAATATACAAATGATGAAAACAAAATATCAGGAGTATCAAATGTATTTAAAATTTTCATTAGAAAGAAATGAATAAGAAGCGATGAATCAGCTAATAACTCTTCTCTATTCATCTGATAACGGGATGAAAAAACTGGTTCTCTTCCACTTAAGATCAGACCATTGATTGTATTACCTCTTGTAGATTCAAATTCAAACTGGTAGCTCTTTCCTTTTGAGTCTGCAATTATAGGAAATCCGATCGGCAGATTAGGTACGTCAAATGTAAGTCCTGAATAATACTCGTTTTGATAATACCATTCTTTCGCACCATATTCTTTTATCCGGAAAATAAGAATATCCTCTTGCTTCCATGGAATCCGCTGCTGTTGTTTAAAGCGTATAGCAACAATTCCCAAATTATTTTCCTGAGCTTCGAATTGTCCTGTTATTTTTTCACCTTTTCTAATACGATTTTCGGGAATATGAGAAAAAACAGTTTTATCATGGTTATAGGAAATTACTGTATAGCTTCCATTATATTGAGATGAGAATATAAATGTTGCAGTAAACCATGCCAATAAAAATAGCAAGGGCAATACTACCCATTTCATGAATGTAGAATCTAAATAACTATTTATTCTTTTCATTATATTTATATATTAAAAATCCTAGAGATAAAAATAAGATAGAAATACTTACTACTCCCCCAATATACACATATGATTGGGGATAAAAATACAAAGTTATATTAAGATTATACGAACCATCTTTATTCTTCACACACTCAAATTGTGAACAAATTAGCTTAAGATCAAGCTTGTAAGAGTTCAGTCCTGCATCATTCATAAAATGGGCAGAGCTATCTATAAAATAATCTGATTTTGTAAGAGCCTCTATCCAGTTGAAATTTCCTATCCGCATTTTCCAGTCTGGATGATATGACTCTGAAAAGTGAAGGTAACCTGATTGTTGGATACTCTCTATTTCAATTTGATACTCTGTTGGATTAATAAATTTTAGATTTATTTGTTCGTATGGAACATTTTGCTTTAGTACTTCTCTTTCAGTTGAAGTGTATATATGAGGTTTGTAATCTTCATTTTCATACACAACTACATCTTCTGTTCCAATATCAACACGATTAAGATATTCAACACTATCTAAGCTAGTTACGTATTCTCTCCTATCCACACCATAATACTTAAAAAAATCATCGTCATTCTCTATATCTTTCAGAGGTACTAATACATATTTTATAGATGACACGTCAAGTAGTCTATTCATTTCAGGCTTTTGCATCATTGTACTAATAAGTTGTCCTTCACTACTTTTACCTTGTTCAAATTCTTCTTTTACAATTTTATTCCAGGATGAATTTAGTTGATTAACTGCTGATATTTGAGGATGATTATTTGAATAAGGACTCCATCGTGAGTATGTTGGAATCCACAACGTACGGTAAAAGTCTTCCTCTGAAGCTATGTGCTTTTCAATTTTATTATAGTCACTAGGAATATAGCGAGGTACGAATAGACCGCCAATTTCACCTGAGATAAATGGCAGGGTATTCCCAAAGAAAATTCCCATAAATATAGCAACTATAAGAAATCTCCCATATACAAGTTTTTTTTCCTTAGACCATTTCTCCCAAATCCACTCTATTAGACCTGCAATTAAAACAGCGTATCCTATTGCAATAAGAAAGAAAAATTTACTTGCTTCTCTAAACGCATTAAACCCTGGTAAATTGTTATATAACCACAGGTATAAATTTGGAAATGGTTCACTTACCTGCTTTGTAAGTAAAATACCTAATAATGCGATCACACCAAAAAAGACAACTTGCTTATTTTTTCGCTGAAGAATAAATCCTATAATTGCGCCAAGCGGTATAATCCAGTACTGCAAACCTATTTTTTGAGGAATAAACTCTGTTGGTTTGCCTCCGGTCCAAAATGGATGAAATAATGTAAGTGAGTTTCTAATATCTATGAGCTCATTTCCAAAAAGCGCTCTACTAAATATTTCATTTGATTGAAGTGTGCCAAGTTGAGCAAA
>JBDHUV010000059.1:0-4469 GCA_039809365.1 Candidatus Levyibacteriota bacterium
TATTAACTCTAATACTCTATTATTTTACACAGTGGGTAAGCTTTGAGACCCTTTTAGATTCTACAAAAAATCTTATCATCTTTATTCTGTCATTATATAGCGTTTTTGTCATTACAAATACTATGTTTTCAAGCAAAAAAGACATGGAAGGTGCTTTTGGACTGGGAATATTTCTAGTATTTTTACTTACTGTTATATTTGTTGCGGGAAGGGGAGATTGGATTATTGAAGGACTCAACCATCTATTACAAAATGAAAGAGTACAAAAAATAATTCGTGAAATGGTTCTATTGCTTTCTATCCCATTAACTACAAATATTCTGTTTGTAAGTGTGGTTTTCTTATTAAGAAAAGAAACTTAACGATTGGTAGGGGGAGGTGTGATTTCGAAGCGATTCCCATCAGAAGGATTAGGAGCTATTGCATCTTGATCAATTCCAGTTAGAGTAAAGACAAAGTTAAACAGTGTGAACGCAAGTACAATAAAAATAAATCCAATAATTGCAAAAGTAAGAGTTTTTTTAGCATTACTAATTGCTTCCGCATCTCCTCTTGAAGAAATAAATCTGATACCAGAAATTATAATAAAGTATAAAGCAACTACAGCAGAGAGCACTATGGCAGCATTAATAATATTAGACATAAGAGGCCAGATGCATGCAAGAGTGGCTACTTGAGCAGTGGTTTGTTCCGGAGTTCCTGTGTAAAGGCAATTTTCCCAAGGGCGTGTGAAAAGATCCATAAATGAGTTTTACAAAAAGTCCCGTATTAGAATTGTTGACCGTTACAATTATCTTTTGCAAGTGAAGGAATACATAACTCATTAATACCATTCCCGGTAAGAAGAGTGAGAACTAGGTTGAGAATAAAGAAGGACAGAACTACTAATATTAATCCTACTATAGCAGCTATTATTTTACTACGTGCTGCGCCTACTTTTTCTTTATCCCCACCAGACATAATCCAGTTAATTGCACCCCAAAGTAAATAGATTAATGCTAGAATTACAGCAATTACAAAAACAGCATAGAGACCAAAACGAATTAACTGATTAGGAGAAATATTTGTAATCCCAATATTACCAGGAGGATTAAGACCAACTTTTTCTTCCGCAAAAGCTGCTGGTGCAGAAGCAAAAAGATATGCTGTCGTTGCGAGACTTATTGTGATCTGTTTTATATTCATATCTTATTTAATTAGAACAGTTTTTAAAATACTTGTCAATAGGTGATTTTATTTTGTAACCAAACCATTTAAATCTATACCTATTACTGCTCCCACTGTTTGGACAATAACAAAGGAGAGGAGGACTACAAAAAGTCCAATAACAGCAAAAGTAATAGTTTTCCGTGCTTTATCTAATTTTTCTCTGTCCCCTCCAGAGGTAATCCAAGAGATTCCTCCCCATATAAGGAAAAATAATGTTGCTACTATTCCAGCAATGAGTAATAGATTAATTGACCAGGCAATAATTACAGAGAGGGTTGTTCCGCTCTCTGCAGTAGGTACTCCTGTGGGAGCGTCTAGTGATCTCTCTCCTGGAATTTGAAGTTGTGATAAAATTTTCATTTGATATTAACGATCTCCTCCTGGCTTTTCTATAATATCATCTACACAGTTTGTTTTACATGTTCCTCCACCATTAGGATTTTTTATGTTAAGATCACAGTATGGTACTGCCTTTTTTCCTAAAGCACAATGTCCTGTGCAGTCTTCATCTGAATAGCATCCACTCGGTTTACTATTATCAGTTGAACAGTATGCAACTGACCATCTACCATTTTGACAAAGTGGGTCAGGTCCACAAATTGGACATCCATCTTTATAACTAGCATTTTCTGCATTAATACCACAATAGTAGCTATCAGACCCATCAGGACAATCATAGGGACGATTTTTTTGTGTATTATCTCTATTCTTGCTTCCCTGAAATGTCTTTACACCCATAATATTTCCTATAAAATTCATAATTACAAAAGAGAGAAGGACTACAATGAGGCCGATAATTGCAAAAATAATAGTTTTTCTTGCTTTATCTAATTTTTCTTTATCTCCACCAGAAGTAATCCAGGAGACACCTCCCCATATTAAGAAAATAAGAGCACCGATAATTGCAATTACAAAAAGAAGAGTTATACCAAATTGAAGGATATCAGTCAGAGTAAGGCTTTTTGAAAGGATAGGGTCGGATATTGATATCTCTTGTCCGGGAAGTCTAAATCCTTGTACAAAAAATCTGTTTATTTCCATATTTGATAAATAATCAACCTCATTAATTAGTATTCGAATTAGACTGTTGACTTGTATTGTCATCTCTAGTAAATCCAGGTATTTTAAGAATATCTATTCCAATAATTTGAAGGATAGAAACTGAAAGAATGAGAAAAATAAGTCCTGTAATTGCTGCTGTGATAATCTCGCGTGCTTTTCCAATTTTTTCTTTATCTCCTCGAGAGAGTTGGAATAGTATCCCTGCATAAATCATAAGTGCAAATGTAGAGATAGTTGCTATTCTAAAGAGCCAGGTTCCTAGAGTGCTTATAAAACCCAATGGATCAGTTCCAAATGAACCGATAGCCGTAGCATATTGTGTACACTCTACAATACTAGATATTGTCTTAGATATCTCTTCGGGAGTTGCATTAGGATCTACTGTTACACGAGTTCCTTCTGCCGTAATCCCTCCAGTGCAAGGCAATGACCCAAATTCTTCAGAGTCAAGCACTGATTGTTGAGACTCTATTCCTTTAGGATCATATTTTATACCTGATAGATCAATATAGGCATTGGTATTAAATGTGTTTGTTTTTTTATTTTTCTCCACGACTACTCTTAGAGGGATTTCATAATATGTAAACCCTCCCTTACAATCGTTTCCAATACCGGTTTTTAAAAGCCCATCTTCATCTACTTGCTCATTAATCTTAATAATATACTCACCCTGAGGAATCTGTGACAAATAATTTCCTTCTGTTAAACTTCCAAAATTAAGTTGCACAGGGATATCGGCAGAGGTATTATATGTTTGATGAGTAGCCACACATTTATCACCAGACATGTTTTGTTGTCGTGACTGTATTGTTACCTGGTAATTATTTCTTTTCCATCCACCTGCTTTTACAGCATGATTAATAGTAAATGAAAGCGGGTTATTGACCTGATATTCTTTGTAAAGACTACTCAATTTTTCGTCTAATTCCTCTTCTCCAAGGAAAAATTTTAAAACTTTTCTCCCAGTTGGGTCATCAGGGGATACATACCTGATTTCTGAATTCTCTATAGTCTTGAAAATGAGAAGGGGGAATCTATGTCTTACATAAAAGGTTGCGGCAGTTGTAGGTCCAGCCTCGTAGTTATCAGGAAACAAAGAGACACGATAAATCTCTCCTTCATGAAAATAGTCTTTTTCTGGATTACATTTTCCCTCATCATCCGAAAGAGAGGGAATTTTTACACTGTGTTTTCCTCCTCCACATATATCCTTTAAAAGATAGGTCCCGTCTTCAGATTGTATCCTTTTATCTCCGTCGAGGTTAAACTTATCTTTACTTATACAATCTTTTTCAAAATCAGTTGAATAACAAACTTTATATTTTTCATTAGGGTTTAATCCATGAAAAAGGATATCTACCTTAGATGTTAAGCCGTCAATTATCTCTGTTTTACTGTTTCCTTGATATGCAGAAATTGAATAGCCTAAAGAGATATCAGATTGAGGGAGAGGATCATTAGGTGTAAATGATTTCTCACTTGGGATTATCATCAGATTAGGACCGGTACATGTGGTAGTGATAAATTTTACAAGATCTCCTCCGTTAAAAATAGGGTTGACGTAATCAGCGTATACTACCTTGGCGGTTATTTCATATGCTTCAGGTGTTGGATTCCCTGAAGAGTCGTTTTTAGGGGGTGGGTAATTAGGATCATCAGAGTGAATTTTAACTTGTACATCTCTTCCTAGCTGATTAATTCCTGTAAATGTATGACTATATTTTGTAGTTGTCCCTTTTACAAGAATCTCTGTTTTATTATAGTCTCTTACCTTTGATATTCCTGGTCCAAGAGTTGTAATTTCAATCTCATCTCCGTAGTTAATACTTCCGGGAACAATAATCTCACAGCTTTTTGCAGCATTTACGTTTGTTGGATAAATAAATTTAATAGTAAGGGCGGTACTAACAAAACCTATACTAAAAATAACGAGAATGAAAAATCTTTTCACACCTTATTGTAGGCAAATAGAAAATGGAAATGCAAGAACATTTAGAGGTTATTATCTTTGGTTACCCTATAAATTTAATTCCTTTCCCTTTTACAGTGACTAAAGATAGAGGCTTGTTAGGATCAGATTCAATTTTTTTACGTAATCTATATACTATTTGGTCAAGGGCTTGATCTGTAACTCCTTCTTGTGTTTGACTGTCTTTCCATATTGCAGTGATTAATGATTCTTTATCACAAGTAATTCC
>JBDHUV010000060.1:0-4395 GCA_039809365.1 Candidatus Levyibacteriota bacterium
TCAATATTTTTGACTGAAGCTTTCTTTTTCTTCTTAGGTGCCCCAGTATTCCTCATTCGAACAGTTACTACCTTTGCTACTTCATCAGCTATCTGCATAACAACACGTTGAGGAAGAAGAATGCCTTCGACAAATGGATTTGATTTCTCCATTACCTCTTTCACTTCTTTCCCCACTACTGATTGTTGCTGATTTACAGGCTTATTTGTTGTTTTTTTAGTATTTTTTTTACTCATATGATATTCTTCTGTACAATACTGTTCAAAAATTGTCCGTCTTTTGCAGAGACCACTCTTTTAAACCCAAATTTCTGTGCCTCTTTTATTCTCTTCTCTAAGTTTACCACGTGCTTGATCTCTCCTAACAGTCCCACTTCTGCAATTGCAACAGTAGACTTTAAAGATTTTCCTCTGTGACTTGACGCAATAGCAAGACATACAGCAAGATCCACTGCTGGCTCTTGGATTTTCAAGCCTCCAACAACATTCACAAAGATGTCCATTCTGTCTACAGGAACACGAGCATGTTTTTGAAGGACTGCAAGTAAAAGTTCCAACCTTTTTTCTGCGATACCATTTGCAACTCTTCGTGGATACGCAAGATTACTTGGAACAACCAATGCTTGTATCTCTACAAGTAAAGGTCTGCTCCCTTCCATTACCACCGTAATACACGATCCTGGTACTGTTCCATCTTTTTTATCTACAAAAAATGACGCTGCATCAGATAACTCAACCAGCCCATTCTCTTCCATAAGAAAGATCCCAACTTCACTTGTGTCTCCAAATCTATTTTTAAATGCTCTCAATATTCTCGTTCCCGTCAGTAACTCTCCTTCCAAATACAGTACGGTATCTACCATATGTGACAACATCATTGGACCAGCAACCATGCCTTCTTTTGTTACATGCCCAATCAAATATACTGGAATATTTTTACCTTTTGCAAATGACACTAATCTTGAAGTTGTATATCTAATTTGCGGAATTGATCCAGCAAATCCAGTAAGCTCTTGAGAAACCATTGTTTGAACAGAGTCTATAATTACGAGATCTGGATTTACTTGGGTTGCAGACTCTATTGCAGCATCAATATCTGTTGTAGCGAGAATAAAAAGAGGCAGTGCACCAAGAGCTTTTGCTGATGTGATGCGTTCTGCTCGCATTTTTACTTGGCTTTCTGACTCTTCTCCTGTTACATATACAACTGTTTTACCTAAGGTAGCTAGATGGAGTGCAAGCTGTAACATGATTGTAGATTTCCCCACTCCTGGATCACCTGATAAAAGCATTACTGCTCCAGGGACCATTCCTACGTTATCTTCTCTCCCACCAAGAACTCTATCAAACTCTGCATACCCTGTACTTGTACGTTTTTCAGCAACACTTTGAATTTTCCCAATATTTTGAGGAGCAATAACGGTACGAGAAGATGATCTTGTAGCTTTTACATCTGCTTGAGCAACTTGAGTAAAGGAATTCCAGGCAGCACATTCTGGGCATTTTCCATACCATTTTCCAGATTCATACCCACATTCATTACATACAAATAAAGTAGTTGTCTTTGCCATATACTATTAATTCTTACGCTATTAACTTCAGATTTTCAATTGATAATGAATTATTTATATTCAGAAAGGAGTAATAGAGGAAGAGGAAATGAGAAATACTCTATCTATTTTCGCTCTCTCATTTCTATGCATTTATTTACTTTTCATTAAAAACTGAAAATCGTAAATTATCTATATCCAACAAACTTTGCCTTTAATACAGGAGAGACAATAACAAGCCTACGTTTCATATCATAATCGCTTACTTCTACATCTACTGTATCATCAACTGCATATGTAGTACCAGCTGGGATTTTTGTTGCAGGAATAAACCCTGAAACTCCTTCCTTCAGAGCGAGCGTTACTCCTCGAGATTTTACATCTGTTACTTTACCTTTTACTTTTGTTTCGAGAGGGAACTCTTCTTTAATTGTGTCAAAAGCATCTGTAGAAAGGTCCTTAACAGATACAGTTACTCTTCTATTTTCTATATCTATTTCTTTGACTTGGCCTTTTACTGTATCTCCTACTTTATACAGAGAAGAAATATCTTCTACTCTATCATGAGAAAGCTCTGAGATATGTACAAATGCTTCAACTTTTGCGTCTTTATTTGGTTGAATAGTTAAATACAATCCGTACGGAGTAATTGTTGTTACTACCCCTTCAACAACTGATCCTTTTGGAGTAAGTTTTGTCAATGTTTGACTATCTGTAACATATACCGTTGCTTTTTGCGAAAAAATAATACGACGGCGTGATCTATCAAACTCGATAATCTTTACATCAATCAAATTTCCGACCAGCTGTCCTTCTTGATCTCTCATTTCAGGCATTATCTGAGAATTTGGCAGAAATCCGCGCAAACCATGCCCACTTTCAACAAAATATCCACCTCTTGTTGAGTCTGTAACTTGAACACTCACTACTTTGTTCTCTTTAAACTCTGATTCAAATTGAGAAAAAATACGATCATCGAGTGTTTTTCTGAGAGAAACAACAGGAAACCCTTCTTCTGCTTCAGGAGATATTACTGTTGCTGAAACAGTATCTCCTTCTTTGAGTAAAGCCAAAAGATTCTCAAGGTTTTGGCGATCATACTCAATGACAAGGGCATCACTTTTTGCACCGATGTCTAGAAGTATTTCTTGTGGGGTAAGTTTTTTAATTTTCCCTTCAACTACCTGTCCTTTTTTTAAAGTAGGTACTTGAGTAGTACGAGCCATAAGTTCGGCCATTGAAGTCGATTTTTTATGAGAAGATGTATTTTGTGCCACGCATTAATTCCTCCATGTTTCTTAAAGATTTTTAGCTACGTTCAATTGTATCACAGGAGGCACGGAAGAGCAATCACGATATTCTTATCTCATCTCATACACAACTTCATAATACATCGTGTATTTTGCAAGGCCATTTTCATTTACAGAAATAGAGTCAGTGAGTGAGAAGGAAAGGTTTTCATCTTCTGGAGAAACAATCTCTTTTGTCTTGGCTACTCGTACAATTTTTAAATTATTAATTTTAGCAATTTTCTCTGCTTCTTTCCGTGCGTTTATCATTGCTTTTTCAAGAGCCTGAGATTTTACATCAGGAGTAAATTTTGCAGATTTAGAGTCATACACGTCTTGCATATAATCAATCCCTTCTAAAACACTCTTTATTTTCTCAGCATTATTATATTGCTTTCCTTCTAATGAAATCTCAACATTTAGCCAAACATTTCTTGCCTCTAAATAAGGAGAAGGAGTTGGAATGAGTACATCTCCTTCATCAGAAGAAGAACTAGAAGGTGGTAGTGAAACATCTACTTGGGAAGGTACTGCATAATTATTTATCTCTATAATAAGTTCCCTCTCAGATAAATTAAATGGTTTTAATTTATCTCTAATATCATTTTCCAATTTCTGTCCATATGCAAATGCTTCCTGAGGTGAATAAAATTTTTTTCCATCAGTTCTTGTATCTATTAAAATTATGTTAGGGTTGAGTTCTGCAGTCCCTACTCCAGTTACCGTAAATTCAGAAGGTTTTTTGTTTTGTTGAGAAATTAACGACCACGGAGAAAATACAGAACCTAAAACTAAACCAATGATAAATAACCCTATGAAAATTAAAATACGAAAATTAAACTTTCTCCCAACATGATGATATGAAGACGTTGTTGAGAGAGAGTCATCCATATACTCAATATTAGTCACATATTTTTAAAAGTGTCAATAGGAGAAAGAAATTCACCACAAAATCTGATATCATAGTCGAACGATGGATCTTTTGTTTTTCTTCATCATTTTAATATTCTCTGTTATTCTCCATGAAGTCATGCACGGTATCGTAGCAGAAAGATTGGGAGACCCAACAGCCCGTCTTATGGGGAGAATTACCCTCAACCCTATTCCACATGTTGACCTTTTTATGACTATACTACTCCCACTCTTCATGTATTTACTCTCTGGAGGGAGTTTCCTATTTGCTGCTGCAAAACCTGTGCCTGTAAACCCACTCTATTTTAAAGAAGGGAAAAAAGATATGGCGCTTGTTGCACTTGCTGGACCAATTACAAATATTGTAATTGCATGCTTTTTTGCTGTTCTTTTCCATTTCGTAGGATTTCACTTTGTTATTCTCCAAGCAATTCTGGTCAACTTATACCTAGCAATTCTTAATTTAGTCCCGATACCTCCACTTGACGGATCAAAAGTGATTAGTATTCTTCTATCAGACGAGGCAGCGTATAAATATCAGTCAATGGGACAAATAGGTATGATCCTCTTATTTATGCTTCTATTTGTGCCTTTGGGTTCTTTCAGCTTAAGTGATATACTATTTCGTATAGTGATAACAATTCT
>JBDHUV010000061.1:0-4326 GCA_039809365.1 Candidatus Levyibacteriota bacterium
TCATGATTCTTCCTGCTTTTCAAGGAAATCGCACTGAGTATATGCCAATACTTGAGGAGATAGAGAAAATAGGGTTTTACCAAGAACAGCTTTCTGGAGGAAAACGTAAATCTGTCCTTGTAGGAAATAATAGAGATTTTGTCCAAAGAGAGATTGTTAAGTTTGTGAAAAAATAATATATTTTCTACTTTGTTGTATTGATTGTATCTGTGTGTATATCTACTCCTGTTTTCGCTTTTAATATATTCTCTATTTTAATTAAAATAGACTGTGCCCATATGGCATATCCAAGATCAGATGGATGTAGTCCATCATTTGCAAATATTTCAGGATAATTTTTGCCAAGTATTTTGGTATGTGTATACAAGTCAGCTACCACAATTGAATGTTTCTTGGCAGTTTGTTGGATCACTGTATTGAATCGTTTCCCTTGTACTTTACAGTATGTCCTGAGTACTGGAGGTATTGAAGGTACATGGGAGAAGTCTGGGATAGTATTTATAACAATGGTGGCGTTTGTTGTATCTACAAGAGTTTTTAATAATGCATCTAACTCTCCTGCAAACTGTTTTACACTTTTTCGTTTAAAAATGTCGTTTGCTCCAATCGAAATTGTAATAAGGTTTGGGTTTACTTCAATTGTTTTTTCCAGTTGAGTATGGATTACATCATTTACTTGAGCTCCTCTTTTTCCGAGATTGTAATACTCAACATGTCTGTAGCTTTTCTTTAAAGCTGAAGATATAACTGCTGTGTAAGTTTTAGATATATGGGATGCCCCTACTCCTTCAACTGTACTATCTCCTATTGCGACATAAGAAAAACTTCCGTTGAAAAAATAACGGTTAACATACGGAATTTTTAAGAAAAATTCAGACATATTCATACAACGAATTATTATACTACGGTAGGAAAAGTATTATTGCTGGAGAGCAAAGAAACTAGTTAGCTTTTTTCTTCTTTGCGTTCTTTTGGGACTGTTCGTATCGTTTTTGTTTTTCAAGCGCAAGAGCAGCTTTTTTCTCTCGTTCTTGGGCAAACTTTGCTTCAACTAATTTTTGGCACTCTTCATCAGGGCACACTGTTTCTGTGTGAGTAATGGTAGACGTGCCAAAAAAGTTTGTTAATTCTTCTTTCCAAGTTTTTGAGACTATTCGCTCTTTACCACAACGAATACACGGATTTGAATTATTCATACATATACCTCTTCTTTCTCGTGATTACCAACGGTTATCACTGTTTCTATTTCTATTATTATCTCGGTTTGATCTAAAATCTCGGTTGTTGTTTCGTCCTCCACCGAATCCTTCGTTTCTCGGTTCCATTGGTCGTGCTTCTTTAACGATAATGGTTCTACCTCCGAAATCAGTGTTGTCCATAGATTCTATTGCTTTTTTAGCTTCATCTTCTGTACTCATTTCAACGAAACCAAAACCTTTACTTTGGCCTGTGTTACGATCTGTAATTACTTTTGCTGAAACTACTGATCCAACTGAGGCAAAATGTTCTGCAAATTGGTCATCTTTTATACTATATGGGAGACCTGCTACAAATAATTTGTTTGTCATAATACTGTGTATCCCCTCCTTTCCGTACACTTCTCGATTCGCTACTTAAGGAGTATACGGTTGAATCACATGAGAGGCTTAAAAAAGGATTTCTCAGTTACTTCCCGGAAACAATACTCAATTAAGGAGGTGATGTTAGGGTACGCTTATAGTATACAGCTTCTGGTCACAAAATGCAATGGAGATTGTGTTCTATATTATGTATTTTACGCATGACCCATAATTTTGGTATAATACATGTAGGCCGCAGTATAGGCGGCTTTTTTATTGCAGAAAGGATAAAAAATATGGATATAAGAAATGTTGCTATTATTGCTCACGTTGATCATGGGAAAACTACGCTTGTAGATAGTTTACTTACTCAATCAAATACAAAGTTGAATAAAGATACAGCTGATCATTTGATTATGGATAACAATGAGCTTGAACAAGAAAGGGGAATTACCATTTTCTCAAAAAATGCATCAGTTGTTTGGAATGATGTAAAAATTAATATTATTGATACACCTGGCCACGCAGATTTTGGTGGAGAGGTAGAACGTGTGTTAAAAATGGCAGATGCATGTCTTCTGGTAATTGACGCAAAAGAAGGGCCAATGCCTCAAACTCGTTTTGTACTAAAAAAAGCGCTTGAGATGAAGCATAAAATTATTGTGGTAGTAAACAAAATTGATAAACCAGATGCACGCATTGATTATGTACTCGATAAAACATTGGATTTATTTATAGAGCTTGGAGCAGACGATGATATCGCAGACTTCCCTATTATCTACGCATCTGGAAAAAATGGACTTGCGGGGCTAGAACCGGATATCTCAACAATGAAAGATATTACTCCTGTTTTTGATGCAATTCTTCAATATACTCCAGTACCAAGTGGAGATGTTAATAATCCACTTCAAATCCTTATCACAACACTTGGTTCAGATTTACACAAAGGAAGAATCTCAATTGGAAGAATTTACAACGGGAAAATAAAAGCAGGACAAGATATTGTACAAATAACAAGAGATGGAGATCACAAAAAATTTAGAGTTACTTCTCTTATGACATTTGTGGGCCTTGATCGGGTAGAAACAGAAGAAGCTTTTGTCGGTGATATTGTTGCAGTAGCAGGAATTGCAGATCCTGTGATAGGAGAAACTATTACAGAAACTTCAAACCCTACTCCACTCCCATTACTTGCAATTGAAGAACCTACAATCAGAGTTTCATTTATGGTCAATAATTCTCCTTTTGCAGGAAAAGAAGGAGAGTTTAAAACATCCCGTCAAATTAGAGACAGATTATATAAAGAGTTAGAGACTGATATGGCTCTTCGTGTTGAAGATGAGGATACTGGTGGATGGACAGTCTCTGGCCGTGGTGAGTTACATATTGCGATTTTAATTGAAAGAATGAGACGTGAAGGATATGAGTTCCAAGTTGCTCGTCCCCAAGTAATTGATAGAGTAATTGATGGGAAGAAACTTACTCCATACGAGATGGTATTTATTGAAGTTCCAGAAGATATGAATGGAATTGTTATGCAAAAAATGGGAGTAAGACGTGCAGAGATGAAAGATATGAGAGTAGAAAATGGGATTGCATTCATGGAGTTTGTTATCTCAACAAAAGGATTGTTTGGATATAGAAGTGAGTTTATTACAGATACAAAAGGGCTCGGAATTATTAATACTCTTTTTGACAGATATGACAGTGATAACGGATATTCATATGAACGTGAACAAGGATCTCTTGTTGCGCATGAAACAGGACAAGCCACACTCTATGCATTAACAAATGCACAAGATAGAGGGAATTTATTTATAGGGCCTGGATCACAAGTATATAAAGGACAGGTTGTAGGACAACATGCAAGAGCAGGAGATTTATGGATTAATGTATGTAAATTAAAACAACTTACCAATATGCGTTCAAAAGGAGAAGGAGTCTCTACCTACTTTAAAACACCACATGTTATGGCTTTAGAAGAGGCACTTGAGTATATTGCAGATGATGAGTTAGTTGAAGTAACTCCAAAGAATATTAGAATTAGAAAAACAATTCTTGACGAAACACTTTCTCGCCGTGCAGGTCGATAGATTATACTAAGGAGTATATGTCTTCTCATTTTGTGTATATACTCCGCTGTGCTGATAATACTTTATATATTGGCAGAACTTCAGATCTTCAAAAACGATTGAAAAAACATAATGGTGAAATTGCAGGAGGTGCAAAATATACCAGATCTCGCAGACCTGTGTCACTGGTGTTTTTTGAAGAGTTTGGGACATTAAGTGAAGCACTAAAAAGAGAATATGCATTGAAACAACTTTCTCGAAAGCACAAGGAAGAGCTTATTCTCATACACAAATAACAAAATAGTTTTATATACTATACCTATGGACGGAAAAGATCTAAAAATTGAAGAGATAAAAGTCGGAAAAGGAAAAGAAGCAAAAGTTGGAAGTACTGTCAGTGTTCATTATACAGGGTGGCTTACAGATGGGAAAAAATTTGATTCATCTGTAGATCGAGATATGCCATTTGAAGTAAAAATTGGATATGGCTATGTAATTAAAGGATGGGATCAAGGTATTCCTGGAATGAAAGTTGGAGGAAAAAGAAAACTTACTATTCCAGCAGAGCTTGGATATGGGGACTATGGTGCTGATCCAATTATCCCTGGAGGAGCAACCCTTATTTTTGAAGTAGAACTTCTTGACGTGAAATAAATATCCTACAGTTTTTCTTTTAACGTATTTTTAATATCTTC
>JBDHUV010000062.1:0-4261 GCA_039809365.1 Candidatus Levyibacteriota bacterium
TTTGCTCCAGACATTGAGAGGATCATACTATCTGAAAAATAATAGGAGATGAAAGACCAAATCCCAGATAATATAAGGAAAATTCCTGCTACGCCTAAGCCGTCATAACCAAGTGCATGACCTATCGTATATGAAACAGTAACTGCAAGGATAATAAAGAATAGAAAAATGAGAATTGTTTTTCGTTTATTGGAGGAGGCAATATCATAGGGAGTTTTCATGATTGAGTAAATAAGGAGAATTACTTATGAAGTAAAGTCTACTTTTACAGGTTCACGTTCTCCAGGAGTAGCTTCAAAAAACTCTTCTTCCCTAAATCCAAACATCCCTGCAATAAGGTTTGTAGGTAAAGTCTTTATTTTTGTGTTATATGAAAGTACGTTTGAGTTATAAAACTGTCTTGAATATGCAATTTTATCTTCAGTGTCTGTAAGCTCTTCTTGTAACTGTTTAAAATTATCACTTGCTTTAAGATCAGGATAGCTTTCTGCTACTGCAAATAATGATTTAAGAGCATCAGTCATCATGTTATTTGCTTCTGCTTTCTCATGAGGAGTACCTGCTTTTATAAGGCTTGAACGAGCTTTTGTTACTTCTTCAAAAACTCCTTTTTCATGTTTTGCATATCCTTTTACTGTCTCAATAAGGTTAGGAATTAAATCTGTTCTTCTTTTGAGCTGAATATCTATACTGGAAAGTGCTTCACGAATGCGCTCTCTTAAAGTAACTAAAGAGTTATACGTTGCCCAGAAAAATACTAAAAGAAGGACGACAATTGCTCCGATAATAAATGGTGCACTGAGGAAGTTCATACGTAGTTTTATTATCTACTTCTCTTTATTAAATGTCAATAATAATCATCAGAAACTTCAATAGGCTCTGTATCTACTAAGGGATTTGTTTGATGTGCAACTCCTCCATGCATTGATTCGTCAAGAATTCTGATAGTACCCCCTTCCAATATTGGATCATAGGGTATAGTTGAGTTTTTTAAGGTAGATAAAATATCCTTGTTTCCTTCCAACAACGGGACACTTCCTCCAGAATTTGTATTTCCAGAGTCTGCTTCTTCTGGGAAAATGAACCTATTCTGGAATATTTCAGACATACCTATCACTAAATAATATAAATCTTGTGAGGAGATATTATTTTTTTTAGCAAACTCTATTATATGTTCAAAGAATTTTTGAGATACGACAGTATCAGGTACAAGGTATAACTCATCCCTTTCTTCAGGGGTATCTTCTTCTGGTTCAGGAGAGAGACGTTCAGACATAATTACACTATATTATTATCCTTGTATCCAATTTTCAAGTTTAGTGACCGGGTAAGTATTGAGAATGTCCTTTTTTTCACACCATCCACGCCTTGCAACTGATACACCATAAAACATATTATCCATGTGCTCTAATGCATGGCTATCTGTATTTATTACAAATTTAATTTCTCGATCTCTAGCCTGTTTTACAAGAACATCAGGTAAATCAAGACGTGTAGGCCATGAATTGACTTCGAGCGCTTTATTATTCGTTTTTACAAAATCAAATAATACTTCCCAATCTACTTGATAGCCTTGGCGCTTATTTATAAGTCTTCCTGTAGGATGAGCAAAGATTTTAGCTTTAGGATGAGAAAGACCTTTTATTATCCTCTCAGTCATTTTCTTTTTATCGAGCGAAAAAGAACTATGGATCGAGACAATTACTGCATCTAGATAACCAAATGCCTTATCAGGGATTGCAAGAGATCCATCGACCAAAATATCTAATTCAAGTAAATTAAATACTCGAACATTAAATTTACTCTTTATTTTTTGTTCAATAAATTCCTGCCTTCTTTTAAGTATTTCAATAACTTGTTCAGGTGTATGATTCATAACGCTTGGATTGTGTTCTGAAAATCCAATATAGGCATAACTAAGTTCTTCTGCTTTTTTAACATGAGCAATCATAGTGTCTTGTCCCATGTCATGACTTGGCTCAATTGGATAATTACTGTGAATATGAAGGTCTCCTTTTATATCTGAAAGTTCAACAAGATTTGGGAGTTTATGTGTCTTTGCGGCTTCAATTTCACCTTGATCTTCTCGTATTTCTGGAGGGATATAGTCAAGACCGAGGAAATTATAAAAATCCTTTTCATCGGTAAATGTCTTCATTTTACTGTCTTCTTTTAAAAGTTTTATGCCTCTTTCAGATAAAGAATATCCTTTTTTCAGTGAGTATTCTCGTAATGTTACATTATGAAATTTACTTCCAGTGAAATGTTGAAGCATTGAACCAAAGCTCTCTGGAGGAAGAACAAGAATATCGATATGTTTTCCACCTGAGACTAATATAGCTGCGGTAGTTGGCCCACGCTCAATAACACGTTCTACACCATGATATGACACAAAATGGTCTAATACTTTTTCGCTCGTATGAGTGGTAACTGCTAAGTCTATATCTCCAATAGTGGACACCATCCTTCGTAGGCTTCCAAGAGGCTGTATTTCAATAATTTCTGGGCATTTACTCATGTATTCAAGTATTGTCTGGGAAAGTGCATAGGCATAGGGTAGAATCATACGGTCAGACTTATTTGTTCCACGCTTATATTCATTAAGTGCTCGAAGAATGTCTTGTTCGCTTTTAGCCCCAAATCCAGGAATCTCTGCAATTTGTCCATTTTTAGCAAGATTTTCAATATCTTCTAATACTGTTTTAGGGTTAGATAAGTGGAAATGAGTAACTAATCTCTCTGCTTTTTTTGGTCCAAAGGAAGGGACATCAAGAAGTGGGAATACTGCTTTGGGAACAGTTTCTAGTAACGAATTAAAATGTTTGACTGATCCTTTTTCAAATAGTTCTTCTAGATATTTTTTTATACTTGAACCTATTCCTGGGAAATCTTCCAAATTTTTATCTCTATATACATCTTGCAATTCAATCGTGGAGTGAGAAATAGCCTCACTCGCGTTTTGATAGGCGATTATCTGGAATCTGTGCTTTTTCTCGTCTTTTAGGGTATATGCCACAGCAATATTTCGAAGAAGATTGGCAATATCTGCATTAGAGAATTTTTGTGCCATACTCAGATTATACAACACTATAAATACAGAACTTACTCTAAAGAATTCTTCATTGACTGTAAGGGTAACATTTGATACTATACCAGAAGCCTACCAGCCTCAATTCTGGGGGTGTAGCTCAGTTGGTTAGAGCGCTTCCCTGTCACGGAAGAGGTCGCGGGTTCGAGTCCCGTCACTCCCGCACAGTTAAACTTACTTAAAACATGAGTTTAACGTATCTGTCCAATTTATTCTGCCATTGTTTATTTCTTCTGCCCGGAGAGGAGGTGTAAATTATGCCAAGAACTACAAAAAAGACAGTTAAACCAACAAAAAAATCTACCGTTGCGAAAACTACAAGAAAACAAAAAGCTGAGAATGCAGCAGATGCATTAAAAGCAAGAATTGCAAACTTAAATCTTTCTCGCTCATATACCAGCCTTGCCTATGGAGTTATAACGGTGATTGTTTTATTTGCACTTATTTTTGCAGCTATTCGTATCTTCACTCAAGAGAACACACCAAATATTTCTGATAACGCAGTTAATACTGAAACAGAAACAGATGGAAATACGTATGTTGTCCAGAACGGAGATACATTATGGTCAATTTCTGAAAAAGTCTACAATGATGGATTTGGATGGGATCAAATTGCAAAAGCAAATGATATAACTGATCCAAACAATCTTGAAGAAGGTACAAGTTTGACAATCCCAGAACGTGATGAAACTGCTATGGATGCATCACCTGTAGTTGATGAAGACACTACTGTTGAACCTACAGCTGCCGTTGTAAGTCCAACTGAAGCACCACAAGAACAAGTACAACAACCAGTTGCGAATGAAATAACTGGAGGAAAGTATACTGTTGAAAAAGGTGATACATTGTGGGATATCTCAGTACGTGCATTTGGAAACGGATATAGATGGACTGAAATTGCAAGAATGAATAATCTTGCAAACCCAGATCTTATTTTCTCAGGGAATGTGTTGACACTTCCTGCGAAATAGCATTTGAATCAGAACTACACATTGTATAATATATTTGTATCCGTAAGGATACATGGAGTATTGTGGAGTACGTAATTAAGAGTGTATAGAATTTATTAATTAAGAATTATATATATTTGTGTTTAATACGCGGTGGTAGTTCAGTGGTAGAATGCTTCCTTCCCAAGGAAGAGGTCGCCAGTTCGAGTCTGGTTCACCGCTC
>JBDHUV010000063.1:0-4140 GCA_039809365.1 Candidatus Levyibacteriota bacterium
ACTAATGAAAATATAGGAGACATTCCAAGAAGAACTGAATTCTCTGATGGAGAAATTGATGAGATTATTAACAGAGTACTTAATTTAACGCAGAGATCTGCAGCGTAGATACTTTTGAGAGGAATTATTAGCGTGTGAGCATCTTCTTTACTTGGGTAATTGCAGAAGCAGCAATTGCAGATCCTATATCCATAGCAACATCTCCAGGACTTTCTTTAAATCGTTCTATCTGCTCTTCAATATTCGTAGAGATCGTGTCTATCCTTTTTTTGATATAAAACACAGCTATTACCAGCACAATAGAGATAACAAGGCCAAAAACCATATAGATGATTGCAAGTGTGTAAAATATATTTTCTAAATTCATAGGTGTAGTGTATCAACCATTTGTAAGATATGGGTAATAGACCCTTCTCTAACACTCTACAAGAATAGTAACTGGTCCGTCAAGATCTACTTGTAAATTCATATAATTGCCAAAGCTTCCTGTTTTTACTTCTGCCCCTAATTTTTTCAATTCATCTACAAAGAATTCGTATAGTTCTTGTGCTTTATCTTGTTCAAGTGCATTCACAAAACTTGGACGATTCCCACCACTTATATCAGCATATAATGTAAACTGTGAAACAACTAAAAACTCTCCTTTAATATCTCCAACTGCTTTATTCATTTTTCCATCTTCATCAGCCATAACCCTCATTTTGTACACTTTCTGTGCTAGTTTAGGAATACTCTCTTTTTTATCTCCTTTTCCTGCACCAAAAAGGATGAATAAACCATTACCAATAGATTCTCTATGATTTCCTGCTGTTACTGAAGCTTTTTTGACTCGTTGTATTACTAATCTCATACACATTATTATACCATGCAAAATAATAGTGATAAATCCAAACTTATTGCTATGGGATGATTATTAAGATAGAAATTGATATAATACAGCCATTCGAGCATCTGCTTGTAGCACCTTGGAGGAAGATTATGAGATTCTCCATCGTTACAATCGTTTCTCTCCTCCTGCTTCTTGCAGGATGCGGAGGAAAAGAGAAGGTGATGATGATACCAGTATTCCCTACTCCTGATATGTGGTATCAGGTAGGAAGTAACACAGTATATGGAGAGATACCAGGACCTCTTCCAAATACTGTTACGCTAATTATTAGGCAGGGAGAAATACGTTTCCCTGCAGGACTTTCAGTCTGGGGGGATACAATCTTGATTGAGACTCAAAGCGGATTGCAAACCGCTGTAGGTCCATGCAAGGTAGTGAACTCTCCTTGGCCTGGGAGGGTCATCGGTAGAGGTGGGATTAACTTTCCACCCAGGCTGATGGGAAATCTGCCAACATGCGAATTTCTACAGGTAACACCTGTAGGATACTACTATATACCCTCTCCGATTCATTTCGGGGAGGGTAATTACTTTTCTATCTCAACAGTTAACTCAAGATAGAATTTCTTGCCAGTAGATACTTCTAATTCTTTACGAGTCATTGATCCAATTTGTTTTATCCTTTGAGCCTTACTCCCTATAATCATTTTTTTGTATCGTGCCTCTGTTAATATCCTTGCTCTCACATACAGTAATCCGCCTTTCCGTTCCGTAATTTCATCTACTACAACTTTCACATGATAAGGAACTTCCTTTCTTAATGTCAAAAAAACTTTTTCCCTGATTAACTCTTCCATATGAAGTGTAGGAGAAACATTCAGTGCTGGGTTTTTTATATCCTTACTATCAAAAAGGGGCTCTCCCTCAGGCAGGATATCAAAAAGAGCTGAAGTAATTGATCCAAGATTAAGGGGTTTCAAAGCAGAGACACGAAGCACTATATCAAATTCATCCTCCATAAATTTATACTGTGCACCATAATCGGGTTCTTTCAGATCAATTTTATTTACTACCAAAATCTTTGGTACATCAATCTTTCGTAACATGCCAAGTACTCTATTCTCTTCGCTTCCTCGTTGGCGTGTATGATCTACAATATATAAAATTGCATCTACTTCATTATGTAATACTTTCTCAGCCTCTAAATTAATACCTTTCCTTTTTGCATCTCTATTCTTTGAAAAAATTCCTGGTGTATCTATAAAGATCACTTGCATACCTACCCCATTTCCTGCATCTATGTTTTCATATGCAGCATAAATAGGGAACTGGGTAGTCTGTGGTTTTGGGGATGTTATTGCCACTTTATGCCCCACCAGATTATTTACTAGTGTACTTTTTCCTGTATTTGGGCGCCCTATTAACGCAACTGTTCCAACTTTCATATCAATATTGTACCATGAAATAGAACTCAATATACTATGAGTTTATATATATAAAGCAGAGTCACTATTTACTCGACTTTATTTTTTTAGTAACATAGAATGTGTCGAGGGAAAATTCAGCATATAAAAGAAACCTAAATGAAGACGGATTATCCGATTGCCCCGGCCCTTCAACTCATTTTTCAGATTCTGTATTATTCAATTCTTTTGGTAATCTCCCCGAAACCGAAAAGTTTAGACAAAAACGAATAAATTCACAAGATTTTCCTGCACAAGTAAAACAAGAAATAAAGCAGGAACAAGAGTATAAGTGCGCGGTGTTAGAGATACAACCACAACCTGGAGAAATTTTACAAATTCATCACAAGAGACCAAAATGTCACGGAAGAAAAGGAACAAAAGATAATGCCGTAGGAGTATTACCTGAAGTACATAAATTTTTAGATTTGATGGCACTTAATAAAAAAGTATACTTTGATGAAATAATGGAAGCAGGAAAAGAATATGTTGTTGGCTATTTAAATGCAGTTCCTACAATACAAAAAAGTATTACAAATATCGATTCTCCTAGTTCTTATTTTAATGAACAAAATCATATATATGATATAGCCGCTGGAGGAGATTAATTGCATGATACTTCTATTTTCCTTATAATACCCATAGCTTTTGCTTTCAAAAGGCAAAATGATAGGGTCGTGATGAAATGGTATCATAGAGGTCTCCAAAACCTTTTTTCTGGGTTCAAATCCCGGCGACCCTGCAACTCTCCCTGAACTCACATCCAAAACCCTTTTCATCTGATATACTACTTCAAATGACCTTAGAAGAAGAACAGAAGGTACTCCTTTCAATTGTTGAGACATGGAGATTAAGTGAAAAGCCTGAATATCAAGGGTTTCGTTGCGCTAACTGCCAACAATACAGAAACGAAGTATGGTATTATTGGGTTAATACGGGTGGATATAAACTTCCAATTCACATTTGTAATGAAACTTGTGAACCATCATTTCGAAACAATTCTATTCAGATTGATAAATTAATGAGACAACAAGTAGATAGAGAAGCATTTGGAAATTCCTATAGCTATACAGAAAATGCAGTCAAGAGATTTAAAGAGATTGTTGCTTCTTGGCCAGAGTATAAAGAACCTGAATTGAAAGCGTATACCTGTGATGCGTGCAATAAAAAATTAGATATTGATACTACTGATGGCGTAAGAAAGGGTTATCATGTTTGGTGCAAAATGGATGATAACAATACTCTTGCAGAATTACACTTTCATAAAGAATGTGCGGCTCCACTCGGAATATCCGAATAATCCTCAAATTGTCTTAAATTCATTTATTATGTATAATCTAACTTGAGTTTTATTAAATATGCACAAACGTCTCCGCTTTGTATCAGAACTCGTCCCTCTCATAGTCTCTGGTGAGAAGGTATCTACTTGGAGATTGTGGGATGACAAGAATCTATCTGTGGGGGATATTATTGATTTTATTGATCGTGAAACAAATACACATTTCGCTACCGGAAAGATTATCCAAGTTACAGAAAAACGATTAGGACAGCTTGACGAAGAAGATAAAAGAGGACATGAAAAATTTGAAAATGATGCAAAAATGTATGACACTTATACAAAATATTACGATCGAAAAGTAGACGAAAATACATCTGTTAAATTAATTTACTTTGAATTAATTAAATAAATACTTTATTATTCTGTCTTATGATCCTCTATTCCTATGTCTCAGGGAGATATTAAATGATTAATCTAAAATAACTGATATCAAGTAATTTTAAGAGAAGAGCTATACATACTTAGATTAACAACATCACCTTCTCTTAATACTACTTCACCTTTTGTAGG
>JBDHUV010000064.1:0-4127 GCA_039809365.1 Candidatus Levyibacteriota bacterium
TGGATAAAACGCGCACCAGATCGCAAAGTATATATTGAAGTCATTACTGCACTTCTTACCATCCCTGTAATGGTTACCGTACTTGTTACAAATTTGAATAATCTATCAGCTGCAAAAAAAAATAAGGAAGTTGCAACTCCTTCTGCTACTCCTCAAGAAATTGTTATTAAGGAAGTCTCAGACTCTAAATCACAACCTCAAACTACACAAGTAACACCTGACACGCAAGTAACAACGCAACCATGTAAAAAAGAGGTTGGCCCTGTAATAATATCCTACCCTACAGAAAGTGAGACAGTAACAGAGAACCCAGTTCACATTATTGTGAATTATTCAGATGATGAATATTGTGCAGTAGTATGGTCGTATAGAATCAATGAGGGACAATGGTCTGAATATAGTAATAACTCCATTTCTTTATATGACATGCCTGCTGGAAATAAAAAGCTAGAATTAAGAGTACAAAGTACAGTTTCAAAAGATCAACAAATGATGACGAGACAATTCGTTTATTCTCCATTACGTACTGAACAAGCAAGCCCGTCAGCACAATAATTCAACTACTCTGACATATGCTATCCATTTATAAAAAAGAGTGAAGGTGTAGTAACTAGTATCTACAAACCTCCACTCGCGTTGCTTTAGAAGTGGGCTTTATCTAGGAGAGGGAATCTCCTGAATCGCCAACTGGCGTTGACTTTGCAGTCATAGATCCACCAGGCGATCCCACCGAATAACCCAATTGCGACAGCACCGACTACTGGATATACCAGGGTCTTTTTTACCGTTGACCCTCCCAAAAGAGGAAGCAAGAGAAGTATCATGAGCACACAGGGCGTGTAAGCCATGAAGGTTGCAATCACAATCCTCTTCATCAGTCGAGATATCTTCTCGACTAGCCCTACTGCTACTAACACAATACACCATACTGTTGCGACGCATAGCAAGGCGAAAATTGCCATTGCTCGTGAGTACCAGGTAATGAAGCGGATCATGGACGTCCCCCTTATCGTCTTCTAATAACAACAAGTGGGATTATATACCTATACGTGAGTATTATTAAGTAAAAAATCAAGAAAGCCAACTTATTTTCGTGATAGAAATTCTGAGTGATAATAACTAACCTGCAGTAACAGTAACCGTTGTTTCTTCAGTCAATTGAGTATGATCAATGTTATAAAACTTCATTTTATCTCCTCTAAATAATAGTTCTTTTTCACCAGTTGCACCATTTCTATGTTTTGCCACAAGTACCCGAATAATACGTTGTGGAGTTAATATTTCTTCGGGATTATACAAAAACATTACAACGTCAGCATCTTGCTCAATAGCACCAGACTCACGTAAATCTGCAAGTTGAGGCTTTTTATCTCCACCCCTATGCTCTACCGCACGAGAAAGCTGTGAACAGGCAAGGACCGGAATTCTTAACTCACGAGCAAGATTTTTCATACTTTGAGAGATATATGAAACCTCTTGGTTTCTATTTTCAAATCTTTTGCCTGCATTCGCAAGCTGAAGATAGTCTACAACAATCATTTTAAGACCATGTTCAAGATGAAGTCTTCGAGCTTTTGTTCTAATTTCCGCAACAGATATACCAGGAGTATCGTCGATAAATATTGGATACTCTGCTAACTCTCCCATTGCAAGAGATAACTTCTCAAAATCTTGCTCATTTAATCGCCCTGTTTTTAATTTCCAAGCATCTATTTCAGATTTACAAACTAAAAGCCTATCTACGAGCTCTTCTTTACTCATCTCAAGAGAAAATATTGCAATAGGATTTTTTTTGGCTGCTGCAAACATAGATGCGTTAATAACAAATGCTGTTTTTCCTGTACCAGGACGTGCAGCTAATATTAATAAATTAGATGGTTGCATACCAGATAATAAATTATCTATATCGGTAAAGCCTGTTTCTACACCACGCAAACTCCCTCCATTTTTGTGTAACTCATCGAGTCTGTCAAAACTTTCTGCAAGCGTCTCTTTAATATGAATAAATCCTTGTTGCACATGCTCTTGACTTATTCTAAAAATATTTTGCTCTACTTCATCAAGTAACTCTGAAGTTGGCTTTTCTTCTTGAAAAGCAATATCTGTCATGTGTGCACTCAATGAGATCATGGAACGCCTAATATATCTCTCACGGATAATATTTGCATAATGTTCAACATTTGCTGCTGTTGGTACTACATTTGCAAGTGACGAAAGAAATGAAGACCCCCCTACTTTTTCAAGTTGCTTTTTTACTTTTAATGCACTGGTAAGTGTTAATAGATCTATTGGCTTTCTTTCATCCCACAATGAAAGCATAGCCTCATAAATCATTTTGTTAATATCTGAATAAAAGTTATCTGGTTTTATTACTTCAGAGACAATAGTAATTGCTTCACGATCTATTAATAAGGCACCGAGGACTGCTAGTTCTGCATCAAGATCATGAGGAGGAATACGAGTTACTGCCATATATATTTACATAAGGAACAAAATACCAAAGTGGCCATATATTTACGGCACACTATTAGTCTTTCTTTAATACTACTACTTGCCCTTTAAGAGACTCATCAATTCTACGAACATTTAGTTTTGCTTGCTTTTTCGCAGCATCTACATGGTCCAAAAGCATAGGATCACCAAATACAATACAGACATCTGGAGTAAATGATGAAATCTTTTCAAGATCAACTGCAGCAACAGCTTTAATAATTACGGCTGCATATCCTTCTTCATCTTTTACGCTTTCTATTGCATGAGAAGGAGCGATGATTACTTTTGTAGTACCATCATCAATACTATATCCCATAAAATCACCATAGGATATGCCGGTGATCGCAACGTCCATGACTTCATAATCTCCAGGACCATCAATAATAATTCTTTTGTTACTTACCAGATTGCTATCATTTTCAAAAGGAGTAATATGGAGCAACACTTCTGCTTCTACTTTTACATCAGGATCAACAACAAGTGTTGCTGTTTTTGTCTTAATTTTTACACTAGTATCTGAAAGTCGGGATATTTCCATTTGCTGTTCTATGCTACCAGAAAGACGTTTTCTTGACAAGTGTTTGTAATTCTATTAATATATGGCTACTTATCAATTATATTGAATTATCAAGATATCCTGATAATTCAATATATTCAAGATTTGCCCGAACAATATGAAGGAACGCATCATAATTGTCTTTGTTGCTGTTATAATTGGATTAGTACTCACAACCGTAGGATATCTTATATATCAATCCTTTCAGACACCCTCTACTCCATCAACAGACACCACAACTACTAAATCTGAACAACAAACACAACTTTCCCCTACCCCTGATAAATCGTTTTTTATCACTATTACAGAACCACAACCAGAATCTATTACAGATAAAAGGACTGTTACTATCTCTGGGACAACAAACCCAGGAAACACCGTTATTATTTCCTCTAATCAAGATGACGTTGTTGCAGAGCCAAAAGGTGATGGCACATTTTCAACATCTATTACTATTAATGCAGGTCCAAACGTTATCGTAGCCAGAGCCATGAATGATAAGGGAGAAAGTGTTGAAGAAACACGTGTAGTTACATTCGTTTCTGAAGATTTTTAGGAATAATAGACACGATATGATACAATTGAACTCTATGAGAAAACTGCCATATTTACTTACACTTCTTGTTATCATTGCATCCCATTTTTCATTCATTGCATCTGCTCAAGCAAAGTCTCCTACTGCTACTCCTGAGGCATCAGAAGAAGCAGAGTTAAAAACAATAGAAAAAATTAAAGAAATGGTTGCAGATAAAGTTTCAAAATTGAATTTGGTAGAAAAACGTGGATTTGTAGGAGTTGTCCAGGATACATCAAACACTCAAATTACTGTTCAAGATATTCATGGGAAAAAACGTTTTGTAGATATTGATGAGTTAACAAAGTTCCAAGATTCAATAGGTTCATCAAAAACATTTGGCATCTCAGACATTACAAAAGGGAACAGACTCGCCTTTGTTGGAAACTATAATAAAGATACAGAGCGCTTACTCGCTCGTTTTGTTACAAAAACATCCTCCATTCCTCAATATATTCAAGGGACAGTAACTGCAGTTGACGATGATGAATATACAATCACCGT
>JBDHUV010000065.1:0-3982 GCA_039809365.1 Candidatus Levyibacteriota bacterium
TATGATTTTGCAAGACAGATGTATAAAAAGCATGGGTACCAAGAAGTGATGACTCCTCAACTCAATAAAAGTGATCTGTATGTAACTTCAGGCCATTGGTCCCATTATAAAGAAGATATGTTTATTGCAGATATGGGAGAACACGAAAAGTTTGGGATAAAACCAATGAACTGTCCAAATGCAATGGTAATTTTTAAATCAAAAACTCGTTCATATCACGATCTTCCTATTCGTTTTGCAGATACATCCCTTTTACATAGATACGAATTATCAGGTACTTTAAACGGACTTTTTAGAACTCGACAATTCAGACAAGATGATGCACATATTTTTATCTCTCCTGATCAAATAAAAGATGAATTCCAAAGAATTATGGACATGATAGAAGAGATGTACGCACCATTCGGGCTTTCATATCGACTGAGATTTGGAACAAGACCAGAGAAGTATATGGGAGAAGCAAAGGATTGGGATCATGCAGAGGAGGTACTTGAATCAGTATTAAAAGAATCAGGGAAAGAATATATAAAAGCCGATGGGGAAGGAGCATTCTATGGCCCGAAAGTAGATATTTTAATGAAAGACGTTCTGGGAAGAGAGTGGCAAACTGGTACGATCCAACTAGATTTCCAACAGCCAAAAAATTTTCAACTAAAATATACAGACTCTGATGGATCGGAAAAAATGCCTGTTGTATTTCACCGAGCCATTTATGGATCTCTTGAAAGGTTCCTAGGAGTATTAATAGAACACTATGGTGGGGCTTTCCCAACATGGCTTGCACCAGAGCAGCTTGCCATATTACCAATCTCTGAAAAAACGAGTAAATATGCTGAGAAACTATATGCAATGTGCCTTGAAAAAGGTATTCGAGTAACACTGAATAACTCGGATCAAACAATAGGAGCAAAAATACGTGAGGCTACTTTACAAAAGGTGCCTTATCTGTGTATAATAGGCGAGAAGGAAGAATCCGAGAGTAATCGTGTGGGAAAAGAGATCATTAGCATCAGAACCCGTGAAGGAAAGGACCTTGGTAATTTGGAGCTCTCTGAATTTTTAGAGAGAATAAATAAAGAAATTGAGAAGAAGACCTAATCAAACAAAACAACCGTTTTACAGGATTAATCATCAAATCCGTGCAAAAGAAGTAAGACTTCTTGATAACACAGGAAAACAGATCGGTGTTGTGAGTATTGACGAGGCAAGAAAGCTTGCTCATGAAGAAGAGTTAGATTTGGTCGAAATAGCTCCAATGGCGTCTCCACCTGTTGCAAAAATAATTGATTACAGTAAATTTCTGTACCAATTAAAAAAGAAAAAACAGGAAGAGAAGAAAAAAGCTGTTACGTCTGAGACAAAACAGATCAGAATGGGTCCATTTATTGGAGATCACGATTTACAGATTAAAGTACGACATGCAAAAGAATTTTTAGAGGATGGAGATAAAGTAAAGTTTATTGTTAGATTCAGAGGAAGAGAGTTTACAAAGAAGGAACTAGGAGAAAACGTACTAAAGAAAGTAATTGAGATGCTCCAAGAAGTTGCGAAAGTAGAGAGAGAGCCTCATATGGAAGGCAGACAGATGGTCATGATAGTATCAAGACTAAAATAAGGGGTAATTATGAAACAAAAGAAAAAAATTAAAAGTTCAGTAGCAAAACGATTTAGAGTAACCAAAAATGGAAAAGTTATTTTTGGTCATCAGTATGGATCACACAAAAAACTGAGTAAATCAAAAGCACGAATCCGCCGACAAAAAGAGATCGGTGTATTGACTACTGGTGAATTTGCAAAAAAAATAAAGCAAATGTTAGGAGAACTATAATCTATGGCACACATTAAAAGAGGAACAGTATCACGAAGAAAACACAATAAACTTTTACAACAAGTAAAAGGATATCGTGGTACAAAAAATTCACTTATTAAAGACGCACATGAAGCGGTATTACACGCAGGTGAATACGCTTTCCATGGACGAAAACTCAGAAAAAGGAATATGAGACGCGCTTGGATTACCAGAATTAATGGTGCTCTTGACGAAATGGGTCATTCTTACAGTACATTCATCAACAACATGAATAAAAAAGATATTAAAATTGACCGCAAAATTCTTGCTCAGTTAGTAACCTCTGATCCTGAGACATTCAAAACAATTACCAATAAAGTTTTCGGAAAATAAGTATGTATATCCAAGAATTACAAATATTACGATCTAGTGCGCAAGCTTTTTACTTTTTTTACTTTACTTCCCTTAAGGGGAGATTCGCTCGTGGTTAGAGCAAGAAAGTAAAAAGTCCACGAGAGTTACGAACCTCCCCCAAAGGGAGGTTTTTTTGTGGTTTGAAAGGAGGTGAATACTATGGAAAGAGGAATAAATATAGAAATGCGAGCAGCCGCACTTGGAAGCACAATTGCAGCACATACCAGTAAAGAGGGGTCTGCTCCTGATAGTGTAATGGAAGAATTAGTTGGCATACTTGCACATAATCCTGATGCATTAAAAACCTTTGTTAATTTACAAAGAGATACCGATGGCAACGAAGTTGTCTTAATAGATAATAGCCAAAAATAGTGAAATTAAGACGTAAATCTGGTATCCTAGGATACGTTATGGATAATACAGGAAACAGACATCTTGCAGTAGTTGGAATATTAAAGAATCGAGAGAATAAGCTGTTGCTTATTCAAAGAAATGAGCCTACTTCTCCTCATATTCACGGAAAATGGCATTTCCCTGGTGGAGGAATAGAGTTTAAAGAAGACCCTTGTGATGCGGTTGTTCGTGAAATTGTTGAAGAAGTAGGTGATTTCCAAGTAGAACTCCTATCAAGACGTCCTATTATCCATTCTCACCACTATGAGAAAGATGATATCCACAGTATTGTGCTTGGCTATCCTGTACTGTATTTATCTGGAGAACTAGATTTAGAAAGAGAACCAACTGTAGGGGATGCACGGTGGTTTACGATTGAAGAGATTAAAGAGCTTGATACATTGCCTGAGATCCAAACATTTGTCTCAGCTATCCACGATCTGTAGAAATAGCCATAGATAGGAAAATAAGTATTTATATGGAACATGATCTTTTAAATATAAAGAATGATGCGTTGAGCATGATTCTTGCAGCAGAAACACCAGAAGAATTAAATAAAATAAAGTTAGATTACCTCGGAAGAAGCGGAAGATTAACTCGTGCACTCAAAACTCTCCCTGATTTATCTCCAGACAAAAGACCTATTATGGGAAGACTCGCAAATGAAGTAAAAACAGCACTCGAAGACCTAATAGAAGACAAACTCCAGTCTTTAAAAACAGATACAAAAGCAAAAAGATCATCGCTTGATGTAACAGCACCGAGTATTATGCCTCCCACAGGACATCTTCATCTGGTAACTCAAGCAATTGATGAGATTACCACTATTTTTGAAAAAATTGGGTTTAGCAGAGTAAGATATCCTGAAGTAGAGTGGGATTGGTATGCATTTGAAGCTCTCAACTTCCCTGATATGCACCCTGCTCGAGATGACTGGGAAACATTCTTCATCGATACTCCTGTAGATCCTAAAAAAGGACCAATGGTACTCACTCCACATACTTCATCAGGGCAGATCAGAGAGATGGAGAAAGCAGCCAAACAAAAAGAAGAGCATATCTCTATAAAAATGGTAAATATTGCAAAAACATACAGAAGGCAATCTGATGTGTCACATACTCAGATGTTCCATCAGTTTGAGACATTAGTTATTGGAGAAAATATCTCAATCACTCATTTAAAAGGTGTACTTGAGTACTTTGTAAAATCATATTTTGGGGAGAAAAGAAAATCTCGTATACGTCCTTATCATTTCCAGTTTACTGAACCTTCTTTTGAAACAGATGTTTCGTGCGGTATCTGCAATGGAACAGGACTTCTCGCAAATGGGAAAGAGTGCAAATTATGTAAAGAAGGTTGGCTTGAAATGGGAGGAGCAGGTATGGT
>JBDHUV010000066.1:0-3977 GCA_039809365.1 Candidatus Levyibacteriota bacterium
AAACCCTATTTTCTCTATCTCCTCAAGTATTGGCATATACTCAGTGCGATTTCCTTGAAAAGCAGGAAGAATCATGACGACCGATCCTCCAGGGGCAAGTACTGTATGGAACTCTTTCCAAGCTGATATATATAAATCTGAGAGCTCTTTATATGTATTAATAATTTGTTTAGATTGGAGCCTTCTTTTCAGTGTAGGACCTAAATATGGTTCTGTAACAATAGCATGTACTGTTTCTGGATCTACTACATGTGAAATTTTCTTTACATCAACATGTTTAATAACAACGTCAGATAATGATGCTTCAGGATTTATTCTTTGAACATACCACTCAGTATTTTTCTTCGTATCTCGTATCGCTTTTTCAGATTTATCTGTTGCAATAATATTTTTATATCCTAATACAAGTGCTTCCTGTATGATTGTGCCACTTCCACAAAATGGATCAAGTATTGTTTGTTTTTGAGAGATTTGTGCAATATTAATCATCATTCTTGCCAATTTTGGTGGCATAACACCAGACTTCATGTCTCTTACTGGCCTTCCAAAATCTCTTTTACTAAATGACTCGAACTCTTGAACTGCGTGCGTTTTCCCAATTAGTAATGCATCTTGTGTAACAATGATCAAAATCTCTGCTCCTTTTCTGATTAACTTATTTTTATCTACTGATGCAGAAGAAAGAACTGTTTCCTTTATCTGAGGAAAATGTGCTTTAATTCCATTTTTCTCAAGTTCTTTTTTTATTGTTTGAGTAAGGAGTGTATGTTTCTCTCGTGCAAGTTTTAATTCATTTTCTTTTCCTCCGCATGAGTAGACACTCACACCAAACTCAACTTTCTTGAGTTCTTTATCGAAAAACTCATTAAATAACACATCATAGGTAAATAGCTTTGGGAGATCTGATAGAGACGAGAGAGGAAGAGACTCTACAACAGACCCTATTTTTACTGTCCCACCCAGCATACGATTGAGCTCAATTACAGGAACATCAATACTTTCAACAAGAGCAATCCCATCTGCGTGTTGGGTAAGTTTAAAAGGAAGACTCAGACGCATAAAAAAACTTCTTAATTCAATAAGTGATAGGTCTGGAGTTCTTCCAAGCAGAAAAATATATTGTTGCATCTGCCTATTATATCATTGCTGTACGTAGGCTGGGCACGGACGTGGAGAAGGAGGGAATAATTTACCTATAATCTTTGTAACGAGCTCTTTCCAATATGTTAATTCCAAAATTCCCACCTCCCATATCTTTCTTGAAGCATTTTTTCATCTACTGCAATAGGATTGAGTTGAGATTCCTCAAATCCTTTGTCTAAAAGCTGTGCTGCCCCAAGATCTCTTTCAAGCAAAGATTGAGCACCCAAAAGAACAACGAGTATTCGTTTCCCGTCTCTTTCAGACATTACAATAGTTGTATTACCTGCAAGTTCTGTAAGACCAGTTTTTAACCCAAATGTATTCGGATAGACACCGAGAAGACCATTCCAGTTATATAAATCGAACTGTTTATGTGAGACATTTGCAGGAAGAAAAACATGATCCTTGTATGCTATGTCCTTTATTTCAGGGTAGTTTTGCATTGCATATAAAGAGAGAAGAGCAAGATCATATGGAGTAGAGTAATGCCCTTTTTCATCAAATCCTTGTGGGTTCTGAAAATGGCTATCACTCATCCCAATTATCTGGGCTTTTTTATTCATTGCATCAACAAAAATATCTTGTTTATATAATCCGTTTATTCCTTCCTTCATTACTTCTGTAGCATCATTGGCAGAGGTTAATAACATTGCTTGGAGTAACTCAAACATTTTCATTTTTTCACCTGGTATCACTCCAATTTTTGTTGGTTCAATTGACGCTGCATGTTCACTTACGGTAAATTCATCAGATGGGTATGCGAGATCAAGTGCAACAACAGCTGAAAGCACTTTTGTTAATGAAGCAATAGAGGTAGGAACATGAGCATTTTTTTCAGCAAGTATTTTTTGTTCATCCATATCCACCACAATATATGCTTTGGCATCAATATCCCATTTTTCTTGAGAAGAAGAATGCAATTGTACTGTATTTTTCTTTTTTGAAAGTTTCAAAGTTACATCATCTGCTGCTTCTACTACCTGATTTTGTGAGACAGGAGAAAAAAATGAAGTTCCCACACCCGTAGTCTGGAAAAACGCCATTGCAAACCCTCCTATCAATGCTATCCAGAAAGGCCTTCTATTAAATGTTGAAATATTTATTTTTTTAATCTGTCCAATTAGTTTTTCCATTATATTTTTTTATAGATTTGCTATTTTCCTTTTACCCACAGACGCATCAGCATATTTTGTACCAAATTTTTGATTTAATAGTGTCCAGAACTCTTTTTTCCCATCATCAAATCCTAATGCCCATATACCAACTCCACCTAAGCTTTTTTGTTTTGCATACTCAAATTTAAGATCAAGAGACTTCACATCATCTATAAATACCATTCTCCACGTATCAGTTGCAGAGACATAGTATGCCTTCCAACCAACTTGTCCAAGTTCATCCCACCCTGATAGATATCCATCTGTTCCTGGCATATCCTCTTTTACCTCATCACTCACCAGCTTATATGTTTGTGCATAATTCCTACCTCTCCACGAAGAACTATAGGTAGGAGCTTTTACATTTGGTTCTGTTACCATGTAATTGTATCCATACCAAGGAACACCTAAAATGAGCTTTTCTGCAGGCATATACTGGAGAAAATCTTCTACAGCAGTTGAGACGTCATACCAATATTTCCCTTCTTTATGGCCATAGAGTGGAGCAGTAGGAATTGCATAGGAAGAACCTGCCACTGCAAAATCATATGCCATCATAAAAACTCCATCACTATCTGCACCAAGTCTTGAAATATCATAGAGAGTAGATTGTTTACCCGCAGACGCATATACTGAAACTGTTACTTTTGCATATGGATTCACTGCATGCATTGCATCAGTCAGATCTTTTACATATGTACTATATAACCCTCGGTATTTTGATCCAGGATTCCCTGAATATTCTAAATCTAGATTGACTCCGTCAATTCCTCTGTTCTCTACAAGTGAAACAATTGTATGAATAGATGCCGCTTGTGCATTTTTATCATCTAATAATTTCTTTATCTCATCATTGTCCATCTGAGAAATAGTCAAGACAACTCTTGTACCATGCTCATGTGCTGTTTGAAAAAGTGACGTTGCCTGTTGACTATGAAATATATTGTATCCTCTGTAGTCAGTATCTAACGTTCCGTCTCCTTTTACAGGAATTCCAAAATATGCAAGTGTTGTTAAGACATTAAAATCTACATTTTCTAATTTATTTATTGTCCAATAAGGAGCAAATCCAAATACTTCTTTTTGAGATTTTGATTCTTGAAGAGGATGAAGTCCAAATCCATTGGCAAGTGGAGAGATAATTGAGAATTTTCCATTAAAAATGGTGTTAAAAACGAATGTGAGAAATATGAGGCTAATGATAAAAAGCAGTACCCGTTTATTTCTATTAATATATAATGATTTTCTTGTGTTAAATATAGTAGTCACCAATCCTTAGCAAATAGGGCAAAATTTATTTTAGGTTGATATATCAGTCTAAATGCTTGCTTCGCTTCTTTCTTTTTACAAACATTGAGTTTATACCATGATAAAAACTTAAGGTCAACTATATCAATATGTGTCATTTTATATTTCAAGATAGAAAAGAGTAAGTTTTTTGTAAATATTTACTCTTTTTCTTACAATAGAATTTAGGTGTGTTGTATTCTCTCCGGATTTTGGTAAAATATACTACACATTCCATTGGGCTGGTGGCGAAATGGTAGACGCGTACGCTTGAGGGGCGTATGGAGCAATCCTTGGAGGTTCAAGTCCTCTTCAGCCCACCAGAGAGAATGAAACCTGTATGAATACAGGGCGCTTAGCTCAGCTGGTTTAGAGCGCCTCGTTTACACCGAG
>JBDHUV010000067.1:0-3907 GCA_039809365.1 Candidatus Levyibacteriota bacterium
TCAGGAGTATTGGGAGTATAAAATAGTCCTGTTTTTCCTTCTATGACAGTTTCTTGCACACCTCCACTTTTATATGCGATAACTGGAATTCCCATGCCCATTGCTTCAACTGGAGTAATACCAAAATCCTCATCATATGAAGCAAAAATATATGCTTTTGCGTTCATCATTAACTGTAGTTTTTCTTCATCTGAAACTTCACCTACAAACTCAATTCGGGATCCTGCTACTCTACTTTGTTCTTTTAGCTCATCTGAAAATCCCGCAAATCCTTTCCCAAAAATCTTAAGGTTTTCCTCGTTGTTTATAAAAGCATCCACTATAACATCGATGCCTTTTGCTCGGGCAAGACGTCCGCCTGCAAGATAATATGACTTTTTATTCTTACTCTCTTTTTTTAGAGGAGGAATATCTACCGGAGGATAAATAACTACGGCATCTTGTCTATAAAATTTTTTAATACGATTTGCCACCTCCTGAGAATTAGCAATAAACTGATCGACATTCTTACTTGAGTAAAAATCTATTATTCGAAGGATATGATTTGCTATTTCTGCACACAAAGCAAAGATCTTGTGTTTTCTCCAATCCCTCGCAGTTTTATATCCATATAAATATCTTGGGGGGGTATGGGTATAGGAATACAATTTTGCTTTTCCTTTTTTCACTAGATTTGGAAAATATGCACCTGTTTGAGAAACAATTATTACATCATACTCAGATAAATTAAGAGACTTAAAAGCAAAAGGAGATAATAATCTTAAAGGAGAGATAAGTTTGAAACCAAATGGAATATACTGTAGCCAGGATGATTTAATATTCATCTTCTCAAATCTTTTTTTGTGAGGACCAAGAAACTGGGGGTAATAAAGAGACGTATAGATAGGGGCATCAGGATATAATGCATGGAAAGCTTCAAGAACACGCTCTGCCCCACCATACTCTTTTATATAATCATGCACTAACGCTACTTTCATTAAATTAATTTCATCTGGTTTTTTACATTACTTTTCTCGCCAAATACTTCATCTAATCTTTTTGTAAGAGTATTAAACGAATATTTTTTAAAAGCATTTACAAACTTTTCTTTTGTAAAAAGTTTCATATCACAATCTTTTAATGAGAAAACAAAAGGCACATGGGTGTCTATAGTAGCAAGTTTCTTTGCCAAAAATGCTTGATCAGCATTTTCTGCTAACTTTTTGGCGAGTTTTGGATTTTTTGATTCAATCTCATTTATCTTTTCAAAAACTGTCTCAAAATGTTCATATTCTAAAAGTAGATTCATTGCTGTTTTTGGCCCTACTCCAGGTACACCTGGATAATTGTCTGATGAATCCCCCATAAAAGCTTTTAAGTCTACTACCTGATCTGGGCGTATTCCATATTTTTCAATTACTCGTGCGCTATCAAAAATCTTTACTTCTGAGATTCCTTTTACTGGCATGAGAACTCGTGTGTCTTCGTCAACAAGCTGAAGCATGTCTCTATCTCCAGTCACAATATACACTAACATATCTTTTCTTTCTTCATTAATTTTCTGATTTATTGACCCCACAAGGTCATCTCCTTCAAATCCATCAATCTCATATACAGGAATACCAATTGTTGAAAGAGTCTCTCTTACAGAGGAAAATTGGTCTTTTAACTCATCCGGGGCTTTTGGTCTATTAGCATGATACCCAACATATATTTGCTGGCGAAAAGTTGGTTTTCCGCGATCAAATGCTACAGCAAGATAATCTGGTTGTACATTCTGTATAAGCTTCAAGAGCATAGAGAAAAACCCAGATAAGGCACCTGTTGGGACTCCTTCCGGAGATGTTAAGTTTGGCATAGCATGGAAAGCACGGTATAGAATAGCACTTCCATCAATGATCATAAAAATTTTCTTATTCTGAGGATTCTCCATACAGACTCATTATATAGCAATTGAGCATAAATTTGGGATTGAGTATGAAATAAACCCTCCGGGATAACCGGAGGGTTTGAGCTAGAAGAACACTATCCCTACCAATAGAGCGAGTATTATGAAGCTTGCCAAGGCAATCTCTACTACTGCTTCAGCTTTCACTAAAACCTCCTTCTAAAAGTACAAGTTAGGCCACGAGATTATAACATAAATGCATTATTATGGGATTTATTCATTTTATCTCATATATTCTATGTTTTAAAAAGAGTTGCTTCATGAATAGAAGCACGAGGAAAAAGAGATGAGATTCCCTGTAAAGTTTTACCTGTATGAATTGTATCATCAATCAACGCTACCTTTGATTCATTTAATAGCTCTTCTCTATTAGCCTCTCTCACTCCAATTTTTTCTGAATCTCTATAAAATGCATACCCAACCTTACTACTCTCTGCCACATTAGGAAAAATCATATATCCTCTATCCACAATATTCATGCTTCTGACGAAGGGTTTTAAGCCTACAAGGCCACTATATGCAACTAGAACAGGGGTCTCATGCTTCTCTTTTACTTCTTGCATTACCTCTTCAGCACGTTTTTGAACAAAGGAAGGCCCCCACAAAGCAATACGAGAAAGTTTATTCGGAGAAACTTCATTTATTTCATACCCGTTATTTAAAAATTTTCCAACCTCCTCCTTCACAGCTCCATAATCCTGTGTGTCTTTTAGAACATTCACAATGATTTGTAATAATTCTTTCTGTGCTTGTGAATTCTTATCAAATAATTTTAGACCAAAATATGGAGCTAATAATTCATAATGAGGAGTGTTTATTATTGTAAGGACATCTTCTTTTCCAATTGTTTCTTTATATTTACGAATATACTGTAGCTGTTCATTTAATATTTCAAGTGGAGGGACAGGCTCTCTTCTAGGAATTAGAATGTTAACTCCACGCTTGGCTGTCTCAAAAAATTCCATATCTTAATACTAGGAGAAATAACAAAAAAGATCAAATATTTTCTTTCTTCTTAGAGGACTTAGAGAGAGTCTTTTCTTTCGATTTCATAATTGAATCAAACTCATCTCCCTCAAGTTTTTCTTTCTTTACTAGCTCTGCAGCAACAGCATCCAGTTTTGCTTTATTCTTTTTAAGAGTACTCAATGCGACTTCATATCTCTCTTCAATAATTTTTTGGATTTCTGCATCTATTTTTGCTTGCATGACATCAGATATACCAACACTTTCCTCAATTGGCGCTCTTTCTATATCATATCTTACAGGCCCCAGTCTACTCATTCCATAATCTACAACCATATCTCGAGCAAGTTGTGTTGCTTTTTGGATATCATCACCAGCTCCGGTTGTCATTTCATCATAAATAAGCTCTTCAGCAGCTCGTCCTCCTAACATAGTAGAGATATGTTCAAGAAGTCTTGTTTTTGTTTCGTGTACTCTGTCTTGTGCAGGAGGAATAAGAGTATGACCAAGAGACATTCCTCGAGAGACAATAGAAATTGCGTGAACAGCATCCATATGTGGCATATAATATGACACTAATGCGTGTCCTGCCTCATGATATGCAGTTATTTTCTTATCTTCATCACTTTGCATTCTTCGTTTTTCTGGTCCCAGTTTTACTTTTGTTGCAGACTCTTCTATGTGTTGCATTGTTATCTCCTTTTTATTCTCTCTTGCTGCTAAAATTGCTGCTTCATTGAGCATGTTTTCTAAATCTGCACCAGAGTAACCAACAGTTCTACGTGCTACTCGTGGCCAATCCACACTTTTTACAAATGGCTTGCCTTTTGCATGGATTTTCAAAATTTCTGTTCTCCCTTCTAAATCTGGGAGTCCTATCATGATTCTTCTATCAAAACGTCCAGGTCTTACTAATGCCGGATCTAAAATATCTGGTCTGTTGGTTGCAGCCATCACAACTAATTGTTCATTTTGGGTAAATCCGTCCATCTCAACCAATATTTGGTTAAGTGT
>JBDHUV010000068.1:0-3821 GCA_039809365.1 Candidatus Levyibacteriota bacterium
GCCAGGCATTAGATCAAGCTTTTCAAGGAGTACTTTTTTTATGACTTGAGGATTTTGCGGATCTTCATGAGAAGAAGGGATAAAAGGAAGATCAGATCCAGAGATATATTTCATGTGTATACGTAAGGAGGTTGAAATAATTTAAATATATTTTTTAACCTAAATCCAGATTTTTTAAGTATTCTTTAAACTCTCCATTAATATCTGGATGTTTGAGAGCTAAATCTACTACTGTTTTCATATACTCAAGCTTATTTCCAGTATCATAGTATCTTCCATTCTCTATTTCTACAGCATAAACAGGAACTCCCTCATCTTTAAGCTTATTAATAGCATCAACAAGCCATATCTCCCCACCTTTTCCAGGCTCCAAAGATCGAAGTGCATCAAATATTTCTGGGGGCAAAATATATGCTCCATGTGTAGCAATCTGTGATGGGGCATTATCTGGATCTGGTTTTTCTACAATTGACTTAATTTTTGAGACATTTCCTTCAACAGGTTCTAAGTCTGCAATTCCATATCTTTTTAGATCTTCTTTTTTATCTATTCTGACACCAGAGATTACAATTCCTCCATATTTTTCATACACTTTTTTCATCTGAGAAAGCCGTGGAGGATCTGCATAGATAAACTCATCTCCCCATAAAACGGCAAAAGCCTCGTTTCCAATAATAGGCTCTGCTGCAAGAACAGGTGTTCCGTTCCCGTATGGACCTTTTTGTCGTACATAAATAAAGTTTGCAAGATTAGCAACTTTTTTGGTGAGTTCTAGAAGTTCTTCTTTTCCCCCATCTTTAAGGTTTTTAATAAGATCTTGATTTGGAACATCAAAATGATCTTCAATTGCACGTTTTAATGCTCCCGTAACAATAACTATATCTTCTATACCAGATTGTACTGCTTCTTCAACAACATACTGAATAACAGGCTTGTCTACAATTGGGAGCATTTCTTTAGGCATTGCCTTTGTTTGAGGGAGAAAGCGAGTCCCAAACCCCGCTGCTGGAATTACGGCTTTCGTTATTTTCTGTGCCATATGGTATATATATGTGTACAGTAACGTACACTAATTACAGATTGTAGAGATAGCAAAATAAATTGTCAACTCTAACTTTTAATATTCAATCTTTAGCCTCCTTTACATCCACGCCCATAATATGATAAAATCTCCTGATGATCGGATTCCTTCGACAGGTTCGTGGCGAAATAGCAAAATCCACTTTTCCTACTAGAGAAGAGGTTATTCGCCTAACAGTACTGGTTATTATAATCAGTCTTGTCGTAGGAGTTTATCTAGGAGCACTCGATTTCTTGTTTTTACAAGCACTTGAGTATATATTAGGATAATTATGGCTGACAAAACAGATACAAATACAAAAAATCAAGACAACCAACCTAAGATTGAAAAAATGTATACAGAGACTACCCCTCGCTGGTACATCGTGCATACCTATTCAGGCCACGAAAACAAAGTAGCAAAAACTCTTATGCAAAGAGTTGAAACAATGGGATTTGAAGGGCGCATTCTTGAAGCACTTGTTCCTACAAAAGAGACTATTAAAGTACGAAGTGGTAAAAAAGAAAGTATTAAGGAAAAAATTTTCCCTGGATATATCCTTGTTCACATGGTTCTTGATGATGAGGCATGGATTCTCGTTCGTACTACTCCAGGAGTTACTTCATTTGTAGGAGCCCAAAACAAGCCTACTCCAATTAGAGCTGAAGAAGTTGAAGCTATTATGCACTTCGTTGAACAAAAAGAGCCTACATATAAAGCAACATTTACAGTTGGTGAAGCAGTTAAAATTACAGACGGTCCTTTCTCTGACTTCTTAGGAAGTATTGAATCAATTGATGAAGCAAAAGGGAAAGTGAAAGTACTTGTATCTATTTTCGGACGAGAAACACCTGTTGAACTGGATTTCCTTCAAGTAAGTAAGATCTAAAAGAGAACAGGTAGCAAATAGCTACAATTTCGTATATAATAGCTACGCATAAATTATTATGGCAAAAAAAGTTAAATCATACATTAAATTAGCAATTAAAGGCGGAGAAGCGAATCCAGCACCTCCAGTTGGTCCTGCATTGGGTCAGCATGGTCTCCCTATTATGGATTTTGTGAAAGCGTTTAATGATCAGACTTCTGATCAAAAAGGCACTCTACTTCCTGTAGTTATCTCTGTATATGAAGATCGCACATTTTCTTTCATTGTGAAGAAACCACCTATGTCAGAACTTATAAAAATGTCAATGAAAATTAAATCAGGGTCACAAAAGCCTGGAAGAGAATCTGCAGGAAAACTAACCAGAGCACAAGTTGAAGAAATCGCAAAACAAAAAATGGATGACTTAAATGCAAATGATATTGCTGCTGCTTCAAAAATTGTTGAAGGAACAGCACGCAGTATGGGTATTCAAGTAGAAGGATAATATGGGAAAAGTTAGAGTAAAAACATTTGATGAATCAGGCGAACTTCAAGATGATAAGAAGAGAGCTAAATATGAAGCAAAGAAAGCTGCAAAAAAAGCTGAAGCTGCTACTGTAGAAGAACAAGAAGATATTGTAGCTGAGTCAACAGAGGGACAAGAAACAACAGGAGAACAAACTATTCCACAGAAAAAAGTTATTAAAAAGAAGTTTGAGACTACAAAACAAGCAGATTCAAAAAGGCATAAAGCAAATGCTTCTCTTGTTGATAAATCAAAGAGTTATTCAGTTAAAGATGCTGTAGAAAATCTTAAGAAATTTAAATCTGCAGGATTTGATGAGACAGTTGAACTCCATTTGAATGTTACAGAAAAAGGTATCAACGGGCAATTAACTCTTCCTCATGGTACAGGCAAAAAACTTCGCATTAAAATAGCGGACGATGAAGTTATTGAAGAGATTTCAGGTGGAAAAATCAATTTCGATGTGCTTGTTGCAAAACCAGAACAGATGCCAAAACTTGCAAAAGTTGCTCGTATCTTAGGACCTCGTGGACTTATGCCAAATCCAAAAAACGGAACAATCTCTCCTAATCCAGATGAAGCAGTTGCAAAACTATCTGCAGGTCAGATTTCTTATAAAACTGAGGCAAAGGACCCGATTATACATGTCTCTGTTGGAAAAGTATCCTTTGATAACGATAAGCTCGTAGAGAATATTGCTACGCTTGTTGAATCTGTAGGTGCATCAAAAATTAAATCTGCTACCCTCAAATCTACAATGTCTCCTGGCATTAAAATTATCTGTTCATAAACAGTTACATTCCTATGAATACTATCTCTGGTAAAACAATTGTGGGAGTTTTTGCACATCCTGATGATGAAACATTTGGGCCTGGTGGGTCGTTGCATAAACTGTCTAAAAACAATACTGTCTACACTATCTGTGCAACTAGTGGAGAAGCTGGTGAAAACAATTCTTCAGATCAAGAACACCCTATCTCAGAAATGAGACGGGAAGAACTTAAAGCTGCTTCCAAAGTACTGGGAGTAAAACAAGTACATTTTCTAGGATTTACGGATGGAATGCTTTCAAACAGTAAATACCATGAGATTGCAGATGCAGTAAGAGAAAAACTTCAAGAATTAAAACCAGATATTGTTATTACATTTGAACCGCAAGGAGTATCTGGACATCTAGATCATATTGCGATGTCCATGATTACAACATTTGTTGTCAGAGATCTTCCTTTTGTAGAGCAGATTTTCTATTACGGAAACTTGAAAGAAAGAGCTGAAACTCGAAAAGATTATTTTATTTACTACCCTGTTGGGTATGATCGCTCTCAATTTGACCTTATTGTAGATATATCTGATGTATGGGACACCAA
>JBDHUV010000069.1:0-3750 GCA_039809365.1 Candidatus Levyibacteriota bacterium
GAAATATCGGGAAGAGGTTGTGTACTATCAAAATCGTACCCAGAATCTATTTCACTCATATCACATTATAGTATCAGAATGAGAGTATAACATCAAAAACACAATGGAAAGCTAGGCAATATTATTTTTATTCACCATGTTCATGTTCTCTCGTAACTTTGTAACACGATGCTCTTTACCCCATTTTGCCATCATTTTGAGTACAGGTTGAAGAGATTTTCCATACTCAGTAAGGGAGTACTCAACTTTTGGAGGCACAACTGCATATACTTTTCTTTTAATTAACCCTTCTTTCTCAAGCTCTCTGAGTTGTTGAGTTAACATTTTTTGAGTCACTCCATCTATATTTTTATGTAATTCATTAAACCGTAATGTATTATTTGTAAGTAACCATAAAATCAGAGGTTTCCATTTCCCTCCCACTACTTTTAATGTTGTTCTGACACTTGTACAATTTTTCATTTTTTCTCCACAGTTTCTTTTTAGTAACTAACATACAAAATTGTACATACTTACTAAAAGTGTATGTATAGTATATACTGTATATACTCATATAACAATACCATGAATTACGATAATGTCCCATCAACAGAAATAATAGAAAAAACAGCAGCAATGCTGAAAGAACATAACTTCAAAACAGAGATTGTTAAAACTGAGAAAGAAGCAAAGGAAAAAGTTCTTTCATTAATTCCAAAAGGTTCAGAAGTTATGACTGCAACGTCTGTAACTCTTGATACCCTAGGGTTAACAGATATATTAAATGAATCAGGAGAGTATGACTCTATAAAACAAAAATTATCTTCAATGAGTCGAGAAACACAACATAGGGACATGCAACGTATTGGGGCAGCACCAGAATATGTAGTAGGAAGTGTCCATGCAATAACACAAAACGGAGTTGTTATGATTGCTTCAAATAGTGGAAGTCAACTTCCTGCATATGCGTATGGAGCAGATCATGTAATCTGGGTAGTAGGCGCACAAAAAATTGTAAAAGACATTGATGATGGATTTAAACGAATTTATGAACGAGCTCTTCCACTTGAATCAGAAAGAGCAAAGAAAGCATACGGGGTACCAGGAAGTTTTGTAAGTAAAGTATTATTATTTAATCAAGAACCACAGAGAGATATTACAATTATTTTGGTAGAAAAAGCTCTCGGATTTTAATCTTCCTCAGAAGTTCTCACTGGACTATTTATCCATTTTGCTACAACTGATTCAAGATCTTCCATACTCGTCTCACCTTTTACAAAATATTCATCTGCCCCCATTTTCATGAATGAATCTTTTTTCTCGTACCCTGCATTCGTAAGTACAATAACAGGAATTCTCTTCGTTTTCGATTGTCCTTTTATCCCTTTGAGGACCTCGTATCCATCTACTCCACCAAGAATATCGATATCTAAAATAATACAGTCATAGAGTTGATCATTAATTTTCCCTAATGCACCCATCCCATCAACTGATTTATCTATATCATAGCTATCTTTAAATAATTGCTCTAATTGAAAACTGAATGCAAGGTCATCATCAACAATAAGAAGTTTCTTCATCTCTTCTATAGTAATAGAAGTATGTAAAAGAATGCAACATTTTTATAATATTCTTACGTTTTCATAACAAATACTGCATGTTTCGCTTGTATAAATAGGATGAGAGTTCAATCAAAAAGATTGGAGGTGATATACATGACGCTAGGAACAATAGGACTTAATCCACTTATTTCATTACTATTTGGAATCTTGATATTAATATTTCCTAAATTTTTAAATTATTTTATTGCGGCGTATTTAATTATTATGGGGATACTTGGATTAGGAATACTATCTTAAATATTATTTTTTGTCTAAGATTGCTCTAAATGATTCAATTGGTTGGTACCCAACAAGAGTTTTGTCTCCAATAATAAATGTAGGAGCACCAGTAACTCCTTGGGAACGACCTTCATTTTTGTCATTCTCAACATAGGTACCATATTGGTTCGAATCTACACACGCGTCATAATTAGAATCTTTAACACCTGTAGACTGAAAATATGACTTCATAAGAGTTTTAACTTCTTGTTCAGGCTTCCCTGCCCATTCTTTCTGTTTGGAAAATAGTATGTCATGGAAATCCCAGAAATCTCCTTTCACTGACGAACACATCGCTGCATTATGGGCAACTGACGCTGCAGTATGATTTGTAAGCGGATAATTTTTAAATATTATTTTTACTTTCCCTGTATCGACATATTCTTGTACAAGCTGTGGTAATACATCTTTTACAAAATCTGAACAGTACACACACTCAAAATCATAGTAGGCAACAATTGACTGTATTGTGTTCGGATCTCCTAAAATAAATTTTGACGCATCAAGCTTTGGTCCTTGTGTTGGCGATGCGGATGGAGATGCTGTTGGAGTTACTTCAGTTTTTGTCGGAGTAATTGCCTCTGTTGGGGACACTGAAACCACCGGAGCAGATATCCCACCAATATCTTTTGTCTGAGACTCGCTTTGCGTAGGGGAAAGAGTCACTGATATATCTGTCTGTGTACTTGTATTAGTTTCTCCTATTTCTGGATCATCAAATTGCGTACGAGCAACATACTGTGGATCACCAGATTCATTCACAATATTTTGGCCAAAAAAGTAGAATCCTGAAAAGGACAGTATTCCTAAAAGCACACAAATACCCGCGAGTACTACTTTATAATGAACTCGAGATAGAAATGCTTGAAATAGTGATTGGTTTTTTCTCATAAGCGTCAGATTATAGATCGTTCGTAGTTATGTTGTCAATACGTACTAGTATAATATATTCGGGTTTTACGTATGCCTTACGCAATTATTTGCATTCACTCTGACTGCTACAGTCACCATATTATACTCAGTTAATGTAAGATTAGGGATAGAAAAGCAATTAGAACGACACCCGACAGCTATAGGGAGGCTACATCAACATCATAAGAGCCATAGCAGCCATTCCAAAGTCCTCTACTACTGTAATTTTCGTGAGAGGAACATTCAAAAAAGTACCAAGACACGCACAAGTAAATTTTTCTTTCTTTGCAATTTTGTTTAATACTCCTAATCCACTAAATGCCATTAATAGAAAGGTGAATATATGGAGGAAAGGAGACACTACTCCCACAAGATATGCAATCCCCAGCAAAAGCTCTAAAAATGGATAGATATATCCATATTCTTTTACTTTCATTGCAAGTAAATCATATTGAGAATATCCTTGAACAAATCCTTTCAGGTCAAGTAATTTAAATCCTGAAAAAACAAGAAAAAATCCAGCCATAAAATGTTGCATTGAGATATCCCATGAAAATACCCCATGAAATGTGTCTCTGATTCCTAATGATGTAACAGCAAGCGTTATTAACAGAATAATAATAATAAGTGGCATAAAGCTTTCTTTTTTTTGAGTATTTGAATGTTGCATAGGTTTTTCTTTCATATCATTTTCTTTTTAAGACAGAGATTACTTCTTCAATCGCTTTTTTAGATTTGCCTTTTTTTATTGCATCTGCAGTACACGTTTGCAAGTGGTTTTCCATAATAAGCAAGTCTATTTCTTTCAGAGCTTTCTGAACAGCTTGTGACTGATGAAGAATTGAGATACAGTATTCATCCTTCTCTGTCATTTGTATAACTTTGTTCAGATGTCCTCGTGCAATTTTCAGACGATGGACATATTTTTGTTTTGGTGTTTTTAATGTTAATACCATTTATATCCCCCTACTGGGGATAT
>JBDHUV010000070.1:0-3635 GCA_039809365.1 Candidatus Levyibacteriota bacterium
TCTAAATCTCTTTATAATAAAAATCAGGAGAAGAGATGAAAGGACTCTTACAATCAACTGTTATGAATGCAATAGGTCTGTATATTGCAACTCTTGTTGCAAGTGGGCTTGTCATAAAAGGAGACTATATCATTTTTGCTGGAGCTGCGTTAACTCTTGTGCTTGTAAAAGCTCTTCTTAAACCTCTTCTCAGTGTATTTGTATTTCCATTTGCTTTTTTGAGTTTTGCAATTGTAATTGTCGTATCTAATATCATTGGCCTTTATCTTGTAGCAGTACTTTTTAAATCCATATATATTACTCCATTTACTCTCAATGTTTTAGGATCTGATGGGTTAAATTATCAGGTAGGCGGCGTTTTGTCATACCTTGTTATTTCTGGTATAATTGCTTTGGTCGTGAAGGCGCTTGAATGGGTGTTCGATCTTAATTAATGAATATACTTTCTATTACACATATTATTGTTTCAGTCCTCTTAGTTGTGTGTGTACTTATGCAGACGCGAGGGACAAGTGTGGGTATTGCATTTGGAGGAAGTAGTGAAACATACAGAAGTAAAAAAGGTGTCGAAAAATTATTGTTTTACGCAACTATTATCCTAGCTGCATTATTCGCAGCACTTTCAATTTTGAGACTTGTACTTGGCTAAAGTACATCAAAGGTCGTTTTGCCCGATATGCGCACACTTCGAAAACGATATTACTTCTGGCTTATAAAAGCATATATAAAAAGATGGAAAAGAACTATCTTAACCTCTCTTCTTGTCGGATTTATAATCAGTGGATGTGGAATACTTCTTCTCAATTTTTATATTCTGCCTTCTATAGATAAAAAGGTTCAACGAATTGGAGTGTTTGGTACCTATACACCAGATAAACTTCCAGAAAATATTATTTCAGATGTAAGTTATGGGCTTACCTCAGTTAATGAAAAAGGAGAGGTACACCCAGCAGCAGCAAGTAGATGGGAAATAAAACAAAACGGAAAAGAGTATGTGTTCTTTTTAAAGAAAGGATTATCTTTCCAAAACGGAGACAAACTAGATGCTCATACACTTCCACTCACATTTAAAGATGCAAAGAAAAAAGTAATTGATGATTATACTGTTGCATATTTGCTTGATTCTCCATATTCACCATTCCTAGCAACTGTTTCAAAACCAATTTTACACGAAGATTTTTCAGGCTTAGGAAAGTATATCTTAAAAGATATTGAACTAAATGCAGGATATGTACAATCTCTTGTACTTCAAGATAAAACAGACAGGCTTCATAGGAAAATCCTTTATTTTTATCCAACACAATCAGCACTCAAAACTGCATATATGCTTGGTGAAGTTGACGAAATATCTCATGTTATTTCACCATCACTTGATGATAAAAACTTAGCAGAGTGGACTAATACAAAAGTAGAGGAAGACATTGATTATACACAACTCGTGACACTGTTTTATAACAATGCTGACTCTAATTTATCTAATAAAAAATACCGCCAAGCACTTAATTATGCGCTCCCTGAAAAGTTTTCAGAAGGGGAAAGAGCTTTTTCTCCCTTCCCGCCAAATAGCATCTATTTCTCTCATACTCCCAACTTTGGTATCTCAGATATAGAAATAGCAAAAGAGGTACTCCAATCAAGTGGTGTTGATAAAGACAATATTATAGAAATTACAACTACTCCTGATCTTGAACAAACTGCAAAAGTCATTGCAAGTGAATGGAAAAAAGCAGGAATACAATCTAAGATTACTATAATAGATGAGATTCACCATCTAAAACCAAATTTTCAAGCGTTGTTATATAAATACAAACTCCCTATAGATCCTGATCAATATACTTTCTGGCACTCAGACCAAGTAAACAATATTGGGAAATATAAGAATTTGCGTATAGATAAACTACTGGAAGATGGAAGAGTTGAGACAAATGCTGATGAAAGAGTGAGTATTTATTCAGATTTCCAAAAATATCTTTTAGACGATGTGCCAGCTTCATTTCTGTACTTTCCAATGGAGTATACAATAACGAGAAAATAAAAAGTTAGAGTCTTTGGAATACAATAAAGCTACCTTCTTCATACACCACTTTATATCTTTTATCTTTTTTTAATGTATCTACTTGAGCATTCAACGTATCTATTGGATCGTACCAATCAGTATTCAGGAATAAAACATAGTCTGATTTTTCAATACCATTTGGAAGAACATAAATATTTTTACGACGAGAAAGATGAGAACCTAAATTATTTGTAGCTGCAACAGATTTATTTTCATCAATTGTTTGGAGAAAATTCATTATTTTTTCTGCATTTGGACGAGGTTTTGTATATATATCTATATATGGCTGACTACCAAAAGGGAGTGCTCCATAAGACCATGTACCGAGTACTGAAAAAAATATGAGGTAGTACATAATTGGTTTTGCAGGTATTTTTTTCAATAATAACTTCACCCCATAAATAGTCGAGATAAACAAGAAAGGCAATATCTCTGCGTTATATTGATAATAGGATGATCTAAAATTTGGATTATCTGCCAATACATTTTTCGTAATATCAGGTATCGCAAAAATCATGGTGAGTGGAGAGAGTATAGGAAGAAATCCAAAGGGAAGAAATATCATTCTTAAATACTCGAGTCCATTATGTTGCATAAATATGGAAAGTGTATTCACAGGATCTGAAATAATATGTACGACTGCACTTCCTAAACTGTCTCCAAACTCAGAGAGAAACTGTACAGCAAAATGTTCTCCCCCTCGTACACCAGGAATAAAGTACTTCATCAAGGCAAAAAACATTCCGAAAGAAAGGACTGTAATAACACTCCCCAATTTAAAGTGCTTTTTATATATAAGGTACAACCCAAAAATAGCAGTAATAAGATATATATTTTCTTTTGTAAGTACAGCAAGTATTAAAAATACACACATCCATACTAACCGTTTACTTACCAAAAAATACCATGCAGCAAGAAAGAATGTTGTAGCAAGTACTACTGCATGAAAATCATATAAGTTTTGTTTTTGAACAAGAGGATTTAAGAGATAACAAATTCCAAGAATGACTGAAAGTGTTTTGTGATTCAAAATATGTAGTCCAATTTTATAAACAAAATATGCACCAACACCAAGAACAAGTGTTTGAACAAGCAATAACATCCGAGGATCAGACCAGATAAGATAAAGCGGGGAGAGAAGTACTAAAATAAAATCAGCATGAAAAGCAAGTCTACTTATTGTTTCCGCACTATCAGGATTGGTGAACTCAAAAACTCTTCCATGCAGCGTATTCCATACTGTTTGATCCATATTCCCAAGATCAAATTTACCCATAAAGAAATTTGTATACTTTACAAAACTTACATACGTAAAATATATCCAATACATAACAATGGCACTCCATAATATTATTTGATGTGCATTTCTTTCTACAAACATCCATCCTTTCTGCAATTCCTTCCTTTTATAAAGTAAATAACTAAGGAAAAGGAATAAAAATTCACCTGCCATAAATGCAATTCTTGAGAAGATTGCAATCAGTGAAGTAATAGAAAGAGGTGCAAATGGAGAGAGTCCTATTACCATAATTCCTTCTCTTACCCCAAGTCCCATTGGTGTAACTATACTTATATATCC
>JBDHUV010000071.1:0-3588 GCA_039809365.1 Candidatus Levyibacteriota bacterium
TTTGTGCGGATGAAGGGACTTGAACCCCCAAGACCTTACGGCCACTAGTTCCTAAAACTAGCGCGTCTACCATTTCGCCACATCCGCGATACGCTTCACATTATATATGTTTTACAGGGTAGACTGCAATTAAGAAATCAAGTGGATTCTCTTTAAAATTGTGGAGCAATTGCAAGAGTAGTAATTCTACTATACTCATTGTCAATACGTGACATAAATCCACGAACACGATATGCCCATTGAGGGTTTTCGGCATAAATGGAACCTACTTTTTCTACAGTATCAGCCCCACGGTCATAATAATTTTTTCTCAATGCACGTGAGATAGAATCAATTCCATGTTCCCATGAATCAAAGTAGATATAACCACCACCCCAACCATAGGCATTATATGATCCTTGTACATATTGTGCACCATATCCTGATTCAAGACCAGAAATAGATACAAGAAGTCTCCAGTCAATGCCATACTTATCTGCATAAAACACAAAGTTTTCTGCTTCAGGGGCAAGTACTGAGTTGTATTTCTCCAACACATTTCTTACCGCAATGACACGGGTATCAGATGAAAGATTTTTTTCAACAGTTACTTCAGGCATTGCAAGTTGAGCTGAGTGTCCGGCAACTTTTTCTGAAGCCATCGCATCAGGCACAATACTCACTGCCATAATAAAAGCTATTAAATAGAATATTTTTTTCATATTTACTTTCCCAAGTAACCTTTGTTTACCTGGAACTCCAAAAAAATAATCATTTATTTGCTTGGAATTCTCAGCAATGGTTGAGAATGTAAATAGTGGGGAAATATAAAAGGGGGTCTAAAAACTTTAAAAGGACTAAATCGCCTCGTAATAGGTGAGCAATTTGCTCTGATCTAGTCCTTTTAAAGAGTCTCAAAGTAAGTTTTGGGCTACCTCGAGACCTACACGTATTATAGCAAAGAACTATGGGGTTGTCAAGATCTGAAATGCATGCCTAAAATAGTAAATCTTGAGTCTAATAATATTTTGATCAGGTGTCCAACTGACACTGACACACTACCTGTATGTAAAAGAGAGGAGAGATGTAATTTCTGTATTATAAATCTGCGTGGATCTTATCCATAAAATAGGTCACCCCTTCAGCCCATGACCCATTACTATTTGGAGTGTATTTAGACATAATCTCTTCAGGGGTTTCAAGACCATGTGCTACGTAGTTATTTGCTATAGTTTTTGAAACAATTCTAATTGCATCATCAAATGTATCAAAGCTGGTTCTTTTCTTCCCATAAATTCCAAATCCCCAACAATTATTTGTTGCCTCTTTTGGAATTTTTTTACATAAATTACTTTCCTGCATTGCTATAGCAGGCAATAATCTATAATCAAGATTATTGGTATCTGCTTCTTCAACTATTACTTTTGCATGGCCAACAAGAGGAGAGTTATGACGTTTAAAAAATGCTTCCAAAACAGCAATCCGAGCATCTTGTGAAGAAAGATCTATCCCAGCTGTACTTACTGTCCCATCTGGGAGAGCTTCAAAATTTCCATTATAGTTTAAGACATGCGCTGAAATTGAACGAGAAAGAGTATATTCATGATGATAATATAATGCGTAAAAAATAAAGACGAAAAGAATAAGCGGGGCAGCTAAGAAATAGACTCCAAGAAGCACAAAACGTTTGTCCATCTCTTCTATAATCCCAAGTTTGGAATTAGTTGTCAAGGAAGATCAAAGGAGTTAAAATGTATCAAAATATGCCCGAGTGGTGAAATGGTATACACGCAGTGTTCAGAACGCTGTATCGGCAACGGTGTGGAGGTTCGAATCCTCTCTCGGGCACTTAAACCTCTCAACCCTTTTCTCATAGAAATTTTCCTTTGCCTTTTGAACCCATGATCTGTATAATAAGGCACAGATGAAACCAGAAATTAAAAAACAAGACGACGGAACATTAGTATTAAAAATTACTGTTCCTCACACAGAAGTTGAAAAAGCACGACAAAAAGTAAAAGAAGAGCTTTCAAAGCATATAAGTGCTCCAGGCTTTAGAAAAGGACAAGTCCCTAAAAAAATTGCTGAGGAAAAGCTATCAAAACAAGTTGTCCAAGAAGAAACTTTAAAAGTGGTGGTTCCAGAAGCATATAACAAAACTATTAAAGAAGAGGAACTTCAGCCAATCGTATCTCCAAAACTCCATATTGAAATATTTGAAGAAGGTACAGATCTTGTATTTGAAGCGGTGACTGCGCTTGAGCCAAAAGTAACATTAGGTGATTATAAAAAAGCAGTAAAAGATGTAACTGCAAAATCTAAAATTATTAAACCAGGGGATGATAAAAATGCAGATAACAAACCAAAAGTAGAGGACGTACTAGAAGCAGCATTGACTGGAGCAAAAGTAACAGTTGCAAAGATTTTAATCGAAGAAGAAACAAATCGCCTATTAACTCAACTTGTAGATGAATTACAAAGATTAGGTATGAATCTTGATCAGTATTTGTCTACCAGAGGACAAACTGCTGAGGAAATGCGCAAAGGGTATGAAGAGAAAGCCACAAAAGATTTACAACTTGAGTTCTTATTAAAAGCAATAGCTGATGAAGAAAAAATTGTTGTAGAAGAAAAAGATATCCAGGATGCACTCTCTAAATTCCAAGACCCTACAAATAGAGAAGAGATAGCAAAAAACCCGTATTTTCTCGTAGCGCTTATTAGACAACAGAAAACAATTGACTATCTCATGGGGCTTTAAATTCTAACCCCCACGCTTGAAATTGGACGTAAAACATCTTATAATACGATCAATTTCTTATGAAACAACAAACTACATCGAAAAAGCAGGATTACTACAGCGACTCCATTGAAACAGGGGGAGATCATGTAGGGGAAAATATTACAGCCCTTTCAAAAGATACACTCAGAGCCATGTGGGAAGATTTTTTTAAAGCTTCTGCAAAAAAAACACTACCTGAACAATTAACAAGTCATGTCTCTGTAGAGAAAAAATCTGTAAAACAAGAGGCAGTACTTCAAGAGGGGCAAGAGATTTCTCTTATTACTCAACAGGAAGAGAAAAAAACTGTTGTATCAGCCGAACATCGAGAATATTTCCAAAGAGATGTACAATCTATAGAAGTACGCGCCGAAAAACTTCAAGAAACAGAGAATAAAGATCAAGTTGAAACAATAAAAAGTGAGATTCGAAAACTTATTAAAGCTCAGAAAGAAATGGAGCAGGCATTCAAACACGTTGCACAGCAAGTTACGACCTCAACCCAACCTCAAGAGACTAGGACGTATGATGTAAACTTTTTTGAGTGGGTACTCCTTACTATCCGCAATGCTCGCATGAGAGTAGAAGAAGGAAGAAACTGGTTAGCACTTTTTGCAAGTAAAAAAAATCAGCAGAAATACTGGGCACAAGCAAGTAAAAAAGGCACAAGCTTTACCCAGCATCATGACCGTGCAGTAGCCACACAAACGGGATAATTAATTGACAAACTCTATCACTTTTTCCTATAATTACTTTATGAATAGAAATTTTTCTCTCCGTTTTATGCAATACTTCCTTTGGAAGTAGGGCAATGCGTGGGAGGAATA
>JBDHUV010000072.1:0-3557 GCA_039809365.1 Candidatus Levyibacteriota bacterium
GTCTCTCCAATAAGCTTCGCTCTTTCATGATCTCTTAATGCACCTGACACAATTTCAGATGCTGAAGCTGAACCTTTATTGATAAGAACAACTAATGGAACATCAAGGAGTAATCCTTTTCTAGAGACTGACATAGAAGCATCTTTCCCTGTTCCATCCTCTTGTCTGACAATTACTCCACTATCTATAAACTCAGAGGCAATAAATACAGCATCAGTTAAGTATCCTCCTGGATTATTACGTACATCAAGAATTACTCCTTTTACATTATGCTGTTTTTGCATTTCTGCATATACTTCATTTACTTTTTTAACCCACTCTTCATTTGTTCGATCTCCAAACTGTGATACCCGTATATATGCTACTGCAGCACATGACTCGCAACTAGATGGTGCAGGGCTACACTCATCTCCTTTACACTCAACTTTTTTAACCCAAGAGGTAACACTTTCTAACTGGATAGTATCACGTACCACTTTTACATCTACAGGTGATTTTGCTTTGTCATGTAATACATTCAAAGTTACTGGAGTACCTTTCTCTCCTCTAATTTTTTCTACAGCCTCTTGGATAGACCATCCTAATGTTGATTCTTCATTTACTTTTACAATAATATCCCCAGAACGAATTCCTGCTTTTTGAGCGGGAGAATCATCAAGTGGAGAAATAACCGTAATTCTTTTATCGCTTGTCATTCCGAGTTCAGCACCAATACCTGAAAACTCTCCAGCCATCTGAGTTTTGAATGCTTCATTTTCTTTCGGTGGGAAAAAAGACGTATAGGGATCATCAAGACTCTCTAACATTCCAGATATTGCACCGTAAAGAAGTTTTTGAGAGTCTACTTTCGTTTTATCATAGTAATCACGATTTACTCGTTCCAAAACTTCATAAAGAAGAGAAAAATCAATATTTTGACCAGGAGGAGGAGTTTTAGACTCAATTCCTATAACAGGTTTGTAGTCTTTCCACGCTAAAGTGACTGAACGTGTCCCAAATGCATAGCCTACGAGGACACACACAATCATGAGGATAACAATTTGGAGTTTCTTTCCTGAGCTTTGCATACGCATCACTCAATTCTAATAGAAATAATATATGAAATCAATGGAGAATTAGAGAAAAAATCTCTTAGTCAGCACGCACAGTAAATGGGAGAATCGCAATATATCGTGCGCGTTTTACTGCATCAGTAACTTTTCTCTGATGTTTTGCACACAAACTTGTTCTGCTTCGAGGATGAATTTTCCCTCTTTCAGATAAATATTTGTTTAGTTCGTTCACATTCAAGAAATCAGGATTTTTCTTCTCCTTACAGTATGAACAGTTTGTTACGAGTTGTACTTTTTTTAATGCCATATAGTTATATATTAGAACGGTATATCATCTGGATTTATATCTTCCTCTACCTGTTCTTTTTTTCCTTTCTTTTCTTTTTTTTCTTCAGCTGGCTTTGCAGCTTCCTGAGATGGTTCTTCTTCTGGAATATCGTCTACTCCTTCAACATCTGCAGATCTTTTAGAATCTAAGATCAACATATCATTGATTACAATCTCAGTTAGACTTTTTTGAGTCCCGTCTTGCGCTGTCCAAGATCGCGTTTGAAGACGACCTTCAACATACACTTTTCTTCCTTTTGTCAAAAGCTGTGAACAAAGCTCTGCGAGCTTGTTCCAAGCGATGACTCTATGAAACTCTACATCTTCTTTCTTCTCCCCGTTTTCAGTTTGCCATGTGCGATTTGTAGCAATACCCATGGTACACACAGCAGTACCCTGTGGGGTATACCGTAATTCAGGGTCCCGAGTCAAATTTCCGATTAGTTCTACTCTATTTAAGCTTCGTGCCATATATTGTTGCTACTTATTAGGATCTAACAAGTAAATATCTCAATACTTCTTCACTCATATTCATTTTACTATCTACATCTGTTGGAATCGATTCTGCTGAAAAATCCATTACAACATATTCACCTGTTTTTTGTTTTTTAATTGGATATGCTAATTTTCTGTCTCCCATAGAATCTGTCTTTGATTCAGACATCTCACCAATCCAACTTTTTACATCCGCCATGACCTTGTCACGACGTTCTTTTTTTAAATCACTTTTTAAAACTAATACTAATTTATAATCTCGCATACGAAAAACCCCTTTGTAAAGGCTTGCTTGTATGATACACAACGAAGGTAAAAATTACAAGAGGAAAAGACACATTCCATCACTTAATCTCCCAAGACACCATTGACTAATTGCGTTATAATATAAGAGATGAAGCGTCTTGGTGTCTTACTTATTATACTTCTTGTAATCGCTCTCGGATGGGAAATTGCATCCAAATATATTCCTCAACTCCAAACATTTACTCAAAATACAAGTATTTCTACAAATCAATCTCAGACAAAAGTAGTACGTGAAGAAAATCTTGTCATAGATGTTGTAAAAGAAGTAGGACCAGCAGTTATTACTATTGGAATAAAGCCTGATACTAACGCAAGACAAACACTCGATCCTTTCTCTATATTTTTTGGTGACCAAACTGAACCAGACCAAGAAGCAAATGACGTGCAGTATATTGGATCAGGATTTGTAGTGGAGAAAAACGGACTAATCGTAACAAATAAACATGTTGTCTCAGACACAAATAGACAGTATGTCATTGTAAATGATAATGGAGATTCATATGATGTAAAGAATATTTACCGTGATCCTCTTAATGATCTTGCTATACTCCAAGTTGATGCAAAAGATCTTCCAGTAGTAAAACTCGGAGATTCTAAAAATCTTCAAGTAGGACAGTATGTTATTGCAATAGGTACTGCTCTTGGAGAGTTCAGAAACACTGTCACCACAGGAGTCATCTCTGGACTCGGAAGAGGGATTACTGCAGGCAGTCCTTATGAAGGATTTGTTGAACGACTCGACGATGTTATCCAAACAGATGCTGCTATTAGTCCTGGAAACTCTGGTGGTCCACTCCTCAACTCAAATGGTCAAGTGATTGCAGTAAATACTGCAGTCGCATCTTCAGGACAAAATATTGGTTTTGCAATTCCAATTGATATAGTCAAACAGTCTCTTGAGAATTTTAATAAAACAGGACAATTTAATAGACCATTTATTGGAGTTGCATATCGTATGATAGGACAAAGAACTGCTGCAGCAAATAATGTACCTGAAGGAGCTTTAGTTCAAGAGGTTATTCAAGACTCTCCTGCAGATCAGGCCGGTATTCAAGTTGGAGATATCCTAACAAAAGTAGATAATAGACAACTTACTGATGAAAACGGTGGACTTGCTGGCTCTATTGCCAATAAAAAAGTCGGAGATATAATCACGATCAACTACTTTAGAGATGGAGAAGATAAAACTGTTCGTCTTACTCTTGGTAATTCTCAAGAATAACTTTTTTATTTCTTACTAAACTCCATTGAAAAATAGGTTGTTACCACAGTATAATCAACCTATGACGTCTCCTCTATTAACGGAGTCTGCCTATCCAATCAAGTTTAGAAAAGTTGATGCAGCGACTTTGGGCAAGCATCTGAAACTAAGACATA
>JBDHUV010000073.1:0-3538 GCA_039809365.1 Candidatus Levyibacteriota bacterium
CTACTCTTCATTGCATACTCAAGAGTAGTTGCAACGATTTTGGCAATAGGTGCATCTTTTATAACGCTTGCAATACTTTCTTTATCAAATGTTTTGACTTGGTTTATTTGTTCTGTTTCTTTTAATGCCTCTTTTACCTCTCCTACAAGCCCCGCTGAGTACTGTGTCTGGATAGCATCTGTAATTTCACGAGGAATACCTTGATATACCAAGATAGTAATACCTGTTTTTTGTCTTAAAAAGTTAAGTGCATCAAGATCAAGAGGATCAGCCATTGCTATAGAAAGTGAGTTCCTATCTTTGTCATATGCAAAAGGAACTACTTTTAATCGTTCAGCAACTGCTTTTGTGACAAATCCTAGAGCTTCAGGAGACGAAGGAAGCGTTCCTATGGATACAAATGGAACATTGATAAGTTTTGCTTTTGCCTCATAATATTTTTCATCAGGGATGAGTTTACTCTCGAGGAGAGTTTGATCAATATGAACTCCTTTATTTGCTGACTCAACTTTCAAAGATGAATATTGTTCAGCTGTGATGAGTTTTTCTGAAAATACAATATCGGTGATTGATCTTCCAGTACTCTGTGGATTCATCTGGGAAAAAATCCCTTGAGTATTGACACCAGTTGTGGATTGGGCAGTATTATCCATATAATTTGAGATTAAGATATTGAAAACACAACAAAATCACATGAGGTTATACCACATGAGATATATACATACTTATATACTTAATGCTAGGCGAATTAGTGGTACAATGTCAATATGCAGAGTATGATAATTATTGGGTCTTCACACGCCCAACAAGAGTATATTGCTAATCTTGTTTCAAGTCTATCGGTTCCTTCATATGGAATAACAAGAATTGAGGGAGTAATAAAAATTCAGGATATCCATCACGTTATTAGAGCTTCAAAAGTATACACGGCAAAAAAAGAAAAAAGACTTACGATTCTTTCTGGTTCACTGACTATACCTGCTCAGAATGCATTATTAAAATACTTAGAAGAATTGCCTGAGTCTGACTATGTTGTCTTTTTAGTAAACTCTGTAGATTTATTGCTTGAGACGATACGATCTCGTAGTAGTGTTAAAGTACTTGGAACTAGGAGTGTAGATACTCGAGAAGAACATATTTCAAACGCACTTCTTTCTGGAGATATTAAAAAAAACATTTTTGAAATTGGACAGCGTATAACAAGTGCTGAACAATATGAAGCATTCCTGTGGGAATTAAGGAGTTATATCCTTACTTTGATCGTAGAACACGGAGAGCAAGTCCCTAAGACTCATATACATTTTTTGAAATATTTGCACGAGCAATATCAATATGTGCAAGAGAATAATCTTAATCCACGGTTTGCTCTTGAATCATTCCTGAGTCCTTAGCAGATTCATTTGTAAGAAAAAAAATTCCCTATTGACAAGTATTTTAAGATGTGATTATCATAAATTAGATATGAAATTTACTCTGCCCTCTTCAAATAAAGGTTTCACTCTTGTAGAACTTCTTGTAGTTATCGCAGTTCTTGGTGTTCTTGCTGCTGGAGTATTAGTTGCAATTAATCCAGTTGAGCAATTGGCTCGTGGACGTGATACAGGAAGAAAATCTGCAATAACAGAGTTGGGAAGAAGTCTTAATAATTATTTAACAGCAAATGCAGATATACCTGATGCAAATATATCAGGTGGATTTGCACAAGCATTAGTTGATTCAAAAGATATTAGAGTCGCTCCTACTAATCCGGGTACAGCATGTGCTGTTGCTGCTGCAGATGCAGACAATGGAGTTTCAAATGGATACTGCTATAAGAAGAATGCAAATAATGAGTTTGTTATCTATGCTCGTTCTGAATCTGAATCAGAAGAGTTGAAAGCAGGTGGAGGAGCAGCATGTACAGGGACTGATGTTGCATATATTGTGTACTCTTCAGCTGCTGGAAAAACTGGAAATGTCTGTGCTTCTACATCAGGACCTGCTGTCGGTGTGACATCAGTTAACTAATTGTATCTTACATCTCTCCTCTCTATGAATCTTATTTTGTTCGTGTTTGTGGTAGGGCTTGTACTCGGTAGCTTTCTGAATGTTGTTATAGATAGACTTCCTTCAGGTAAATTTTTTTCGAATAAACGATCTTATTGTTTGTCCTGCAAGAAGACACTTAAATGGTATGATTTAGTTCCTCTGTTTTCATATATTCTATTAAAAGGAAAATGTAGATATTGTAGAAAGCCAATTCCCTATAGGCTTCCATTTGTTGAATTAGTAACAGGTATAGGATTTGTTGCTATTTTTCTTTTTACTCCACCACTTTACTATGCAATACTTCCTTTCCTTTTTATTATCTTTAGTTTATTTATTGCAATCTTTTTCATTGATGCAAAACATAGTATTATTCCTGATATACTGCTTCTCTTTCTTGCTATTACAGTATTTGTTATGCATATATATATGCAACAAAGCATCATTCCTTACCTGCTTGTAGGGTCTTTGTCTGCCCTCTTCTTCTTCCTTTTGTTTGTAGGTACAAAAGGTAAAGGGATGGGTTTTGGAGATGTAAAGTTTGCATTTGTAATTGGACTATTATTAGGTTTCCCAGATACAATTGTCGCGTTTTATGGAGCATTTGTAACAGGCGCAGTTGTATCTATTCTTCTTATACTTCTTAAGAAGAAAAAGTTAAAAGGTAGTACGATACCGTTTGGACCTTTCATGATTATTGGTGTGGGAATTGCAGTAGTATTAAGTGATTTTCTTATCTCATATTTCTTCTAATGCATTTTTCTTGACATGTATGCGTATACCAATGCATACTGAATATATCTATGAAATTGCGACAGCTGTATCTACCCCAATTTATGACCTCTTCTAAAGGATTTACGTTAATTGAGCTTTTAGTAGTAATTGGCGTGATTGGTGTTCTTGCAGCAGGTCTTGTAGTAATTATTAATCCTGCGGGTCAATTAGGCAGAGCTCGTGATGCAGAGAGAAAAAGTGATCTTGCTCAGATTCAAAAAGCACTTGAGGTATATTATGACGATTATAGTAAGTATCCAGATGCGTTAACAGATCTAGTTTCTGCATCGGCAAAGTATATGGAAGAAGTTCCTCAGGATCCTAGTGAGAAAACCGACTATGTATACTTTGTTGAAACAAATAAGCAACTCTACCGGCTCTATACTCATCTTGAATCTTCAAAAGATCTTCAGCTGTGTAACCCTGATGATGAGACAGAGAATTGTTACAATGCCCCTCAAGATGTGTGTGGAGATGGAGGGTCTGCTTGTAATTATGGGGTTTCAAGTCCAAATACGTCTCCTTAGATGTGTTTGACATGTATAAGTTGATCAACTACAGTAAAATAAAGGATAGTAATATGAAGAGAATATTTCCTACATTATCACTTGGATTATATAAGCATAACAAAGGATTTACGTTAGTTGAACTTATTGTAGTAATCTCTATCATTGGTATCCTCTCCTCTCTTCTTGTCGCAAACTTTATGAATGTTAGGTACAAGACAAGAGATGCAGTA
>JBDHUV010000074.1:0-3497 GCA_039809365.1 Candidatus Levyibacteriota bacterium
CTTTTTACTTCAAACTCAATTGCTCTTTCTACAAATCTAAAAGAGTTAATATTTTTTACTTCAACTTTGTATGGAGGCAGTGGAAAATCTTTTGTCTCAAGAACTTGGTCGAGTGGAGTATTCGTGACTGAGATATTTGGTTCAAGTCTCATATCTCCCTTTTCCATATCTGCGTTTGATACCCCAAGGTATCTTACAATCTGTTGTAGCTTTTGAAGATATTCTTTTACTTCAAGTGCATCATGGAAATCTGGTTCTGTTACAATCTCTACCAACGGAACACTAGATCTATTAAAATCGATGAGTGATACTTTCTGATTATTAACTTCGGCATGGGTGAGTTTTCCTGTATCTTCTTCCATATGTACTCTGGTGATTCCAATTTTTCTTCCATTGGATAACTCTATCCATCCGTTTTGTCCAAATGGAAGGTCGTATTGGCTTATCTGGTAACTTTTTGGGAGATCAGGATAAAAATAGTTTTTCCTATCAAATTTTGAAGTTCTTGCAATTTCACAGTTAAGTGCAAGTGCTATTTTTATACATGATTCAATTGCTTCTTTATTTGCTACTGGCAATGCACCAGGAAGACCCAAGCAAACAGGGCATGTATGCGTATTTGGCTTTTGTCCAAAATAGTTTGCACTACATCCACAAAACATTTTACTCTCTGTAGAAAGTTCTATATGTGTTTCAAGTCCAATGATCGGTGTATAGCTCATAGAATGTTTTTTAATAGTTTTGGTTCAGTTTTCCAGAATGGATTCTCTTGTTCAAATGCATACGCAGTTTTATACAAAGTAGCTTCGTCAAAATGCTTTCCTAATAACTGGATACCGACAGGTAAATCTCCTACAAACCCGCCGGGAAATACCAAACCAGGTATTCCTACAAGATTTGCGTGCACAGTGAGTACATCAGATAAATACATTTGTAACGGGTCGTCAATTCTTTCTCCAATTTTAAAAGGAAGAGAAGGTGATGCAGGAGTAAGCATTACGTCAACTTTTTTGAAAGCTTCATCAAAATCTTTTTTTAGTAATGTCCTTACTTGTAATGCTTTTTTATAATACGCGTCGTAATATCCAGCTGAAAGAACATATGTTCCCAACATAATTCTTCTTTTTGCTTCATCACCAAATTCCTGTCTATCATTTCCATATCTAATTCCTGTATATCTTGCAAGATTTGATGAGACTTCCGCAGTTTGAATAATATAATAAACTTCTATTGCATACTGCGTGTGTGGAAGAGAGATGTCTACTATCTCAGCTCCATTTTTCTCATAAAACGAAAGTGCGTTTTGAATAATTTCATGAATAGTTGGATCAAGTCCTTCACCAAAGTATTCTTTTGGTACCCCTATTTTTAATCCTTTTACTCCGTTTTTGAGAGTACTTTGATAATCAGGGACAGGAACGGTGGGTGTTGTTCCATCAAATTGATCTTTGCCAGCAGTTGTTGAAAGAACAACAGCACTATCTTCAACTGTTCTGGTAAAGTGCCCGATAGAGTCGAGTGAAGAAGCCATAGCTATTACTCCATATCTACTCACTCTTCCATATGTTGGTTTTAGTCCTACTGTATTTGTAAAGCTTGCAGGAAGTCTAATAGAACCTCCTGTATCAGTTCCTGTTGCCATAAGTGCCATCTGAGACGCAACTGCTGTTGGAGATCCAGAAGATGATCCACCGGGGACATAATTCGTATCATAAGGATTGTGAGTTGGTCCAAAATCTGAGTTCTCTCCACTTGATCCATGTGCCCATGCATCAAGATTAGTTTTTCCCAGTATGATTGCTCCTGCATCTTTTAATTTTTCAACAACAGTTCCTTCATACTGAGGAATATACTTTTCAAGTACTTTTGATGCAGCTGTTGTTTTAATATTTTTTGTAACAAAAATATCTTTGAGAGCAATTGGAATACCAAGCAGCGGTAAACTAATTCCATCAGAAATTTTTTTGTCGACAGATTCAGCTTGTTCTAATGCTTCATTTCTACAAACAGTAATAAAAGCATTCAGCTGTGTATCATATTTCTCAATGTTTGCTAAATAGGTATTAGTTAGTTCAACAGCTGATATTTCTTTATTCTTTAATTTTTCTAACGTTGTCGTAATTGTTAAGTTTTGTAATTCCATAGTATTTAGATGAAATGATCTAATATTTATATCTTTTCAGATATCTATAACTATTCTTCGTCAAATATTCCTTTTACCATAAAAAGCCCGTTGTGTTGTGCTGTTGCATTTGAAAGTGCTTCTTCTTGAGAGAGAGATTGAGTGGGAATATCTTCTCTTGTTATATTTTCAAGCCCAGTTACTTGTGAAGTCTCTTGAACATTTGCTGTATCTACTTCATTGAGTTTGCCTACCATGTTTAATACTTCTGACAATTGTGTCTCAAATTTCTTTTCTTCTTCAGGTGTAATTTTAAGATTTGCCAATTTTGCAACATGTTGTACATCTATTTTCATATCCGCATTATATCCTAACACCAAGCTTTTTTACAATTGAATTATGTGCTTGTTCTTCTAAATGATCATCAAGGGTAGTTAGTTCAATTTCTTTCTCATACTTTACTTCCAATGCTCTTAAAATCAAGAAATCAGCAATATGTGGGTTTTTAGGGAGTAGAGGACCATGGAAATAACAGCCTATTGCATTTTTATATACAACTCCTTCAGTTCCATCATGCCCATTATTTCCATTTCCTATGACAATCTGTGCGAATGGTTTTGCTTTTGGTCCTAGTATTGTTCTTCCTCCATGATTTTCAAATCCAACAATATGATGAAGAGTGGGACTATAGATAGAGGACTGGATATTGAGGTTGTCCCAGTTCACTTTTGCTACTACATTTCCAATGAGTCTATCATCTGTTGGACCAGGGTGTTTTGTTTCCATATCAAAAATTCCTAACCCTTCAATTTTCTTCCCCTCTGATGGTTCATAAAATTTACCCATGAGTTGTGGGGAACCGCAAACAAATAATGATGGTATATTATGTTCGATCAAATTATGGATACTCTCTTTCTTTTTCATCATGTCTTCCATAACTATTTCTTGTTCTCGATCTTGTGCTCCTCCTCCGAAAAGAATATGTATTGATGAAAGTTCGTTTACCTTTGTATCAGCAGTTATTGGGAGTATTTCAGTTTTTATTCCTCTCCATTCACATCTTTTTTGGAGAGTAATAATATTTCCTCTATCTCCGTATGTACTCATGAGGTGTGGGTAGAGCCAGCCAATTGTTAAAGTGTATGATTTTTTTTGCATATTATAAAATTCCCTTTCCTGTGAGTATTTTACGAATTTCAAGCATTGCAGAGTAGGTAGGTAGAATATATCCTTGTTTGTCTGGCGGCGTAAACTTTACGAGTTCTTTAATAGCGTCTTTTGTATTTTCATGTATAACTATTTTCCTTTGAATTTCCGATGCATTTCCAAAAGAATATTTAATTCTGAGTGCCATATCATATGCTCTATCTCCAGT
>JBDHUV010000075.1:0-3459 GCA_039809365.1 Candidatus Levyibacteriota bacterium
GGATTTCAAATTTGTAACGTAGCAGGCTAAATAATATAATATATTTGACTAATCCTATATTCCAAATTAAAATATCGTCATGCCTGAAATAACACTTCCACACCATATTGCTATTATCCCTGACGGCAACCGTAGATGGGCAAAAGAGCACAACTTACCTCTTTTTGAAGGACATAGAAGAGGAGCACAAACAACAATTTCTCTTGCTAGAAAAGTACGACAATTAGGTATCCCTGTATTAACATTTTGGGCATTTAGTACAGAAAATTGGTCACGAGAAAAAGACGAAGTAAAATCTATATTTGGTCTTCATCATATTCTCAAAGAATATGTAAAAGAAGCGATGAAAGACAATGTCCGCATCGTACATCTTGGGAGAAAAGATAGAATTCCACAAGACCTTCTCAACGCAATAACTGATGCTGAAGAAAAAACAAAAAATAACATGGATTATTACCTGAATATTGCGCTAGATTATGGAGGGCATGATGAGATTTTAAGAGCAATCCAAAAACTAACTCATGAGGAACTTGCAAACCTTACTCCGGAGACATTTGCAAGTAATCTAGATACTGGAATATTACCCTACCCAAATCCAGATATTGTAATCAGGACAGGAGGAGAAATGAGAACATCAGGTTTCATGCCTTGGCAATCCTCATATACTGAATATTTTTTTGTCGATAAGTATTTTCCTGACCTTTCTGAAGAAGATATTGAACAGGTTGTACAAGAATTTGGTAACCGCCAAAGAAGATTTGGTAAGTAAAAACATCATAGTATTGACATCTTGGAGAGATTACCATATATTTATGTGTATTGGCATGGCATCATACACTTCACTAAAAAAGACTGACCCAACAATCTACTCATTAATCAAGGACGAAAATAAAAGACTCAAACAAGTTTTGGAAATGATCCCTTCTGAAAACTATACATCAAGAGCTGTTATGGATGCTCTCGGAAGTGATCTTACAAATAAATATTCTGAAGGGTATGCAAAAAAAAGATATTACCAGGGAAACGCTGTTGCAGACGAAGTAGAAATTCTTGCAATGGAGAGAGCAAAAAAACTTTTTGGTGTTCCTCATGTAAACGTACAACCATACTCAGGAAGCCCTGCAAATCTTGCAGTATATCTTGGTCTTCTTACTCCAGGAAAAGATAAAGTAATGGGACTTAACCTTGCATTTGGAGGACATCTTACTCACGGTGCACCAGTCTCTGCTGTAGGTAAATTCTTTAAGACAGTAACGTACCAATTAAATGAAAAAGGAGAATTAGATTTTAAAGCAATTGAAGCATTAGCGCTCAAAGAAAAACCAAAAATTATAGTGTGTGGATTTACGGCATATCCACGCGAAGTTCCATTTGAGAAATTCGCAAAAATTGCCAAAAAAGTTGACGCGTACCTCTTGGCTGACATTTCCCACATCGCGGGTTTGGTGGCTGGCGGCGCGCACTCTTCTCCTGTCCCCTATGCTGATGTCATAATGACTACTACGCATAAAACCCTACGGGGACCAAGAGGTGCAATGATTATGGTAACTGAGAAAGGGCTTAAAAAAGATCCTGATCTTGCAAAGAAAATCGATGCAGCAGTATTCCCAGGTCTCCAAGGAGGACCTCATGACAACCAGACTGCAGCAATTGCAGTGGCAATGCTTGAGGCATCAAAGCCTGCATTTAAAAAATATGCTCAACAAGTAGTGGATAATGCACAAGCGCTCGCAGATGCACTAAAAGAAAGAGGATTTGAGATGGTATCAGGAGGGACAGACAATCACCTCATTCTGATAGATCTTGCAAATAAAGGAGTAAATGGTGCCCTTGCTGCGTATGCTCTAGAACAAGCAAATATTGTAACAAATAAAAATGCGGTACCAAATGACCCAATGCCACCTTTTTTCCCTTCTGGGCTCCGTATTGGGACACCTGGAATTACTACCCGTGGAATGAAAGTAAAAGACATGAAAAAAGTAGCTGGTTGGTATGATAGAGTTATTACTGCTATTCAGGGAAATGAGCTTTCTAGTGATAAAAAAGAAAGAATCGCCCAATTTAAGAAATTTAGGTCAGATGTGAAGAAAAATAAAGAGATTCAAAAAGTCGCCTCAGAAGTAAAAGCATTTACTGCTAAGTTCCCTATCCCTTGACTTTCTTACCTCTCCAAATCTAAAAAAGTATATGTATACTTTTCATAAGAGGAATTCCTCTTATATACTTCTTTTGTAAAATGAGAATAATCAGGGAAAAATACATCTCCGTCAATTATGCTATGAACAATTGTTAAATACAATTTGTCTGCAATTTCAATTGCTTGTTTAAAAATCTGTCCTCCTCCGATAATAAAGATTTCACGGTCTATTTTTTTACCCTCCTGAATTGCATCTTCCAAACTATTTACAATTACTGCACCCTCTACTTCATAATTTTTATCTCTGGTAATGATTATATTCGTTCTATTGGGAAGTAATCTCCCGATAGATTCATATGTTTTACGTCCCATGATTACTGGATGTCCTTTTGTTATCTCTTTAAACCTCTTTAAATCCTCAGGGATATGCCATGGTAAGTCATTGTCCCTGCCAATGACCTTATTTTCAGAAATAGCTGCAATAAGCGAGATTTTCATAGTGTTAGTATACTCTTATTTTCTCATGGTTTCTAATGCCTCACGGAGAAGTAAAGCTAGTTCCTTTCGTTTCACAGAGTCAGCGAGATATTTTCTGTCATGATTTTGGTACAAATTGTCACCATCATGTCGAGGTAATACTTGTAAATGATAATGGAAAACACTTTGATTTCCTGCAATATTATGTTGCCTGAAGGACACACCTTCACATTCATAACTATCTTTCATTGCAATCGAAATTTTTTTAGAAAGTAAGGATATTTTAGATAACAAATCATCAGGCAAGGTAAATATATTCTCAAAATGTTGATTAGGAATAATTAATACTGGTCCTTCTACATCTGGCCACCAGTGAGAAGCCATAAATGCTGTTATGTCATTATCTGAATACACAATCTCATCTGTTCTGTCTTCCCCTTTATCATCTGGTTGGTGGTTAACAATTTTGCAAAACGGACAGATATAATTCTCTGGAGCTTTCCTATACATATCTACACTGCAACCGGAGCTTTAATAGCTGGATGTGGATCATACCCTATAAACTCAAAATCATTGATACTAAATGAGAAAATGTCTTTCACTTTTGGATTTATTTTCAGTGTTGGAAGAGGCTTCATATCGCGAGAAAGCTGTTCTTTCACTTGGTCAATATGATTTTTGTAAATATGTACATCCCCAAATGTATGGACAAACTCTCCCACCTCCAGATCACAAACTTGGGCAATCATATGAGTAAGCAAACTATAACTTGCAATATTAAAAGGAACTCCTAAAAATGTATCTGCGCTGCGTTGATAAAGTTGACATGACAACTTCCCATTTAA
>JBDHUV010000076.1:0-3435 GCA_039809365.1 Candidatus Levyibacteriota bacterium
TATACTTTGCTGAAAATTTAGCAAATATTCCAACTAACGAAGTTTGGAATATTCCAAATAAGGTAATTAATGATGTTAATGCAGTGAGTAACCCGTAATCAGATACAGGGAGCAACCTAATCATTGCGAGATTAAAAAGGTATGCTAAAATACTTGATCCAAAAGACCCAATAAATGCTATTGAACTCCCAGAGACGAGAGGATGAGCAACAATATTTTTAACTGCAGATTTCATATAGATGCGAAGAATTATTTACTTAATTGTTTATAGACATTCACTAAATTATTTATAGATTTATCTAATGTAAATTTTTCAGCGTGCTTAAGTCCAGTCTTTATAAGCTTAGTTCTCAAATCGTTACTAAAAAATACTTCACCTATTCCATTTGCAATACTTTGTACATCATATGGATCTACATAATATACTGCATCTCCTCCCACTTCTGGTAAAGAACCTGATTTTGTTGTGACCACAGGGCAACCAGTTTGCATTGCTTCTAGTACTGGTAAGCCAAATCCCTCATAAATACTTGGTAATACACAAAGCTGTGCCATATTGTATAACGATACAAGATCTTCCTGATCTACAAAGCCTAATGGAATAAACCGTTTATCACTCTTTATATTATCTTGTACCACAACAAGATCATGATTCCATGGGTTTGATGCATCATACTCTTTTGAAACAACTGCTTTTCCTACCAGAACAAGAGTTACGTTAATCTCTTTTATAGCATCGATCAATCTGGGAAGATTTTTATTTGCAGTTACATCGCCAACATACAAAACAAATTCATCTGGTAATTTATATTTAGCCACTAGTTTTTGTTTCATAGTTTGAGATAGATTTAACAGTTTAAATTGTGGTCCAGCAGATAAATATACTGTATGAATTTTCTCGTGAGGAATTCCTGTGAGTCTGTGTACATCTTTTTTCGATGCATCAGAATCTGTAACTATTGCATCTGCACGAGAAAGTAGTCTTTTATTAATTTGCCACTTCACTGATCCTTTAATACCGACAGGGAATAGGTCAGGAAACACAAGCGGCGTAAGGTCATGAACGGTGACTACGATCTTTGATCTTTTAATTACTGGTAAATGAATAAAGAATGGATCGAAATAGGGAATATGATTTATATCAAATTGAGTATTTTGAAGCTCTGATATGGAATTATAAAATAGATATGAATTTTCCTTATCAATTTTTTCTAGACCCTCTTTGAGATTTCTTACATACGAACCAACTCCACGTATTCTATGACCAGATTCTAAAGGTGAAGTATCTACAGCAATTTTCATGAAGAATGTTTTTTGTGCCAATTGTATGCAGATGTAACGATAGTCTCTAAATCAGAGTATTGAGGGTTGAATCCTAACACAGTCCGTGCTTTCGTATTATCCGCATATATCATAGGCGGATCTCCTGCTCTTCTTTCTTTCTCTTCTACTGTAAAATCAACACCACTTACTTTCTTTACCATGTCTACTACTTCTCTATTTGAATATCCATTTCCTGTGCCTAAATTGAATGCATTACTTTTATTTTCTCTCATCACATATTCGAGTGCCTGAATATGCCCAGTCGCAAGATCTTCTATATGAATGTAATCTCTTATACATGTACCATCTTTTGTTGGATAATCTGTGCCAAATAATGAAAAACTGTCTTTATTCCCTAACGCTACTTGAATAGCAATTGGAATAATATGAGTTTCTGGATCATGACGCTCTCCAAGATCCCCTTCAAGCCCTGCACCAGCTGCATTAAAGTAACGAAGATTTACATGCTTAATTCCATAAATATCGTCATACCACGCGAGTATCTTTTCAAACATAAGTTTTGACTCACCATACGGACTTTCAGGATGCTTTGTAGAATCTTCTGTTACAGGAAGTGGATCAGGAGTACCAAAAATTGCACAGGTAGATGAGAAAATAATATATTTAATATTCTCTTTTACCATTAACTTCAGCAGGTTTAATCCACCCACAATATTATTATAGAAATATTTATAAGGGTTTTGGACTGACTCACCAGCCTGTGCATACGCAGCAAAGTGGATTACCGCATCAAATGTTTTACCTTCTAAAGAGGAAAACAAAAAATCTTTATCAACAAGATCACCTTTAATTAATTCACACTCAACAGCATCTTCGTGACCATATACTAAATTATCATATACTGTGACTGTATGACCCTGATCTATAAGACGCTTTACTGTCGTGCTACCTATGTATCCTGCTCCACCAGTTACTAAAATATTCATATCCTTATCGTACCATTATATAGTATTTACTGTACATTTTTTACTCTTTTTATTATCTTTGTTCCATCAGTTATATCGATAATCTCTGCTGTATTAAATTGCGTTTGTACAGTTTTATAATTAACAAAATCTTCAATAATCGCATCAGAAGTATCAGGAGGGAAAATAAGATATACAGTACTCACTTGTTCGCTTTGCTTAAAAGGAACTTCTCTATTTTCTTTTTCTGCAATCCATTGAACCATATAATCATAATCATATGTATAAATAGCTGGATTATACGCAATAATTGCAAAATTATCGTCAGGTGAGTCTTTAAATATCTCTTTTACTACATACTCTTTTGTTGCCAAAGATGTTAAACGGATGGGATCACGTGTTGTTTCTTGATACAGTGAATGTAAGGACATACTAGCCATATAGATTACAATTACTCCGTATATATATAAAAGAATCCTTGCTCTTGATATGAGTGCTATAAGGAGAAACACAAATAACACTTCGACTCCAATAAAATGATAATCCCAAACTGGATTACGAGAGGAAAGATATACAATCAATACCCAAACGCCAATAAAAGTACTTATTTGGAATATACGACTAATATAAGGATTTGATTTTGATTTATTATTCCTCCTCTCATATACATATACTGCAATTGTAATTATTCCTATACAAACAGAGGCAAGAAGAGGTAATGAGATAAGTCTAGAATACCTTTCTATGAAAAAGCTAATAATCTGACCATCCGAAATACCAGTAACACCTACAACTGAATGTGGTGTAACAAGTGTTGTAATAATTGTCTGTATCTGATTAAATCCATGCCTTATTTCAAAAATAAAGAATGGTAGGGCAGAGATAAAAATACCGCCAACGAATAAACAGAAAATAACGATATAACTTAAGATAATACCTTTCTTTTTTTGCTTTATACATTGAACAATATAATCAGCAAGTTGATACAGTATCATTCCGCTTACTACTGCTATTCCTAATGAAATATGAAACTGTACTAACAATCCCGCAATAAAACCAGTCAAAATAATATATGCACCATCATATATAGTTTTTATTTTTTGAGGCATAAAAACAAGAAGTGTCAATGCAATAAATATCAATAAAGGAGCTGGATGGGGATTCCATAACTGTACACTATACCCCC
>JBDHUV010000077.1:0-3392 GCA_039809365.1 Candidatus Levyibacteriota bacterium
AATTTACTTCTGAGCCGACTCGGGGATTTGAACCCCGGACCTTTGCTTTACAAAAGCACTGCTCTACCACTGAGCTAAGTCGGCACTTTTTTTCACGCAATGCATGCGAAGGATAATGTTGCATGATTGTAGCAAAATTCCTCCGCAAATTCCATGCGTAGTTGCTTTATATAAGCAATAATAGATCCTGTAAACAGGACTTTATTAATTAATAGAAGAGCTTGCCTCGATTTCAGCAAGTGAAGATTGCCTATTAACGAACACTCTACTCGGCGGTAGACAAAGTGCAACGGGAAAACAGATATCTCTTGTAGGGTTATCTAAGGGAGATTAGATCGAACTACTCAGGGGAGGGCCCGAACTCCTCCCCCAAGTAAATATCCTATTTCAAGAGCATTTTGTTAAAGAAATGTACAGTATCATCCTGCCACGCACATTACTGTACTCTAGCAAAGCACACAATCATTTCCTATGGAACAATAATCCAAAGCTGGAAGAAGTTGTGTACACCCGCTATTCTTTGTTTAAGAAAATTTGTGAACATATTATTAACTTTTTGCATATATTAAAATTGTATATATTATGTAACTTGTGAAAAGTTAGCCTTGTATAACTACTAAACCATACCCCAAAATACTTGTCAAGGGGGTAAATGGCATTTTGAACTATTTTTGTATACATCATTTTAAAGTGAATTTGAGGCTAGATTAATAGATACTATGCGTGTTGTAAGAATTAATGCAAACATTCAAGAAGGACTGGTATTTTTCGAAAAAAAGTAGAACAGGTGTGAAAATCGGGAAAAAATATATATGTGAAATTATAGAATTATGCATTGCTTGAACTTATACTGTGAAATTAGATATAGTTATAGTAAATGATGAGTAAAAAGAAGTACTACAAATTTTGTTATAAACTTTCCCACATGAAAATACTGTCTGGGAATTTATGAAAAAGATAGTACATGAGCCGATGGTGGGATTTGAACCCACGGCTTGCTCTTTACGAAAGAGCTACTCTACCCCTGAGTTACATCGGCGTGAGAGTATTTTAACAAAAAAAACGTATAGTTTTTAGCGTCTAATATTTAATCTGTCATTAAAGACCACACGCCAAACTCTATACGTTAATAAATTCTGCTCCTAAGAGGGTTAGATTCATGGTGATTCCCCTGTACTGTATACGGGAAAATAGTGAATATGCTCCACAGAGTATATTACAATCTATCTCGTCTCCTAGTTTTACCTAGGATACCCCACGTGCAAGGAAATATGTAGAGGAAAACGTACCATGTTTCCTCAATCTCCCAAGAGCGTCTACAGTATAGGTTGACAGTCAAGCAATTGTCAAGCTCATTAATGTATATAAATCTATGATTTAATATTAATTAATACATCATCATGTATCTCTTACCAAACCATTACATCTCATTTTTTACCTATTTATATAAAATAGTCAATTCACAGATACGAAAATATTATGTATACTACTATGGATATGAATTTACTAGACGTTATCATTCTTTCATTAGTAGAAGGACTCACAGAGTTCTTGCCAATTTCATCAACAGGTCACTTGGTCATCACTTCTCATTTACTTGGTATCCAGCAAACAGAGTTTGTAAAAACATTTACTATCGTAATACAACTAGGAGCAATACTTGCAGCACTCTTCATGTATGGGAGAATGATACTAAAGAACAAACAGCTCATTACAAAGCTAACCATTGCATTCCTCCCTTCAGCTCTCATAGGCTTTACTTTTTATCATCTTATAAAAGATTTCCTACTAGAAAGCGAATGGATAACTGTTTTAGCACTTCTTCTAGGAGGTATAGCTCTTATCATTATTGAACTACGAGTTAGTCAAGAAAAAGGTTCCAAGTATACATTAAAGACTCTCTCAATAAGAGATTCTTTTCTTATTGGTACATTTCAATCATTATCTGTAATACCAGGAGTCTCAAGAGCAGCAGCAACCATACTAGGAGGACTGATTTTAGGGATGAATAGGCGTTCTGCTGTAGAGTTTTCCTTCTTATTAGCAATACCAACTATGATTGCAGCAAGCGGCTATGACCTCATGCAATCAGCAAATAGTTTTAGTCAACAAAACTTCTTATATTTATTCATAGGAGTGATTGTTTCATTTGCTGTTGCTCTTACAGTAATGAAGTGGTTACTCAAATTTATACAGACAAATACGTTCATTCCTTTCGGAATATATAGGATAATAGCATCTATTATCTTTGCTCTCTTGTTTATCCTTTAGACCACTTTCTCATAAATTGACAGAATCCCATAGACTTCTAATTGGATAGTTAATCCATGTCTAGGTCACCTATGCACCGGCTAATCATTTTATATATAAAATTATCTGTATACAAAGGATAAATGAATTTAATTATTGTAAAACAGAGAAAAAAATTAAATCTTATAATAACAAGAGAGGATATGTTTTATCTTAATAAACAACCCGTATTTGAATAATTATTCGGATATACAGAGAAGTTGGAAATATTCCGCCCGGGGTAAGCCGGGCGGAAAGCTAATTGACCGGGTAGATCAATAGTTCGTTACCATGATATGCAACGAACTCGATCACCTCTCCATACGGGAGAACCTCGTAAATCTCTGCCCTTCCCATCGTGATGTTGTGAACGACAACTTGACGTAAAGGATCAGACAGACCCTCCCTAGACAGTGTCAAACGAACATACACATGATCATCATATCGCCTCCAGGAGGCATGATAGAACCATGTGTCTACCACTCCCTCACCATTGAGATAGAGGAATAGATCTGGATATTCCTCTATTGGAAAGGTACCGAGACTCTGTATCATTTCAGTTCCCTTTCTGCAGTGGACCCAAATCAAAATATATAATATATGGAAATGTTTTTTTGTACTTGATTTATTTCTGACAAGATATAGACAGATTTATATGGAAAATGTAATTTCCCGTCCAGCTGAATACTGGACGGGAAAGACTGTTCACTTGACTATCCTCTTGGCACTCCAATCATCATTGATCTTGATCCACAATCCTTCACCACCAAGCCTAGATTGTATCTGGTTGATTAACCACTCCTTTCGTTCTTGAGAGCATACCCACTCCCACATCTTATCGCCCTCGAAAGGCTGACCAAACACCGGCAGACCAAGTGTTGTGTGAAGCGGAGCATCATCATCAATATTAGAGAACATTGAATAATAATACTCTGCCAAACGGTGGACAAACTTCTCTACCTGAGGATGATCCTCAGAGTAGACAGAGACATTCGGAAGGAAAACTCGCTTCAGGTAAGAAATGATCTTGTTCATTACCCAACTCATCCCTTCTTAAAACTAGTAAACAGTGGCTGGATTATATCACATATATATAATGTAGG
>JBDHUV010000078.1:0-3295 GCA_039809365.1 Candidatus Levyibacteriota bacterium
TTATTGTTCATATCTATTTATTTCTTTGATGCGTTTTGTACATTCCCCAACTATGCATAATTATTCCAATGAAAATAATGATTAAAGCAAAAGGTTGAAAATAGCTTGCTAGCAGTACACCAAGACCAAATGCTATAAAACAAGCTCCGAAGAGGGAAGCTTGCCATTCAATATACTTTGCTTTCGTTAGTTTTTCTTCTTTTATCATATTAAAATAGTTTGAAAACTACATATATAAGTAATCCTGCCAGAAAAATCCAGCAGATCCAATATAGAATTGCTTGGTAACCATTTTTTCTCTTCTCTTTCATTGTATTCTCCAAATGAACTCTCTTTCGGCAATACCTCCTACATTACGTAGTATTAGTGTAACTGATTGAGGACGTTCTTGAAAAGCAGGAAACGTAAGCACACCTTCTCTATGATGTCCTCCAGGCGGATCTCCGTCCCAGGATAAAGGAAGTAGTTTATTTCTCTTCTCATCAGTAAGTTCTGCACTTTTTGTCAGGTCTTCATCTAAGCTGCCTGTATGAGTATCCAATATTACCTGAAATTGCCATGTTTTTTTATCTTTTGAAATATTTTCTGGCGTAATCTTCACAGTAACCGAACCTTCCGAATTCGTCTGGTTAGTTAAGGAGTTTTGTAGCTGAAGCTGGGTAGTAATCTTATTGTTTTGTGAGGTGTTACTCACAAAGCTATAGACAACAAAAACTACTAGTATGACTATCAGACAAATGATAAAAATGTTTTTGTATCTCATACACTTTTAGAAAACTTTATTACCCTGCTTCCCATATATAAAATTCCCACCAAATTAAAGGCGATCCCTACCCAAAATAACTGTACCTGATATTGAGAAATCACAGTAACAACGCCAACAGTCCCTAGAATCGGCAAAAGATTGACAAGATAGTGAGCACAGCAGGAAATCATTGCGGCAGTAGAGGTAGTCCCTGATACAGCCAGAACCCTGCCTGAAGTATTTTGATGATGAATGGCGTTTTTTAAATATGAATAGAGCCCGATCTGAATACCGAAACCGATAGCAAGAGTAATGATAAAGTACCAGAACTGGTAGAACTGATCGAGCATAAAATCCCAACCACTTACAAAAGAAACAGTTGCAACATATACAGCCAAAAGAATTAAAGTTGCAATAGACCCATTCCTTATCGATGAATTAATATTTCTCTGCATACTATTTTCTCTCATTAAAAATATTCTCTAAGAATTTCTTCATACTTTTTCGGGTTTGAGATTTCGGTCATTACTACATCTCCTTGATACCCACCTGATGCACTCGTCTTAAGACTAATATCTCCGTAATTAAAGATTTTCCCAAAGAATGATTGATTTACAGAGATCGATCGGATATTGTCAAAATGAAAGACGTCCTCCTCGACATGAAGGATACCCTTTCTTCGTATAATATGCTTACCCGCTAAATAGTACGCACTGTTAGCCCATGAGAGGGTAACGTTTAAAATCAAAAATAACTGCATGAGTAGTTTAAAAATAAATATTACAAGTAAAAGAAGAGATATGTGGTGATGCAGGTCAAATGGCAAGGCAAAACTTAATGTAAGCAGATAGTATAACCCAACGTAAAGGAGATCAAAGAGGAGTAGTCCGGATGCTAATTTAGCGACCAGAATGATAATACTTCCTCGAATTGGTTCTAATTCATGCTTTCGCTCCTCATGGTTATGATTATTGATTTCCATTGTATTTTCTTAGAGTAATTTTGGAATAAATATCGATGTTTTCTTTATATAGCTTTCGTATTCTTTTCCAAATATTTTTACCATTTAAGTTTCTTCAGGCTTAGCAAGTCGTGTGTACATAAAAACAAGAGTAGAGAATATGATAATTGTTACGAGTGTTGGTCTTAGAAGTAAAAAACCAAACATGAGAGCAACAAAGCCAGCATATTGCAGATGGCCGATACGAGCATAGAAATCGTTTATCCCTAATTTGTGATGTTTTTGCACTCTATATAATTTACTTACTACTCCGCAGCCTGTGCATCCTCTTTTGTTTTATGGACTGTACCATCTGGATGTTCAGGTGGGGCATACACGGTAAAGAGTTTTAAATCTTCATCGCCTGTATTTTTGAAATTGTGTTTTGTACCAGCAGGAACAAATACTACTTCATGTTCCTCAACACTTCTGCTTTCTCCATTTAATATTGCTTCACAATCCCCATCGACAAAGAACAATATTTGATCAGTATCAAAATGTGTTTCTTCTCCGATATCTTCACCTACTGGAATACTCATAGCAACAATTTGGCTATGTTGTCCTGTATGTAATACTTTTCTAAAGTTTGTATTTTCTTTTGTCAGTTTTTTAATATCTTCAGCATACATATTATTCACCTCCTAACTTGTTTAATTTTACTTTCTTTTAATCCGCATACTTTTCCGGATTATTGTCAAAATGTTGTTTGCAATTATCAGAGCAGAAATAATAGGTTTTTCCTTTGTACTCAGAACTGAATTTTGCCTCATCTGGTGCTAATTCCATTCCGCAAACCAAATCTATAACAAACTCTTCTTTTTCTTCAACCTGATAGCCGTATTCTTCTAGTTGTTTTTTAGTCATTTCTTCAAATTCACCTTCTTTCTTTTTAATATTTGTTAATGTTTATGGTCTTTCATCATAAACATCATCATTATTGGACAGAGTAAAACAATCCCGAACGGCAAGAGTATTGAGGCGTCAAGTGACTTCTGTAATAAAAGGAAAGCTCCTACAGCCAACACAACTACCCATATATGCCAAGATGTTAAAAGTTTTTTAGTATTCATATGTCACCTCCTCACTATCATAATCATTTACTAACCAAAGTATGCACTTACTTACTGTTATTAACAATGAAATAGATCAACATTATTTATTGAGGTATTTCATTGTAGAAAATCAAAATAATAGTGTAACCTTATAGCATGATACAAATACTATCCCGTGGGGAATATAAGCTAATTGAGACAAAACACCATACCAAAGTGCTTATTTTGGATGATGAAAAAACATACGCCTGGATTAATGCAGAAAATATTGGTGAGATACTTGTTGCTTCTCATAAAACTCTTAAAGAAGATAATTTGCTTGCTGTTGGGAAGTATAGGCTTTACGACGTCGAAGAGGAGCCTAAATACTCTGATCAGCAGCATTTAGAACTTCAGGTTGGGTGTGGTTATTGGCAAGGGTATTTACTTCCCACAGGAATGCCAACAAATGAAAAGAAAAGAAAAAGGATTATTCCAACAGATGAACTTATTACTGCT
>JBDHUV010000079.1:0-3293 GCA_039809365.1 Candidatus Levyibacteriota bacterium
TGTGTAGGGGTATGTACTTTTTTTGATAGAAAATCCTATAAGGATTTATTAAGAAAATATGTACTAAATTACTTTTCAATATTTATAGGATTCATTATTTCATTTAGTCCTTTTCTTGCATTTGAAGTACGTCATGGTTTTCCTAATATTCGTACTATCTTTTCTTTTATACTTTCTCCAAGTTTAAACTCTGGTGAAGAAAGTACTGCTACTTTTATTACCATTGTCTTAGATGTTTTTTATAGAGTTATTACTAAAGTCTTAATCTTTATTTCTCCTGATACAGGTTGGAATAATACTCTCATTTCTAGTATTAATATCATTTTAGTAGTTCTTATTATTATTTCCTTGTACTTCCTATTAAAAACGAAAGACAAAGTGTTTAAAACTATATTATTACTCTGGTTTATTGTTGGAATTATTTTGTTCGGATTTTATAAAAAACCTTTATATGAATATTATTTTGGGTTCTTATTCCCATTACCTTTTTTGCTACTTGGTAATCTTGTCTCAGCAGTTATTTCATCCAGTCGTAATAATCTTTTTATAAAGATAAGTGCAATATCAATTGTGTTCGCTATCTTTGTAATTAATATTTCACAGTTGCATGTTTGGCATGAGCCGAACAGGCAAAAACAACAGATGCAGACTATTGCAGAGTTTGTTTTATCACACACTGATGGAAAACCTTTTAACTTTGCACTCATCACTCCTGGAAACTCTGACCATGCATATAGATATTTCTTTGAACTCAATAATAGAGCTCCCGTCACCATTGAAAATGAAGTAGTAGATCCAGAGCGTAAAAGTGTTACAAGTCAGCTGTTAATTGTTTGTGAAGAACAATGTTCTCCTTTAGGTCATCCGTTATGGGAGGTCGCTGGATTTGGGAGGGCAAAAATTGCTGGAGAGTGGGATGTTTCAGTTGTAAAGGTATATAAGCTTGTTCATGATACTTCCCAAAAAACAAATTAAATAAATACAAAAAAACCCGATCTATTCATAATGTACAGACCGGGTTTTTGTTTCTAAAAAGAAAAAAGCCTAAGCTTTTGGTTTGCCAATGCGATACATTCCAGTGCCGCATTCTGGACATTTTCCTTTCATTGCTGGTTTACCATTTTTCATAGTAACTTCAACAGCATTTGAATCCTCTCTTTTTGCACGACATTTAACACAATACATTGTTGCCATAATTCAAATTCACCCCCTTTCAGTTAGAAACCAAATAGTGGTAACGGAATAATTGCATTCTTGAGAAGAATGAATATTATACCGTTTGCCAATAAAAGGAATAAACTGACGATAAGGCTGTGCTTAATATCTGAGAGACTGTATGTTAATGCAGGTGATGCGTGAAGAGGAGATTGAGTTGAAACAGAACTAGGGTTAGGGCGTGATTTGACCTTGAACTCATAAACTGGGGTTGTTGGAGTAGGAGTAGGGATTTCTGACGATGAACTGAGCTTTCGTAAGTCACTCATCTTTTTTTGCTTCAGAGTTTTTCTCTTTGTGCTCATGAGTGAAAAAGTATCATATTGACAGAGTAGCTGTCAAGAGGCTAAAATGAAATCTGCATCTATGATTTTGAAGCCAGAACTCCTTGCGCTGACTGTCATTACAGTGTGGCTGCTTATCATAACAATATTTTTTTTCAGATTTTATTTATATTTTTCACGTATAGCAAAAAAAGGTGAACGGAAATCATTATTAGCTCTAATTGACACTGTTTTGCGTGCTGAGGAAGAAAATAAAAAGGGTATTGACCAAATAGCGGCAGAGTATGCTACACTGAGAAAAGACCTTTCTTTCCATATTCAGAAGATGGGGTTGTTACGGTTTAATCCTTTTAAGGATACAGGCGGAGATCAGAGTTTTATATTGGCCTTAGTAGATGCGCATGATACAGGAATAATTATTTCAAGTTATCATACGAGATCAGGAACACGATGGTACGCAAAAGGGGTTAAAAACGGCAAATCAACAGAGCATGCTTTATCTGCAGAAGAAGAAAAAGCGTTAAAAGCTGCGAGAACAATGGATTAATGTATGAATACAAAAAAAATTGTACTAATTGGTATCGTTCTATATGCACTCTCCAGTATTGGGTCATATTTCCTATTTGCTAATGTAATCGGAGGAAACATTATTGAGGTTCCTGTTCCTGATGCAGCACGAGATGCAGATGGAAATATCTCATTTGATGATTCTTTACCTAAAACTCAACCTTGTCCATTAAATGGAGCATTGTACTCTAAACAGCAAGAAAAATGGTGGAATGGGCATCGTCCACTTGGAATCATGGTAGAGAACTCTACAGATGCTCGTCCACAGTCTGGTTTGTCTTCTGCAGACGTAATTTATGAAGCAGTTGCAGAAGGTGGTATTACAAGATTCCTCTCTGTGTTTTATTGTCAGGATGCTGAGTTTGTTGGTCCAGTCAGATCCGCACGCACATATTTTCTTGATTTCATCTCTGAATACGGGGAGTATCCTCTGTATACACACGTAGGAGGAGCAAACTGTGATCCTTCGACAGGTTCAGGTTGTGCAAATGGAGCAAAAGCAGATGCTCTCGGTCAGATTCGTAAATATGGATGGTCCCGATATAATGATCTTGATCAATTTGGTGTTCCGTGTCCTGTTCTCTGCAGATATGAGGATAGACTTCCGAATCGTGCGACAGAACATACAATGTATACAGGTACTACGAAATTATGGGATTTTGCAAAAGAGCAACGTGAACTGAGTAATGTTGATTCAGATGGAAATGAATGGGATGAAAATTTTGTTAGCTATTCATTTAAAGATGATGCACCACTGAACAGTAGACCAGCATCTCAAACGGTAGCGTTTGATTTCTGGGATGGGTATAAAGATTTTAGTGTGCAGTATAAATATGATAAAAATACAAACACGTATTTGCGATCTAATGGTGGAGAGGCTCATATAGATTTAAATACAAAGAAACAGTTAGCTCCAAAGAATGTGGTTATATTATTCATGACAGAGAGTAAAGCAAATGACGGGTATCCTGGTAATTTACATATGCTCTACGGTACGACTGGAACAGGGAACGCAACAGTATTTATGGATGGAAAACAGATAAAAGCAAAATGGAGCAAGAAAAATAGAACAGCAAGACTTATGTTGACAGACACCTCAGGAAAAGAGATCAATTTAAATAGAGGCCAGATTTGGTTCTCTGTTGTTTCCCCTGATACTACAGTTGATGTAAATTAATACTCGACAAATTTCTTCTTAATGCATATAATAAGGCAATATTAGATAGC
>JBDHUV010000080.1:0-3105 GCA_039809365.1 Candidatus Levyibacteriota bacterium
CTGTTGGTTGCAGCCATCACAACTAATTGTTCATTTTGGGTAAATCCGTCCATCTCAACCAATATTTGGTTAAGTGTTTGCTCTCTTTCATCGTGTCCACCCATAATTCCTGCCCCTCTTTGACGACCAATTGCATCTACTTCATCAATAAAAATAATTGCTGGTTGAGTTTTCTTTGCTGTCATAAATAGATCTCGTACACGGGCTGCACCTACACCTACAAGCATCTCCATGAACTCAGAGCCTGCAATAGAGATAAAAGGAACTTGTGCTTCTCCTGCAACAGCGCGTGCAAGCAAAGTCTTTCCAGTACCAGCAGGGCCAACAAGAAGAACTCCTTTTGGAGTACGAGCTCCCATTGCTTGATATTTTTCTGGATGCTTTAGAAAATCTACGATCTCTGTTAACTCTTGTTTTGCTTCATCTACACCAGCAACAGAGTCAAATGTTACTTTTGGAAAATCTTTATTAAATGTTTTTCCTTTATTTGAACCAAAAGAAAAAATATTATCTTGTGCTCCACGAGCCTGACGCATTATAAAATAGAAGAGTCCTACTAAAAGAATGATTGGGAGAATAGATCCTAAAACACCAAGGAAAATATTCATACCCATCTCATCTTTTATTTGAATATCTACATTGGTTGGATCAACTCCAGCATTTTGTAATATTTCATAGAGAGACGTATTAGGCTCTTTTGTACTCGATACTTTTTCTCCTCCTTCATATATTACAGATAATTTTGTGCCTGAAACTTCAATAGATTGGATCTTTCCATTTTTTACATCTTGGACAACTTGTGAAAGAGGAATGTCCTTAGAAGGATTGAGGGAAGTTCCTCCTCTTAATCCAAATGTAAAGACACTAAATAAAATAAGGAGAAAACCATATAAAATAAAATCTTTCCAGGTAAGCCGAAACTTTGATTTTTTCTTTTTTGGAGACTTTTTGGGCGTGTTCAATTTCACTCCTGGATTATATCAAAAACACTTACTGATTGGAAGCTCACTTCACTGGATCATATCCTCCTAGATTACCAGGTCTACACCGTGAAACTCTTTTTACACCCATTCTTGTCCCCTTAATAATTCCATATTTTTGCACTGCATCAATCATATAATTGGAGCAGGTTGGAGTAAATTTACACTGATCAGTTGTGCCAAAAACAGTCTGGGCAATCCCTTTTGGGATAAAGGAAATAGACTGGTATGCATAAATGGCCAATAACACAATTTTTTTCATCTGTGTATTACAAAATCTGAATATATTTCTGTTGGATCCTCCCACTCTACCACAATATTCCGAACTTGAGCAAAATACGACCCTTTTTCCAATACTGATAAAAAATCTTTTAGTTTTCTCTCATCATCAGCTTGGATAACAGCCTCGACTCTCCCGTCAGGAAGATTCTGAACCCATCCAGTAAAACTCCATTTTTTTGCTTCCTTAGAAGTGAATACTCTGTATCCTACTCCTTGCACAAACCCAGATATCCATACATGTATTTGTTTCATGAAGTTATATAAAAAGAAGATTTATCTTCCCAACCCAACAGACTGAATTACTTTTTGGAGCATTGGGGAAGATTTAGATTTTGCGTACTCTACTCCATCATTCAAAATAATATCCAATTGAGTATTATCTCCTTTTAATTCTTTGAACCGTTGCTGAAAAGGCAAAAGAAACTCTATTATAGCTTCTGTAAGTTCTGTTTTAAACTGACCATACCCTACTCCACTATATTTTCTCTCAATTTCTTCTATTGGAGAATCAGTCACTGAAGAGAATATCGATAGTAAATTCGAAATAGCAGGTTTGTTTTCAGGGCTGTATCGAATCTCATTATCTGAATCAGTAACAGCTCTTTTTATTTTTTCAGTTACCTCTTCTGCTGAATCAAGAAGAAAAATTGCTCCATTCAGATTGTCATCTGACTTACTCATTTTCTTTAAAGGATCTTGTAAACTCATAATCCTGCCTGTGGTTTTCTGAATTTGTATATCTGGCACTGTAAATGTTTCCCCATACCTCGCATTAAATTTCTCTGCAATATCTCGGGTTAACTCAAGATGTTGTTTTTGATCTTCCCCCACAGGAACTACATTCGTGTCATACAGCAAAATGTCCGCAGCCATAAGGACTGGATAATCAAAAAGTCCTGCTGTTGTACCATCTTTTTGTTTGAGACTTTTATCTTTAAACTGGGTCATTCTTTCAAGTTGTCCGAACGGAGTTAGACAGTTGAGAACCCATGCAAGATACGGATGATCGGGATTTTCACTCTGGACAAAAATATGTGATTTATTTGGATCTATTCCAGCAGCTATATATATTGCTGCTGTTTCTCGTACTTTTTCTTTTAACATTTTGGAGTCTTGAGGGACAGTAATTGCATGGAGATCTACAACACAAAATAAAGAGTTGAATTCATCTTGCATTGTTTTCCATTGATGAATTGCACCTATGTAATTACCCAGATGCAGATTACCAGACGGCTGAATACCTGAAAAAATTGTCTTCTTCATACAGCTATTATACCGTACTTTTCTCAGAAGTGATTAGTTATTTCCCTAACCACTCTTTCTTAAGCTTTTGGAGAGAGCCATCTTCTATTGCATTTCTGATTTTACTCATCAGATCTGCATAAAAAGAAAGATTATGATAGGTAATAAGTTTATAAGCAAGGAGTTCTCTTGCTTTAAAAAGATGGAATATATACGCTTTTGTATATTTTTGACATACCATACAATGACATTGCTCGGAGAGAGGTTCGAGTAGAGGGGCATTTATAGATTTTGAGATATCTTTTCTAAATCTATTCTGAGGATTGCCTTCTGGAGGATAGACAAAATACCAACCCATCCGTGCAACTCGAGTAGGAATTACACAATCAAACGTATCAATACCCAACTCAACAATTTTAAAGATATCATCTACCTCACCTACTCCAAGCATGTGCTTTGGTTTTTGATCGTCTACATTCTCTATTGTCCATCTCACTACATCGTACATATTCTCTTTACTCGTATGAGCTCCACCCAATGCAATAGCATCAAAAAGAGAATCATTTGTTTTTGCTGATTCTATTCTTAAATCTTCAAATCC
>JBDHUV010000081.1:0-3074 GCA_039809365.1 Candidatus Levyibacteriota bacterium
CCCTATTTTTGCTATCTCTGAGTTATATGTACAGTAATCACAGTCTGCTGTCATTGGTGGGATTTGATCAGACACAAGACAATCTTTTAATTTGATAATTGTCTCATCAATCCAACTTGCATCACCAGTGTAAGGAAGTAACTTTACTTTAAACTCTAATTTTCCGTCAAAAGCCTCTTTATCTATATCTCCATTGCAGTACACAAAATATCCAGTATCACTTACCGTAAATCCATTATTACGAAGTAGCCATTGATATACTTCCATCTGACGTTTATATCCTATCTGCCAATCAGCATCCAAAGATACTTCTCCAGTTTTTGCGGTGGATTTATAATCTACTACTATTAACTCTCCTTGAGGGTTTACCCATACATCATCTACTGCTCCTGTAATAATAAGGTTCGTTTGTGGGTGGAGGTACTGTACTCCTACAAAGTTCTCTCTCCAATTATCCATTAACTCATGCACAAATGGGACAGCTTCAATTCCATACTCTTTCATAAGAGGATGTGCAGTACCATCAACACGATGTACATCAAACTCTTTTTTTAATAAATGGTCAACAGCAGAATTAAGAGAGAATGGATATCCAGGAGGTTGTCCTACTCCAAGACGACGGTCTATATAAAAGCAACGAGGGCAGTTCAGAAATGCATCTATTTTTGTTCTTGATACTCTAAATGGTTCAGGAGATAAAGGGTCAAAAATATTTCTTGATCTCTTTCCTTTGTAATAATCTGACATATGCTTGTATTATATCATCAGTTATTTATTATTTACCTTCGAGTGGAGACCAATTTCTTGTGAACTCAGAAATAATTTCTTTACACCATTGTTTTGTAATTTCAGACTTTATATTACTTTCTCCTGCTTGTGCTATAACAACTGCAAAATTATACATTTCTTTTGGCTTTAATATAAATGTAACATTGTTTCTTAGTAAGAACCAATGTGTAAAAAAAACTGCACATCTTTTATTACCATTTTCAAATGCATGTCCTCTAATCAATTGGTTAGAATAGCTAAAAGCACCCAAATAGTCCCATAGCAATTGACTTTTGATTTCTTTTGGGCTATAATCACGTCAACAATTGAAGTATCTCTTAAATATTTTGTTATTTATCTAAGGTGTTTCATTTGTACTATTTTGCTCTTTTCATAGATAGGGGTCTTTACCTAATTAGGAGAATACCAAGAAGTATATGCATGTATCCTTCTTGGTATTCTTCGCTGGTCTGCACATTGCAGAGGGCAAAGGTGGAGAACCATGACCAACAACAGCAACAACAACGGAGGCAACTGTGCACACTATAGAAGATCTGGTTACACAGATCAATTCGCAGATCGCCGATCAGAGGCTCGAACAACTCGAGCCAACCAAATACGAACATCTTCTACACCTAGGGACTGAAGAAGTCGGGGTCAGCATCCAGCGAATGCGTGATCGACAGCGGACAGGGATCGATATTATCGCGTTAACTGTCCATTACGATCATACTGCGATGCTTGGGAATGTCTTCAAGATGCAAGTCCGATCAGCAGACGAGGCTGACAAAAATCAGCTTCTTGGCTACGGATATGCGCAGACGAGGGGTTCTGGACCTACCGCCGACTCCGTGAAGTTCTGGTACTACGATGTACCAGCTAACAAGCCGGTAACCATCACGCTCCAACCAGTATACGGCTAGTTGTTGCTGACGGCTAGGAGACCGCCCTCTCCTGACCAATCTGCATGAAAAGAAAACTAGGCCGCGGTATTATACCGCGGCCTTTCTCGTTTACACCCTATAATTTTGAAATTAAGTTTATTGACTTAGGGAAATATCTGTTTTAAAAACTCATCGCCAAGTACTATCTAAAACAGTGTTATTAAGGAAATCTCCTGCGTATGTTTGTCTGACAGACCCAAGAATTCCTTCTCACTTACCTTTATATCTACTTTCAAATGGAGGAAGTGGTTCTTCAATTGTGAGAATATTGTTGAAATCTTGAAATATATTCTTGCAATCTTCCAGGGTCAGCTAATACTGTGGGGTCTTTAATAGATCCTTTGTCATACTCTCCTAACAATTTATATGTTTCAGTATACTTTTTCAACTGAATCTCAAAAATATCAGTATTATGACCCGAGTATTCACTTTTTATATCTTTTCTAATAAATTTACTTTTTACCCAATTTAAAACTTTTCCCATATATATTTAGTATACCTCAATCTCATTATTTACTTATTCATCATTGCTGAGCACCTATTAGATAACAAAATTATTATTAATTTTAGGAAAATATTGTCTGCAGAATAAAGTGGATATAAATTTTGTATATTTATTTTTTATTCATACAAGAGTATGTTTGTGCGTTTTATAGGGGTTTGAGGTTTACTTATTTTCATTTTCACTTTACCCCACTGACATTTACAGTCACTACAATTATAACTTGGAGAATTATCTTCTATGACACACCCACCAAAATACATAGTATCTGTTACAGTAGAAGGTTCACCATACAATATAGGTAATATATTTTTTGAATTACATTTTGGACACAATTTATTTTTCATTATTTTCAAAAAAATTAATTTTATATACCCTACCACAAAACCAGTAATTGCGCCACTTAGTATAAAACTTATGAGGATTACTCGTAGATATAATTACTCCTAAGAGAATACGTCATTAAATCTAACCATATCTTTGTTTCAAATCTATATGGACTCTCAACTCTGCAATTATTAATTGTGGAAATGCAAAATATTAAATAATCCTCGCTACTATACCATATTGCTGTATCTCGAAATTTCATATATATCCTTTTTATGACGACTTTGATATCCCAGCATTTCTAAGTCATGTGTATAGCGCGGAATATTAGATCAGTATTATGAGAGTAGGAGACAAAAGTGTTAACCCGATCTCCCGGACGTTTTATAATCTATTATGGATAAGATACTGATAAAAATTTATGGAGATAATAATATTATTATCATTAACCCTCAAAAGAAAAGTGGCTTGATTCGTCGAGTTCTTATTAGGCTTCTAAAACTTTTAAAAATAGTCGCCCGATTAATTATGTT
>JBDHUV010000082.1:0-3000 GCA_039809365.1 Candidatus Levyibacteriota bacterium
GAGAGATGATTTTAAATAGAATCTGGTTGTACTCTCCAGATATTGAGACCCGAGTTGTCGACGTATATATGGGGTATTTAAGAAAGAAAGTAGATAATTCACATAAGAAAAAACTTATTCACTCTGTAAGAGGTTTTGGGTATATGATCAAAGAGTAGACTTTCTTTTTGTAGGTTGTAAACCAAGTAACTCTATTACATCAACTTTATATTTATCTGTCATGCTTCTATAGAATTGTACTTTTCCTTCCTCAAGTAATTCATTTTCTGCAACAATAAAATTTGCATCACGAACTCCCCATTTTCCCCTAGCAAAATATTTTAGTAATTCCTTTTCTCCTTCTGTTCTTGCCATAGGATTCTCTCGCAAACTATCTTTATCAACTTGAAGAATAAAATCAGGTAAATTCCCTTGTTGTTGTTCTTCTATAATTGCACTGTTTATTAATTCATTCATTCGCTCCATACCAAATATATTCCCCATAGACTTTCTTATTGGAACAATTTTATCTTCTGTAAGCTCAATGTCCCAACTTGATCCAACAGCATCTATCGACTCTTTTATTTGTTCAGTTGACACATCATCATCCCATAACTTGCCACGGACTTCTTTTGCTTTTTCCTGCACTTGATCATTTCTTACTAAAGCATGAAGAAAATGGTTGGCTCTCCCATCTAAATGGAGTATTGCAGATGCCCCGAGATTCAATGGTTTTGCAATCGCAACAGTTTCAAAAATGTTCACTGGAATATTTGAGGATGAGTCTCTATCATCTTTATCCTCAAACTGTTCATTATTTAGCATTCCAGCCACATCTCTCATCAAAATTGAAGCTATCATAAACTCATTAGGTGTAAAAGCTCCCCATTCTGATTCTACCCATCCTAACTGTTCTGCAGCTTCCATAACAGAGGCGAGTGAAACATACCTAATATCTAGATTTCTATCTGATTCAGAAAGAAATTTATTTAATTTTTTGTTATGTAATATTTTATAAATATACTGTCCTGCAGCTGTCTCTTTCCCTGCACCTGATGCACCAACAAAAGATACATTTATTCCTTTTTCAGGACTCTTCATAAGAAGGTTTACACTTCTTGAGAAAAGTCTTGATGATCCTTCCAAATTATCATAGACTGCTGTCTCCTCCCGATGCATTTGCTGAATATGCTCTCCTCTGATTTCTAAGCTCATAGTTTTAAGATAGGTAGTCTAATCATAACCTTTGTCCCTTTATTCTTTTTAGAAGCAATTTTGATTGTACCTCGGTGTTCGTTAATAATACTTCGGACAAGATATAACCCAATTCCAATTCCTTCTTTTGTCATCTCACCTTTATAAAAACTTTCAAATATTCTAGAAAGATTATCTTTTGATATCCCTTCACCCATATCCTCTATACACATAACAATATACGATTTCTTCTGAGATATGGTAAATTTAATATCAGTATTCTGATTAGAAAACTTTACAGCATTATCAAAAATGCTCATTGTCATCTGTACAATTTTTTCTTTATCTCCAACTAATTTTATATTTTTATCTGTTATTTCATTCATAAATATAAGATGACGTTGAGAAAATCGTTCTTTAAACTGTTTCAGTATACTGGATGTGATTTCTCCAACCGAAAATTCTACCCAAAAATATTGTACTTGCCCTGATCTAATTTTATTTACTTCTAGAAGCTCTTTCACCAAATTTGTTAATCGAATATTTTCTATATAAAGCTTTTTTATCCATTCGGCCTCCACTGAATGAGAATTTTTAAACTTTTTGTATAACATTTGTGCATACCCATTAATCACTGTTAGAGGAGTTCTTAATTCATGAGAAGCCATAGATAAGAATGTATCTCTTACTTCAAGAGCATATTTTGTCTCGCTATATAGCTCTGTTTTACGAATCGCAAGACTTGCCATAGATCCAAATAATTTTAATATTTCTACCTCTCTTTGTGTAAACTCAAGATTATCAAACGATCTCACCAATAATACACCAATTGATTTATTTTTATATGAGAGAGGTAAAAATATAGATGATTTTATCCCATATTCAGCAACTGCAGGATGAGTCTGTACAAAATCTTTAGGCACTATAATAAATGCCCTTTTTTCTTTATATGATTGATATGTATATCCTCTTTTACGAATTCGTACCGATCGAATGGCTGGAGAAGATCCGTACACAACTTCTAATCCTGAAGATTTTTTTAGAACAATCAGTCCATCTTCACCTTTTACCAGTTTTACAGCTTCATGAACAATAGTTGCGTATGTGTTTTCTGGAGTTAGGGGGTCTAAAAATTTAAGACTTGCTTTATATACATCCTCAATTGTATTTTTCATTCAATATGGTTAAATCTTACCAAATACATCCTGTAATGTAAACGTAATTAGGCATACTCTTATATATTTCTTACAGTATCCACATTGGTTGTTAACTACCAAGCACTATTCTGTATATACAAAAGAGTAGTGAATACAAAAGGTGGTGATATACATGAATATTTTACTCTGGATACTCTTTGGAGCTATTGCAGGATGGCTTTCTTCAGTAATAATGGGGACAAGTGCACGACAAGGAATAATAGGAGATATACTTCTCGGTGTTGTTGGTGCAGTTATCGGAGGGTTTATTATGAATCTTCTCGGTACTCCGTCTGTAACAGGATTCAATCTTTATAGTTTAATCGTAGCAGTTATAGGGGCAATGGCACTTATTGCTGTAGGACGAGCAGTATATCGCTAAATATACTCAATAAAAACAGCCCACATACGGGCTGTTTTTATTTCTGATTCTAAATTATTATTTAGAAGTTGGAGTTTTTTTTGTAGCTGATTTTGTCTGTACAGATTTTTCATTTGCTTTTTCTTTTACAGACTTTGCAGTATTTTTTAAATCTCCTTGCATAGACTCAACTGTGTCTTCTGTCCATTTTTTTGCTTGAGAGAATGTTTTTTTAACTTTATCTCTATTTTTTTTATCTTTCATACTCAT
>JBDHUV010000083.1:0-2745 GCA_039809365.1 Candidatus Levyibacteriota bacterium
TGCAACAGATGAGATATGAGTTGGATATACAGGAACTTTTGTATTATTTATATTCAAAATACTTGGTTCAACTTGTGAGATAGAGAGAGCAAACTTTCGGGGAGTATTCACCACAGCAGATGCATTTATATTCAAGCATGAAATCGTAACTAATGTCGTACCAGGAGAGACTGATTGTCCCACTTGAACATGAATTCTCTCTACGATTGCAGCATATGGACTTGATGGATGCATAAGAGACTCACCAACTGCTGCGATATTGTATTGTAGTCTTGAAGTTTCTTTATTCAGCTCTAATGCTTTTTGTTGAAGATCAAGTTGTTTTAATGTAATGTCTTTCTGTAAATTTGCAAGGTCTGTAGGTGGATTATCTTCATTTACTGAGTATTCAAGGTTTCTCACTGAAGATCTTAACTGGTTAACACTCGCTTGCAGTTGGAGTCTTGCTTGTTCAGCTTGTGCAAGATTTGCCTGTTGTTGGTCATCTGGATTAGGAATTGACTCAAGCTGTTCAATAGTATTATTGATATTATCAAGTGCACTTTGATTGAGATCAAGTAATGATCGTGTATCATTTAGTGAATCTTGACTCATTTCTCTCAGATCTCCTGTATTTTCTCTTGTTTGCTCTGCTACTTCGCGTTGTTTTGCAATAAGATCTTTTTGCGTATCGTACGTTTGGACAACATTGTTATACTGTGCACGCGCAAGAGCAGTTTGAAGTCCTGGTAAATTTGCTCCATTATAATTTGTAGATAGATTTATAAGGGTTTGACCTGCATTTACTTTTTGTCCTTCTGTGACAGGAATACTCTGGACAATTCCTCCCGAAAGTGCTGTTATTTTAATAACTCCTTTTTTCTCTATTTTTGCTTGTAACATTACAGTGGGAGTTTTTCCTAATGTAAATACTGAAACTGCTTTTGGTTGCTTTGCTGTCTCAGGTTTTGGCTTAGGGCTAGAAAGAAAACTACCAATTCCTATAATTACAACGAGTATAATCAACGCGATGAGAAAAGAGAGAACAGGTCTCTTCTTTATATGTACAACTGTATTTCTGTACGTTTGAACAACTGGATTTATTTTTTTGTTTGATTTTCTTGTTTTTTTATTGCGCACAAAAATACTACGAACTTTATCTAGAAACTTTTTCATATATTTGGGGACAGAGACGAATAGAGGGGCAATAAATCGATCAAACTATTATAGAACTGGTAACTATACCTGTCAAGAAGATATAACGAATTATATATTGTATAACTGTGAGTATTTTGTTTGGATATAATCTAAGAAGTATCTTGCACTGAGTTCTTCCCCTGTTGCTTTCTTTATTAATTGTTCGGAAGTATATAACGATCCATGTGTATGTATATTTGTTCTTAGCCACCCGAGTACTTCTCTTACGTTTCCTGTTGAGAGTTGTTGTTCATATGGAATATCTTTTTTTATTGCATTACTTATTTGTGCTGCATAGAGATTTCCTAATGTATATGTTGGGAAGTAGCCAAATGAACCATATGACCAGTGGACGTCTTGTAAAACTCCTTGCGAATCAGTCTGAGGAGTGATTCCGAGATATTTCTTCATTTTTTCTCTCCATATTTCTGGAAGATCTTTTGCGTCTATTTTATTGTTTATTAACGCGTGTTCTATCTCAAACCTTATAATAATATGGAGGTTGTACGTAACTTCATCCGCCTCAATTCTAATAAAGCCAGGCTTTACATGGTTAAATAACATGGTCATAACATCACTATCTCCAGTTGAGAGTGCAGGGAAAAATGCATGAAGGAGTGGAGTAACAAACTTGATAAACTCTGGATTTCTTCCAATCATATTTTCCCAAAATCTAGACTGAGATTCGTGAATACCAAGAGATACTCCACCACCTAACGGAGTATCTGCATACTCAGGATCTATCCCTTGTTCATATAACGCGTGTCCCCCTTCATGAATACTTGCCATAAGACTATCTCTGAAATCATTTGGAGTATATGCAGTAGTAATACGAATATCTCGTGCTCCTAATCCGATAGTGAAAGGATGTGGTGAAATATCTAGTCTTCCTGATGTGAAATCATATCCCATTTTTTTCAAAATATAGTGGGACAGCTCTTCTTGGCGGGAATTATCAAAAATAATATTTTTGCCTACAAACTCTGGTTCCGACCTATATCCTTTTGAGTGTATAATTGTTTCGATTAAACTTGAAAGTGAAGGTTGTATTTGAGAGAAAAGATTCTCACATGTTTTTGCAGTAAGGCCTGGTTCATATAAATCAAGGAGTGCATCATATCTATCTTTTTTATAAGTAAGATGATCTGCCATAAGCTGACATAATCTAATAATTGTTTGGAGATTTGGCAAAAACTCTGAAAATTCATTTTTTTGTTTTGCTGTGTTCCATGCCATAAACGCAAGTGACGTTTCTTTAGAAAATTCTATAATTAATTCTTTCGGTATTGAAGTATAGTACTTAAATCCATGTTCTAGTGTCCTGATCACAGCTTTTTCTTCTTTTGTCTGTTTCTCCTCATTTTTTGCTTTATTGAATAACTCAAGGAATTTAGGATTCTGCCATTTTTCTGTAGAAAGTTGGGTGATGTATGCAGACTGTTCTGCACGACTTTGACTCCCTGAAGAAGGAAGCCCTACATTGAGATCCCACTCAAGGAGTGCTTGTATTTGGCCGAGTGTAGCTATCTCTTTGTAATAAGAGAGTAGATTTTTAAAACTTTTCTTTGT
>JBDHUV010000084.1:0-2730 GCA_039809365.1 Candidatus Levyibacteriota bacterium
TTGCAGGCACTAGCAAAAGGACTACCCATTTTTGAAGTCACAATTGATGAAGAACACGATATTCAAGTTACAAATACGGGTACTGTGTGATGTAATGCGCTCCTCATTTTAAAGAAACAAGGAGCGCAGAAAGCTTTCGAAAGTATTATTGTTCTTCCTCCTTAAATGCTTCAGATACATGAAGCCAGAAATACGACACGACGCCAAATACAACGAGAATCGCCAGGATCGTCATGGTTATCTCCTCATGGCTTCTCAAACCACACCCAGAATAGGTATGGCACAATCAGCGCTAGGTACAATACCAAAACGCTGATATAGACAACGTTACACATCATCCGCGTCCTCCCTTCTTGAGACATGGCTCTTTTTTGCCTGTCGTCTCTTAATCCATCCTGGAGCCAGTGATATTGCAAATATGACACTCACAATAATAATAATTGTGAATGCATCCCACAAGGTCATGACACAATCCCTTTCTGAGAACACTTTCGAGCTTGTACTATATTATACTAAATTATTTTATCCTTCACTATAGGTCATTTAATAATATTGCTTGCAATTTATATTCATTTTTCTTAATAATAAATTATGGATAATTTACAATCTCCTGAAGAGGATAAAAAACTCCTTGAAGCACCACCCGAAGAACCACTTATAGAGGCACCTGATGAAGAGAAACTCCTTCCAGCCTCTACTACCCGTAACACAAAAGGGATTATTATTAAAATATTACTAGGGTTTGTAGGTGCGTGTATATTATTCTCTTTCCTATTTTTAGGATATCTATTTATACATTTAAACTCTTCAAATACAACACCAGTAATACCAGAGGATACACAATCAGCTTGTACATTAGAAGCAAAAATTTGCCCTGATGGCTCTACAGTTGGAAGAGAAGGGCCAAATTGTGAGTTTGCTGAGTGCCCCCTTATTACTCCTGAAAGAAACTAGGAATATTTATTCTTTTCCTTCAAAATACGCTCTCACTATTTTTTCTGCAATTGGCCCTGCAACACTTGAACCTTCTCCTGCAGTCTCAACAAGTACGGTTACCACAATCTCAGGATCATAAAATGGAGCAATTACAGTAATCCACGCATGAGGTTTCCTTTCCCCTCCTGATTCTGATGTCCCTGTTTTACACCCTATTGCTACTTTTGTCATAAGTCCACTTCCTGTTGCATTTACTTCAACAAAATCTTGCCCATCTAACGGTAGTTTTTCATTTTTTACTTTAAAATCAAAGAATGGAAAAGCTACTCCACCGCCTGCAGAGCAACTTCTCCTCATACCTTCTCGTATAGCTTCTAGATTTTCTTTTTTTACAAAGTTTTTTTGAACCACTTTCTTCTGTCCTTTGAGTAAATGAGGTTGGTATAATGTACCACCGTTTGCAAAAGGAATAGTAAACATATTTACTTGTAATGGAGTTGCAAGTAAATATCCTTGTCCAATACCCATATTATAGTTATCACCTAAATACCATCCTTCTCCTATATGTTCTTTTTTCCACGCTTCATCTGGGACAGTCCCAGACATCTCTCCTGGAAGATCAATTGATGTTTTCTCCCCAAGTCCAAATTTTCTAGACCACTCAGATAATCTTTTTATTCCCGTTGCTTCTGCTGCTTTATAAAAATAGATGTCATTTGATCGTTCAACTGCCTTCACAATGTCTACATCCCCATCTGTTCTTCCATACTGTAACCAGTACCAGTTTCCAAATGAGAATGCCCCTATTTTCAGTATTCCCGTATCTTTCACAATGGTGTCACGTTTCATAGCCCCTGTCTCAAGCGCAGCAATCCCACTCACTAACTTATATGTAGATCCAGGTGGATATGTTCCTGCAATCGCTCTATCTAGTAATGGTTGCATCTGACCATCGAGTAATATATCCTCCACATGTGCATAAGGACCCGAAGACTCATACTCTTTATTATGAGTAAAAAGATTCGGATCAAATGATGGCTGGGAGTATAAAGCAAGGATCCCTCCATCTTGCGGATCAGAGACAATTACTGCGCCTTTTGATGCCTCATGTATTGCTTGTTCTGCTGCTAATTGTAGACCTATATCCAGAGTTGTATTTATATTCTTTCCTGCGATAGGAACGTCTTTTCCTAAGAAACGTACTTTTTCACCTAATGCATCTACTTCATAGAGTTCTCGTCCATTTTTTCCGTGTAAATCGTGTTCATACTGTTGTTCTAAACCCATTTTTCCAACAAAATCAGTTAAGGCATACCCTTGGTACTGTTGCATTGACAGCTCATCTTCTGAAATTTGCCCTATATACCCTAAAACATGCGCAAAGGCTTCTTTATATAAATATTCACGCTGAATAGTACTAAATACTTCTTCTCCTTTTGAGATCATATTTAATGCATCTTCTTTCGGGATAAACGTAACTTTCTTATCTTTTGAATATTCATCACGAACTGAAAATGCTGGAGAGTTACTTACCAGAGGTTTACCGTTTCTATCAAAAATGATCCCTCTTGGGGCAGGGATCACGACTGTCCTTAGCCTATTTTCATCAGAAAGTCTTCTATAATAGTCACTCCGGAGTACCTGTAAGTAAAATAGTCTGACAACAAAAAATCCTCCTACTAAAATTAAACAGATTAAAGGGATAAATGAGAGTATTTCAGGAGTTAGTATGCCTTTGGAACTTTTTCTTGTCCTTCGCATTCCCGTAGAAACAGATTCTGAAAAAGCAGGACC
>JBDHUV010000085.1:0-2704 GCA_039809365.1 Candidatus Levyibacteriota bacterium
ACAAAAACATCCTCCATTCCTCAATATATTCAAGGGACAGTAACTGCAGTTGACGATGATGAATATACAATCACCGTGACTACAAATAAAAATGAGAAAAAAACGGTCGATATAGAGAAATCAACAACAACAAAACAATATAGTCACAAAGATGGGGTTCAAAAGTCTGGTTTTTCTCAAATAGAGGAAGGTGAGAAAATACTCGTTGTCGGATTTCCTGATGAAGATGATTCAACAAGATTATCTGCAAGTAGAATACTCCATTTTGTAAACGCTACTGACCCAGCATCTACTCCTACACAAAAAGACGAATAATATACATTTTATACTCTTTTCAGTATTTGTGTTGATCCGTCTTCTCTATCTTTTATCATATACCCTTTACTCTCTATTTCTTTCCTTAATTTATCTGCATCTGTATATCTTTTATGCTTTCTCATCTGTTCTCTTTCATTCACCATTGTTTGAATCTCATCTGGAATTGAACGCATCGCTTCGACCTGTTGTGCAATTTTTAACCCAAATACTTTATCCATCATATACAAAGAAGCAGCTTTATCTTTATCTAAATTATCTGATCGAAGCATCTCCCACATCAACGCAAGTGCTTTAGGCATATTTAAATCATTACTTACTGCATCAACAAAATCTCTGTCATACTCTATGCACCCATCCCCTATGGTGCGAGGTAACTCAAATGCAATGTCATACAGGCGCTCTAATGTATGTTGAGCAGATTGAAGACTTTTCCAAGTAAAGTTCATCTCTGTTCTATAATGTACCTGAAACGTAAGATATCTGAATGCAAGAGGGGATATATTTCGTTCTTTAACATCTGAAAGTGTGTAAAAATTGCCTTTCGATTTAGACATTTTTGTCTCATCAACCATCAAAAATTCATGATGTACCCAATACTTCACAAAGTCTACTCCAGTTGCAGCCTCTGACTGAGCTCTTTCATTTGTATGATGTACGGGAATATGGTCTACTCCCCCTGTATGAATATCAAGAGTAAGTCCTAAATATTTCATTGCCATTGCACTACATTCAATATGCCAACCAGGGAAACCTGTACCCCATGGAGAGTCCCATCGCAATGCATGATCTTCAAACCTCCCAACTGTAAAAAACCATAAAGCAAAATCTTGAGGATTCCTTTTTTTTGAGTCCACTATTACATCGTCCCGAGCACCTGTTAGTTTGTCTTCTAATTTTTGTCTTGATAAAGCAGTATACGTGGGAAATTTTGAAACATCAAAATATATAGCTTGTGCAGTTTTATATGTATATCCTTTTTCTTCTAATATACCTATCAACTCGATCTGCTCTTGGATATGCTCTGTTGCACGAGCAACAATGGTTGGACGTTGAATATTTACTGCGTCCAGTGAATCAAAAAAATCTTTCTCAAAAAATCTTGCAACATCTAATACACTTCTTCCAAATTTTTTTGCCCCTTTTTCTAGTTTGTCTTCTCCTTCATCCCCATCTGAAGCCAAATGACCAACATCAGTTACATTCATTACTTGTTTTACATCATAGTTATTTAACTCCAATACTCTGCGCAATATATCGTCATTAATATACTTGCGTAAATGCCCAATATGGGTGTAATCATAGACTGTCGGGCCACAGGTATACATACCAACATGTGGGGGATTGAGAGGATTAAACTCTTCAATTGTTCTACTGAGCGTGTTATATAATTGCATATGCACGATTGTATCAGATATTACAGTCAAATTCGAGAATAGGATACTCTCATTTTACCTTAACAAGAACCTACGGGGATCTCAATATGCACTGAATCAAATCCAAATGATCTTAAAATTGTTGTAAGTTGTTTTCTACCATTATCTGTTGCTTGAGTAAGAATTCCTGATTCACATGCTGATTTTTTAATTGTCTGCTCTGCTTCAAGACGTGCAGCAGACTCGAGATCTTTATCTCCCTTTGTAAGAAGTCCTTGTTGTCTGTCATAGACACGTGATTGCTCACTATCCAGTCTGACAAATAAAATCTGAGGGGATGGAAGTGTGAGATTAATTGAGTCATCTGAGATTGAGATATCATTCTCAGATAGTTGCGAAAGATCGAATCCAGCAATAACTTCTCCGTGCGCAATAAAGAGAAGCCTATCTCCGAATAAGAAATTGCGCAAGGCACTTCCTGATGTTCCTGCATCAATAATTTTCTCAATTGTAAATTGAGCAGTCTCCAATCTATTGAGTGAACGCATCTCTTTTACTACAGCAGCACCATTTTTAAACTGATAATCAGGAGTAAATTTGGATCTCATAAAAAGGATAAGAATTAATATCCCAATAAGTATACAAATACCTGCAATATACTTTATATATTTTTGTATCATACCGTTATTGTATCACGGGAAAGATATGCTGAGAAGAAAATTTTATTTTACAAGCTCTTGGACAGCTCGTTGAAGCTGATTATCAAACTCTTTTCCATCACTTTTTTTCTGATCAAATGCCACGGTAATATCTGGCTCAAGCCCTTTTTCATGTACCCATGTTCCATTTGGGGTAAGCCATTTTGCTATGGTTAAATGAATACTGGAACCTGCATCCATATCAAGTGCTTGCTGAATAGTACCTTTCCCAAATGAGGTCTCTCCAATAAGCTTCGCTCTTTCATGATCTCTTAATGCACCTGACACAATTTCAGATGCTGAAGCTGAACCTTT
>JBDHUV010000086.1:0-2634 GCA_039809365.1 Candidatus Levyibacteriota bacterium
TCGGAAAACCAAATGCAGGGAAAAGTAGTCTTCTCTCAGTTCTTACTAACGCTGATCCTAAAATAGGCAATTATCCGTTTACAACACTTGAGCCAAATCTTGGAGTTATACAAACAGATAGTCAACGTATTGTTCTTGCAGATATTCCGGGACTTATTGAAGGAGCACACAGTGGTAAAGGACTTGGAACAAAATTTCTCAAACATATTGAAAAAACAGAGCTACTTGTTCACTGCATAGATATAACTGAAGAAGACCTCAGCGAAACATATCAAACAATCAGAAATGAATTTAGTTCATATGAGCAAGGAGTTCTTTTAAAAAAACCTGAGATTATTTTACTTACAAAAACTGACCTTGTGCAGTCTGATCGTATAGATAAAGCAGTTTCCTCGTTAAAAAAGTTTGGGAAACAAATTTTTACAACTTCTATCTATGATCCTGAAAGTCTTTCAATCATCAAATCTATATTTCTTCAAAAAATTGAGAATAAAAATTCATAAAGCTATCACATGGTATAATAAATAAGTATATGCGGATTATAGGAATTGATCCTGGTATTGCAAGAAATGGATGGGGTGTAATCCAAGATACTGGTAATAAAATCACAACACTCGCATATAATTGTTTTGAAACTCCAAAAACTGACTCTGCACCGGTACGACTCCAATCAATTTATACATTCATGACTGCACTGTTATCTGAGTACAAACCAGATGCAGTGGCAATTGAAGAACTATTTTTTAATAAAAATGTCTCCACAGCACTTATTGTGGGACAAGCTCGGGGAGTCGTCATACTTGCAGCTGTCCAGCAAAATATCCCCATTATTTCATACACCCCTCTACAAGTTAAAATTGCGTTAACTGGATACGGAAGAGCAGATAAATCCCAGATAGGACAGATGGTGAAAAGTCTCTTATTTTTAAAAACTATTCCAAAGCCAGACGATACTGCAGACGCGCTTGCTATTGCACTTACCCATGCTTTCAGTTATAAATTAAACTCAAAACAGAAATAGTATGATTGGATTTTTAAGAGGGAAAATTACATATAGGGATGATCCATATGTATATATAGATGTAAATGGAGTTGGATATAAAGTTCTTGCTACTCGTGAAGTGATTACTGCTGGTTCTGACCCTGAAAAAACACTCCAAGTTTTTACCTATACCCATGTAAAAGAAGACACACTTGAACTGTTTGGATTTCTCCATGCAGAAGATTTGAAATTATTTGAAAAATTTATCTCTATCTCAGGCATAGGTCCAAAAACAGCAGTACAAATATTCTCAACTGGTTCAAGAAACGATATTATCGATGCAATTATTTCTGGAAATGTTTCATTTTTTACTGCAGTCCCAAGACTTGGTAAAAAGAATGCACAAAAAATAATTCTTGAGTTAAAAAGTAAATTCACCAAAGGGGGAGATGAACTCGCAGCAATTGAAGATTCAAGCATTCATGATGAGGTCATTGCAGCACTAAGATCTATGGGATTTGGATTACCAGAGATACACGCAGTACTTCACACATTACCTGAGGGAAGTACTGAGGCTAAATTAAAAGCAGCTTTAAAAAAGCTTGCACAATAATTAAATATTTATGGATAATTTCCAGTCAATTATAAAATCACAAGAAACTCCACCTGAAGAAGAAGTATTAATAAACTCGCTGAGAGCAAAATCATGGGATGAGTTTTATGGACAACCAAAAATAAAAGAATCATTACAGATCGCAATTACTGCTGCAAAAAAAAGAGAAGAAGCAGTCGAACACGTTTTACTATACGGGCCTCCAGGACTTGGAAAAACAACCCTTTCTCATCTTATTGCAAAAGAGATGGGAAGCAATATAAGGGTAACTTCGGGTCCTGCAATTGAAAGAGCAGGGGATCTTGCTTCTATTCTTACGAATCTTGAGAAAGGAGATATCCTTTTTATCGATGAAATACATAGACTCAATAAGATAGTAGAGGAGACGTTATATCCTGCTATGGAAGATTACTGTCTTGATATCGTAATCGGAAAAGGACCATCAGCAAGAACACTCAGACTTGACCTTCCTCAATTTACAATTATTGGAGCAACAACGAGAGTAGGACTTCTTTCCGCACCATTACGTGACAGGTTTGGCGTTATACATAGATTACAATTTTATACTCCTCAAGAGCTCCATATTGTAATCCAACATGCTGCAGAAAAATTAAGTACTTCTATAGATAAAGAAAGTATAAAAGAGATTGCACAAAGAGGAAGGGGAACTCCTCGAATCGCACTTAAAATTCTAAAAAGAGCAAGAGATTATGCACAAGTGAAAGGAACAGGAAAAATAACTCATGATCTTATTACAGAAGCATTTCAAATGCTTGAAGTAGATGAGAAAGGATTGGATAACTCAGACATTCGTATGTTACACGCAATTATTCAGATGCATAATGGTGGTCCAGTCGGGATTGAGACACTTGCTTCTTCACTTTCTGAAGATGTAGGGACGCTTGAAGATGTTGTAGAACCGTATCTTATGCAAATAGGATTTATAAAAAGGACTCCTCGAGGACGCATTGCTACAAAAGCTGCGTATACTCATCTTGGTATTGCTCATACTCAAGAGCAAGGATTAGAATTACCATTT
>JBDHUV010000087.1:0-2586 GCA_039809365.1 Candidatus Levyibacteriota bacterium
AATAATTTTATACTTGCTTTCTCCAATACTCCAACGTATCTTTCAATGTTTGATCTAACTGTATTTGAGTATTCCATCCTAATGAACGAATTTTTGTCGCATCACAGATAATATCTGGAATGTCTAAAGGACGGATTCTTGCTTGATCAACTTCTACAGTAATCTCTTTTTTTGCCATTTGAATAAAACTGTCAACAATTGTCTGGATCGCTACAGATGTACCACTCCCAATGTTATACACTTCCCCAACATTTCCTTTATCCATCACGACCTGATAGGCTCTTACCATATCTCGTACGTCAGTAAAATCTCTTCGTGCAGATAAATTACCTACTTTTATAGAGGCTTGATCTTCTTGTTTTTCAACTTCAGCTATCTGTTTTGCAAAAGAGGCTACAACAAACGCAGGAGACTGTTTTGGACCTATATGATTAAATGGACGTACTCGAATAATTGGGAGTTTAAATGCAAGATAATACTGAAGCCCTAACAAATCCTGCGTTGCTTTTGAAACAGAATACGGACTAGTAGGTCTAAACAAAGTGTTTTCATCTAAAGGTAATTCATCAGGATTAACCTGCCCATATACTTCTCCTGATGAGACAAGCACAAGGCGAGTTTGTGGAGAGTGTTTCTTTAATGCTTCGAGTATATGTAATTGCACATCTACGTTATTATGAATATATGTTGCTGGGTCAGCATAACTATCTGCAGGAGAAGGAAGAGCAGCTAAATGATATATCTCAGAAGGCATTACAGATTTAATTAACTCTTCAACTGCACCTGAATCTGTTAAATCAATTTTTGTAAGTGAAAGATTTTCTTTTATGGACTGGATATTTTCGAGACTAGAGTCTGAAAGATATGTACCATAAATTTCTTGATCTTGGATATTTAAAGAGAGGAGATGTTCTGCCAGAAAACTTCCTGCAAATCCAGTTATACCAGTAATGAGAGTTCTTTTCATTTGGATTAACGACCTACTCCAATATATGTAAATCCTTTTTCCCGCATTATTTGTGGATTATAAATATTTCTTCCATCAATCATATTTGCAGACTTCATTAATTTAAGCATTTTACTTGTACTCAGTTGTTTAAACTCATTCCATTCTGTCACTACAATAACAAGATCTGCATCCTCAACTGCTTCATATGCATTCTGCGTAAATGACATATTTTCAAGATTACTAAAAATCTTTTTCGAGTTCTCCATTGCCACAGGGTCATATGCTTTTATATTTGCCCCTTTCTCATGAAGAGTATTCACAATATAGATAGAAGGAGCTTCTCGCATATCATCAGTATCTGGTTTGAACGCAAGTCCAAGTATTGCGATTGTTTTATCTTTTACATCTCCAAGCATGGAAACTGCTTTTTCAGAAATAGAGTCAATAGCTGCTTTATTAATTGCCTCTACTTCATCAAGGAGCCCAAAGTTATACCCATTGCTTTTTGCAATCTGTATCAATGCTTTTACATCTTTAGGAAAACAACTTCCGCCATACCCTGCACCAGGATTCAAAAATGCTTGCCCAATTCTTTTATCAAGACCAATTGCTTGTAATACGTCAGGACCATTCGCACCGACAATCTCAGAAAGTTGGGCAATAGCATTTGAAAAAGATATTTTTGTAGCAAGGAAAGCATTCGCTGCATATTTAATCATCTCGGCAGTCTCAATATTTGTAAGAACAAGATGAGTATCAGTATTCCCTTGAATAATTGGATTGTGTAACTCTACTAACGTTTCTTCTGCTTTTTTTGTCTCAACACCTATGACAATTCGATCTGGATGCTGTGTGTCAGATATTGCTTGACCTTCCCTCAAAAACTCAGGAACTGATGCAATATCTACTTGCGCATCTGCACCTTTTCCCTGTGTAATCATGTCTAATACTTTTCTATTGGTTCCAACAGGGACAGTACTTTTTACATTCACTACTGTGTATTTATTGAGATGAGGAGCAAGTTTATTTGCTACATCAAAGACAACTGATAAATCTGCAGAACCGTCTGATTTGGGAGGAGTACCCACTGCAATAAATACCACACGAGAAGCTGGAATAGCTTCATCATACTCTAGCGTAGGAATAAGTCTTCCTGCTTTTACATTTCTTTCTACTAACTCTTCGAGCCCTGGCTCATAAATTGGAATAATACCGTTTTTAAGATCTTCTATTTTTTTGGGGGTGTGTCCAATAACATACACTGTATTACCTAAATCTGCAAATACTGCTGCTGTTACAAGTCCTACATATCCGTGTCCAATAAAAGTGATTGTCATAAATTCTTATTTTTTAGCAAATTGTTTATTCTATTCTTGATGAGATGCATTTAAATTTGCTATCTGATGTTGCATCTCTTTTAGTCCTTCTTGAAATGTTCTCATCCGGACCCCTAAGGCCTTTATTTTATCATTATTTAGAGATAAATTAAACGGTCTTTGCGCTTTTCCAGCAAAATACTCATCTCGTGTAGTTGAGGAGATAAGCGTACTATCAAGATCAAATTCTTGAGCGATTAACTGTGTAGCTTCATATGGAGTTAATACATCATTTCCTGTCACATGATATATGCCCTGGAC
>JBDHUV010000088.1:0-2545 GCA_039809365.1 Candidatus Levyibacteriota bacterium
GCACTATATATTGTGGGAATGCCATATATTTTTTACCTTGCAGAAAGAGACGATGCACCAGGAGTTGCAGCAATAGGATTTATATTTATTTTTACTTCTCTTGTAGTTGCAACTGCTTCTGCAATATTCAAAAAAATATTAAAGAATGTTGTGGATATAAAATCTGAAAATGATTTAACTGTTTAAAATATGGGTATAGTTATCAATATTGATGTCATGTTAGCAAAAAGAAAAATGAGCGTAACAGAGCTCTCAGAGAGAGTAGGGATTACTATGGCAAATCTTTCTATTTTAAAAAATGGAAAAGCGAGAGCCATTAGATTTTCTACGTTAGAAGCGATATGCAAAGCTCTTGATTGCCAGCCAGGTGATATTTTGGAATACAAAAAAGGAGGTTCAAAGTGAAAATATCCACAACTACTTTTGCACGATGGGTTATTTATCTTGTAGGAATAGCTGCACTAGCCGTGTGCTTTATTTTAATTCCTGAACTTTTGAGAGAAGAATCTGTAGAAAAACCAATAGATACATACCTCACATATACATTCCTAACAAGTGCATATATTATAGCTGCACCATTTTTTATCGCGTTATATCAGACACTGAAGCTTTTACATTCAATAGATAAAAATAAAATATTTTCAAAGCAATCAATTAATATTTTAAGAAATATAAAAATATGCTCAGTTATGTTTAGTATATTTGTTGCTCTTGCTGTTATAGCAGGAGTACTCCTTACAAAGAATATTGATCCAACAGAAGACATTACGTTTGTTATAACGTTTGGAGGGGTATTCATATTTACCTCCAGTATTATTACTGTCTTTGTTGGAGTATTACAAAAACTACTTATTGATGCTACGAGTATGAAATCTGAGAATGAACTGACAATCTAGTAGTCTTTGGTTGATTCCAATCTTTACTACTTTCTCCAAATTTTTTGATTATTTATAATCCTGAAATGGTAAAAGATACTTTGGCGGAGATTTACCTTCTTCAAACTCTTTTTGAAGTTTAGAATATTTTAATATCCGTTGCGGATACCACGGTTGTCCTTTCAAAATACTATCATTTTTGTGCTTTTGATATACGTATTCGTATGCACTGATTGTCCCTCTATATGTATCATTAGCAACTCTCCCATCTAATCCATACCGTTGATGGTAATGAAATAGGATGTCCTGTACTGTTAATAATCCATCTGGATACTGTTCGCATAATTGTAATGCAAATTCCCAATCTTCTAGTGCTCCAACTTCACCACACTCATCAAAACGAATACCATCCTCAATAACTTTTCGTGAATGCATAAAGCCGATGTTATCAAAATGAAACGTCTTATGAGCAATATTCTCAACAGTAAAAATATGAGGGTAATTATCTGAGTTATCTATAACTTTTACTAATTTGTTATTTTCATATAATTCAAGAGTCTTTTTTCCTTTTGGTATAGCAAATACTATATCTTTATTCATAAGTATATTACCCACCATTATTTCTAAAAGATTTGGATACCATTCATCATCGTCATCAATATACGTAATCCACTCACCCTCTGCTAGATCGAGTGCTGTATTCCGTGCCCCCGCAGGACCTTTTGTGTGGATATTGTTTACAAATTTAATCCTTTTATCTTTAATTTCTCTCACTACTTGTGACGTATTATCTGTGGAATTATCATTAACAACAATATACTCAAAATTTTGATACGTTTGATTCAAAACAGTCTGTATTGCCGTAGGTAAAATATATGCCCGATTATAGGTAGGAGTAATAACAGTAACAAGTGGAGAAGTACTAGACATATGAGAGAATGTGTCTCATTTTTTCTTTTTTCACCCGAAGATAGTCTCTATTCTCATCATGTGGTTGTATCTCTAGCGGAACACGTTCAACTACCGTAATACCGTACTGGACAAGCTGCTCATCTTTATCTGGGTTATTTGAAAGAATCCTTACTTGAGATATTCCAAAATCTTTTAATATTTCTGCAGCAATTTTATAATCCCTAGCATCTATTGGTAATCCTAATTTTTTATTTGCCTCTACTGTGTCATACCCTTTTTCTTGTAATGCATATGCTTTTATTTTATTCGTAAGTCCTATACCTCTTCCTTCTTGATTCAAATAAAGAATAAGACCGCTTTTTTCTTTTTGGATCATTCTCATACTTTCCTCAAGTTGTTCTCCACAGTCACATTTTAAAGATCCAAAAATATCACCTGTTACACATGAAGAGTGGAGACGAACCAATACAGGATCCTGGATATCTCCAACTTCCATTACTACATGTTCTTTTTCTTCATTATCTTTATATACAGAGAGAATAAACTTACCGTATTTTGTTGGGAGGTGTGTTTGAGCAACTTTTTTAATTTTCCTGTCTTCCATTTTATTTATACTCTCCATAATCTTCAGATTTTATGAAAAGTGAGTCTACTCCAGATTCAGTTAGTAACTGTGACATCGCACTTACCATACCAGTAGGACCTGCAAGATAGAAGAGAGTATTATCAGTATCAGGAATATATTTTTTTATCATCTC